>JBFMFD010000011.1:0-28566 GCA_040752255.1 Armatimonadota bacterium
AGAAACCACACGAACACGGGCAGGACCGTTACAGCCGCGAGAGAGTCGGGGCGAGAACTGAAAGCGAACAACATCGCCACGGCCAGCGCGGGCGAGAGGATACCGACGGCGAGTCGCGCGAGCCTAAGAACCCGCATCCTCTTCGCGCATGGGGATGAAAAGGCCCTTCTGCTTCGCCGTCTCGATCGCTTTCTCGTAGCCTGCATCGGCGTGTCGAAGCACGCCGGTCGCAGGGTCGGTGTGCAACACGCGTCGCAAGCGCTTCTCCGCCTCGGCCGTGCCGTCGGCGACGATGACCATACCTGCATGTTGTGCATACCCCATGCCGACGCCGCCTCCGTGATGCACCGAGACCCAGGATGCGCCACCGACCGCGTTGATGAGCGCATTCAGGAACACCCAATCGCTCACGGCGTCGCTTCCGTCGCGCATCGCTTCGGTTTCGCGGTTTGGGGAAGCAACGCTCCCGGTGTCGAGGTGGTCGCGCCCTATTACAATCGGTGCTCGGAGCCGCCCCTCGGCGACCATCCGGTTCATCAGCAGGCCAAGGCGCGCCCGGTCGCCCAGCCCTAGCCAGCAGATGCGCGCGGGTAGACCCTGGAACTTGACCCTCTCGGCGGCCAAGCGAATCCAGCGGCAGAGCGCCTCATCGTTGCCAAACTCGTTGAGAATCGCCTCATCTATCGCCGCGATGTCGTCCGGCTCGCCGCTCAGCGCAGCCCAGCGAAACGGACCTTTCCCTTCGCAGAACAGCGGCCGGATGTAGGCGGGGACGAAGCCGGGAAAATCGAATGCGTTCTCGACGCCGTTGTCCTTCGCCACCTGTCGGATGTTGTTGCCGTAGTCAAACGTTGCCGCCCCTCGCCGCTGCAGCTCGAGCATTGCGGAGACGTGTTCACAGATTGCGCGATTCGCCTCTCGGATGTAGCGCTCGGGCTCTTGCTTGCGCATTCGCTCGGCCTGCTCCAGGGAGAAGCCATTTGGAACGTAGCCGTTCAAGACATCGTGCGCGCTCGTCTGGTCGGTGAGAACATCGGGCGTCATGCCTCGCTCCACGAGTTCGGGGATGACGTCGGCGGCGTTGGCGCACAGACCGACGCTAAGCGGCTGCCTTTGCTCTTTCGCCTCGCTGCACAGAGCGAGCGCCTCGTCGAGGGAGTCGGCAGCGCGATCGAGGTACCGCGTCTCCAGTCTTCTCTGGATACGCGATGGGTCAACCTCGATGCAAAGCGCGACGCCGCCGTTCATCGTGATCGCAAGCGGCTGCGCGCCGCCCATACCGCCCAGCCCGGCGGTAACAACGAGTCGCCCTGCAAGCGAGCCGTCAAAGTGGGTACTCGCAAGCGAAGCGAACGTCTCGTAGGTGCCCTGAAGGATGCCCTGGGTGCCGATGTAGATCCACGAGCCGGCGGTCATCTGGCCGAACATGATGAGGCCCTTGCGATCCAGTTCGCGAAAAACCTCCCACGTTGCCCAGCGCGGCACGAGGTTCGAGTTCGCCAGCAGAACGCGCGGCGCGTCCGAGTGGGTAGCGAGTACGCCGACCGGTTTGCCGCTCTGGATCAGCAGCGTCTCCTCACCGCTCAAGTTGAGCAAGCACTTCACGATCGCCTTGAGGCACGACCAGTTGCGAGCCGCCTTTCCTATGCCGCCATAGACCACTAGGTCCAGTGGTCTCTCCGCGACCTCGGGGTCGAGGTTGTTGAGCAGCATACGGAGCGCGGCTTCCTGGATCCAGCCTTTGCAGTTGAGCGCTGGGCCTCGCGGGGCGCGCACGTGGATCGGCTTGTCGCTCGCCAGAATCTCCTCGATTTGCGTGGCTACGGTCGGCATGTCGTAGATTATGCGCGCTCGGCGGTGCGACGACCTACGCCTTCCTGTCGTTGGGCGCGGGCTCCTCGAGCGGCGGGCGCACGAGAATCAACTCGGAGCGCACGCTGGAGAGCAGGTGGTCGGCGGTCGCCTGCGGCTCTCGCTTGTGCTTGTCCGGGTCGGGAAGCGCCACGATGACAAGGCGCTCCTCCTGGGTTGCAGAGACCTTCTCGATGACGGCGTACAGTTCCCGTCCGCGCTTCATGATGAGTTCATACTGAATCGAGCGCGACTTGAGTAAGTCGCCCGCGGTTTTCAAAGATTCTTGGCCCGCCTCCTCCAGTTCAGGCATCGGAGTGGTCATCGGCAGGGAGCGGTGAAGCACAATCGGATACAGGACGAGCACGGAGAGGTGTCTCATCTGCGCCATCGCAGCCGCAATCGGGAGAGCAAAGCCGTCGGCGCGCCCGCCGCCAAGCGCTACGATGAGGTGGCTCGCAGGCTTGAGTGTCGTTGACTCTCCTTTCGCTTCGCCCGAGAAGCTCTGCTGCACCGCAAGCGACTTTCGCGCCTCCTCGACCGAGTGCGCGATTGCGAGGCGAGAACGAACTTCGGGAACGTGGCGAATCTCTTCGAGAATGTGCGGCGGAACGTTCGCCACGATGATGCGCGCGTTCTGCGCTTCGATGTAGAGCAGCATGTCGAGGAACGTCTCGGCGCCCTCGTGGGTAACCGTCTCGAGGCCGCTGCAGTCCACTACGACGCCTTCGGGATGTTGTCGGAGCAAGAGGTTTGCGGCGGTGCGAATCGTCTCCCACTGGTTCGTGGTCAAGTGCCCAGACAGTTTGATGATGTCGTTGATGGACTCTACGATCAATCTAGGAAGTACCTCACGTTCGTGATGACGACGTTCCGCCTTGCGGCGAGCGCACGACGGATCGGTTCCGCCGAGTTATTGTGCAGGATGGACTGCCACCAGTGCTTGGGCACGGCTTGCGGAACCACCACCGTCAGCATCCTATCGGGTTTCTCTTCGATGGCGGCGTCAATGTACTCTATGATAGGCTCGACGAGCGAGCGATACGGTGACTCTAGGATGACAAGCGGCAAATCGCCGACATACTCGTCCCACTCCCTCTTGACGGCGTCAACATTGTCCGGGTTGATGACGACATGCAGCGCGCGAACGTCGTTGCTGAATGCCTTGACGTACTCCAGAGCTTGGAGAATGCCCTTGTGGACACGGGGCACGAGCACGATGACCGCCGAGTCCGCAGCCTTGGGGTGATAGGTCGGGTCTGGATTCAAGCTCCGCGCAAGATAGTCGTAGTGCCGCCGGATCAAGGAGAACGTCAACACCAGCAGGGTAAGGGCGATGACGACGAGGTAGGCGCCAGCCGTAAACTTGGTGATGAGCACGATGAACCACACTACGCCCGTCGTGCACATCCCGATGAAGCTCACCGCGGCGCCCCACCTCGGCAACTTGTTCTTCAACTGATAGCGAACCATGCCCGCCTGGCCAAGGGTGAACGCCGTGAACACGCCAAGCGCGTAGAGCGGTATCAGGCTGTGGACATCGCCCCCGTACAGCATGATTAGGGCACCCGATGAAAGGGCCAGGAGTACGATTCCGTTCTGGTACACCAACTTATCTCCAAGCACCGCGAGTTGTCTAGGCAAGTTACCGTCCCGTGCCATGAAGCTGCAGATGCGCGGAAAGTCGGCAAACGCCGTGTTCGCGGCCAGGATTAGGATCACCATCGTTGCAACCTGAACCGCGAAGAACATCGCTCCCTCTCCGAAAACGTTGGCGGCGACTTGCGCCACCACGGTTCGGTAGTTCGGATCGTCCGTGTGCATCGGTGTCACGCCTAAGTTGACAGCAAGCCATGTGATTCCCAAGAATACGACTGCCACGATGCCTCCCAGCATGAAAAGCGCGTGCGAAGCGTTGCGCGCTGCTGGTTCTTTGAACGCAGGGACTCCATTTGCAATAGCTTCAATGCCCGTCAACGCCGCACAGCCGGCGGAGAACGCGCGCAGCAAGAGAAAGAGAGTGAGCGTCTGCTCGGCCTCGTGGAAGGCTGGAGGATGGTGCGCACCCCATGCCCGCGTCACCCCATACATGACCAGGGTAAACATCAAGGCGACGAAGAAGTACGTCGGAAGGGCGAAGACGACGCCACTCTCCCGAAGCCCGCGGAGGTTCACGTATCCCAGTAACAGCACCGCTCCTACGCCCATCTCCACGATGTATGGATGAAGCGCCGGCCATGCGGATACGATCGCCAGGACCCCACTGCTCACGCTGACAGCCGCGGTCAAAGTATAGTCAACAAGCAACGCAGCGCCCACGATTCTGCCAAGCATCGGCGACAGATTCTCACTCGCTACTCGGTAGTCGCCGCCCCCATCGGGATAGGCGTGTACCACCCGCGTGTAGCTCACGATGACAATCAGGGTGAGCAACACCACCGCGACCGCGACGTGCATGCCATACTTCAGCGATGCACTTCCAGCAAGGATCAGCATCAACAGAATCTCCTCGCTGGCGTAGGCGACAACGGAGATGTTGTCGCTAGCTAAGAGCGGAAGACCAAGGAACTTCGACAGACGCTCTCGGTGCGCGTGCCTCGTCGCAATCGGAGCGCCCAGCAAGATCCGCTTAATGGTGGTGAGAACCGGCATCCGTGCCTGTGCTAACCTGCAGGCGGGCGGAGATTACCCTCCCGCACGTCCTTGATACCGCCGTCCCCGTCTACCACCAGCCACATCTCCGGCGGCGGCAACCCCAGCGCCCGGCGCGGGTTCAGCGAACAAGCGGCAACCGCTCGCTCCGGAAACTCTCGGAAGTCCTGCCAAAGCGCCTGGAAGACGTCCGGCAGCGTCGCCACGCTGCCGCACAGCCGCCCGCCGGGCAGCCGAGCCGCCCCACCCTCCACACGCACCTCTTGCCCCCAGAGGCGGCCCACGGTCCCATTCGGCGAGCCGCTCAGCGCCGTGCCGTCCGAAACGGCGATGATGTCGGAGAGGCGCTTCGCGATAAACAGAAGGCTTGCGGCGAGCCTGGAAACATGCACGCGGTCGTAGATGAGTTCGCAGACGACGGTCGAAGTCAGCCCAAAACCCACGATGCCGGGGTCTCGATGATGAAAGGGGCGCATTGCGTTGTACATATGCGTGATGTGTCGCAAGCCCGCGCTCGCAGCCGCCTCCATCTCCTGTTTATCGGCATCGCTGTGACCGGCGCTGGCGACAACACCGTTCTGATACAGAAAGCGAATCAGCGGCTCGGCACCGGCAAGCTCCGGCGCCAAGGTCACGATGCGGACCTTCGGCAGTAGCTCTCCGAGCGCCGACGCGAACTCGTCCACGCTCGGCAGCACGAGCGCCTCCGCCGGTTGGGCCCCCGGATAGGCGGGGCTGAGATACGGTCCCTCGAGGTGGAATCCTGCGAAGCCGGGCGTCTCAGGCGGCACCTCCTCAACAATCTCGCGAATCCGTTCGAGCGGCGAGGCGACCGTGGTCGGGCACACCCACTCGACGCCGAGCGCGCGCAACGTGGACATCGCCTGTACGGCTCCGCCTTCGTTCACATCGTGCCCCGCGACGCCGTGGCAATGGATGTCAACCAAGCCGGGAACAAGCGTCGGCAGCGACTCGTCGCGCCCGGCGGCGACGGTTGCCACCACGCCCGCATCGAAGTCCGCCTCGACGACGAACCAGCCATCCCGCTCGAGCAGGTTGGCGTTCAAATCCTCACATACCCTCCGCCGACCCGCGCGACTAAGCCTGCTATCTCGAGTTGGGTCAGCTCGGCAAGCACCGACGACGACGGACAGTCCAGTTCGTCGCTCAGGTGGTCAAGCAGAGCGGGCTTGTCGCCGATGCGCTCGATGATGCGCCGCTGCAGGTCGGTGAGACTCGGCGGCTGCCCTCTGTCCTGCGATGCGCCAGGCTCGATACCGAGCGAGGAGAGCACTTGCCCCACATCGTAGAGAAGGTTCGCTCCTTCGTTAACGAGTTCGAAACCGCCGTAGTGGCTCTCGCTGTCCATTGGAGCCGGGGCGACGAACACGTGCCGCCCCTCGTCGCTCGCTAACGTTGCCGTAAGCAGCGCGCCGCTGCGCAGGGGCGCTTCGACAACGACCACCGCACGAACCAAAGCGGCGATGACGTAGTTTCTGCTGGGGAAGCGATAGGCGTCCGGCGGCGTGCCGAGCGGAAACTGGCTGACGACAGCGCCTGAGCGCGAGATCTCGTCCAACAGGCTAGCGTGCGCCGAGGGATATGCTCGATCCACGCCGCAACCGAGGACCGCAAACGTTCTGCCGCCCACTTCGAGTGCGCCCCGGTGTGCAGCCGCGTCGATACCGTAGGCCGCGCCGCTGACGATGGTTACGCCTTCGGCTGCGAGCTCTCGCGAGATGCGCGCAGCGAGCGATTTGCCATAGGGTGACGCCTTACGAGTGCCGATGACGGCAACGGCAACTTCATCTCGAGGGAGAAGGTCGCCTCGGACAAACAGTGCGGGCGGCGGGTCGGAAGCGAGGCGCAGGTTCTCGGGGTACTCGCGCTCGCTGTACTCCACGATGCGCACGCCGTCCGGCAGAGCGAACGCCTCCGGGACGGCGGCAAGGGTTTTGCGCTGCTGTTCGCTCAAGTCCGGGCGACGCAGCAGATCCTCGACCGTGGCGCCGTCACCCAGCGTGGCGACGAGTTCCCGACACTTGCGGGAACTCAGGTTCAGGCTGAGCAAAGCCTGCCAGAACCTCGGGTCGCGCATCTGCCGCCCCTCTCGGGCTAACCGCCGCCGCCGCCGCCGAGGCCAGGGCCGGACCGACCCGTACCACTACCGGTTCGCTGGTCTACCACGCGCTCTTGGGTGACCGGCAGCGTGTTGTCAATGAGCACACTAAACTTCTTCTCGCTCACGTTGCCCATCCAGTCGGTGGCGGAGACGGTGATCGTTCGATACCCATCGGAGAGGGGCAGGTTCGCACCTTCTTGGGTGCTCCCCGGTGGTCGGATGCGCACATAGACGTATCCGCCGGCTGGAACGTACTCGAACTTCATCACCTGGTCGTTGAACGTGATGGTCACGCTGCGTTTCATCAGGCCGCTACCCTGGTCTTCGATGCGGAAGATGAAGTCCAGGTTGCCGAAGCCGTTCATCGCGCTGCCGCTCGGTGGCGTCATCATCTCGATGCTGGGTCCGGTCTCGTCAATGCCGATGTCGCGCCCGAATGCGAACACGCTGCCGTCCTCAGCGAGAGCGTAGAGCCGCTCACCGGAAGCGACAATCGGCGACATGACGGCAACATAGTCGGCGGGCACTTCGGACTCGGTTGTGGCCCCGCCCCCTTGGCCTGCCCCGCCTCGACCTCCACCGCCGCCGCCGAGGTTGCCCCCGCCGCCGCCACTCCCTCCTCCGAGGTCGCCGCCGCCGCCTCCGCCGGAATCCCCAGAACGCACTTTACGCATCGTTCCGGGCAGAGGCAACGTTGTGTACTCCCAGAGCACCTTGGGCTCCATGTCCGACGGGTCAACCAAATAGAAGGCGCCGTTCGTCATTTGAACGATTGCGTTCTCGCCGGCAGGCTGGGGAGGAACTTGGACGAAGCCGCCGAGTTCTAACCCCGTGCGGCTGTACTGTCGCCCGTCGAGCGAGAAGGCGTATACGTTCCCCCGCTCCGTCACGGCGACTCCGCCCCGCGTGGTGACCGCTACGCCGCCGACGATGCGCTCCGGCAGACGCAGAACCCAAGTCGTTCTGCCGCTCCGGGCAGCAACCAACGCAACCTGATCTCCGGATACCAACAGCACCGAGTTGCCGAGCGCTGCCGGCTGAGGATTGAACGGCACGGACAGCAACCGAAGCTCCCAAGTCTTCCGCTGCGTAACGGCATCAACAGCGTGAACACGTCCGTCGCTTGTGTAGAAGACGATCTGGCCATCGGCGAGCACTGCAGAGCCTGACTGGCTACCCTCGATCTGATAGTCCGTCGTCCAGGCTTTCGCGCCGGTGTCGGCATTGAGCGCGACGATGCGGTCATCCGACGTGATGATGAAAACCGTACTTTGGTTTGCGACCAGCGTTCGCGCGGTGCCGGTGCCGAGGTGGAAGGTCCATGTCTTCACCCCGTCGTCTCGGTTGAATGCGTAGACGAAACGATTTGAGTTCGCGGCGATGACGGTGTTGCCGGCAACGGCCACGTCCGTACGGAATTCGCCGTCCGCGTCACCACCCGGCGGAAAAGAGTAGACCTCGGTGCCGGTGCGGGCGTCGAGGGCGTACACTCGGCGGCCCACGGGTGCGATGACCTTATCCCCAGAAAGGGCAAGGCGTGCGGTGGGGGCTGACTCGACCTTGCCCGTCCACCGCCATCCCAGGGGGGCCGGGCCGCTGAGCGCCCACAGCGACGAGACGGCGAGGGAACCCAGGAGCATGAGACTGATTCGGGTTGCTGCTTTCAAGATAGAACCTCCTCGGCTTGTACGGTAAGAGTATGGCAGCCCGGACCGTCGGATGTCAAAGGCTCGCCACCCAGAAAGTAGGACGCCCGGACGCCCCATACGGTCACGGGAACTGAAGGCGGCAGGTGGTGGGCCCAGGTAGATTCGAACTACCGACCTCGCCCTTATCAGGGGCGCGCTCTAACCAACTGAGCTATGAGCCCACGGGAAGGCGAAGTATACCCCCGGCCCAGCCGCGCCCCGCAACCGGCGAGGTCATAGGTCAGAATCCTTGACGATGAACCGACGGGAACTTCGAGAACTCCTTGGCGTTGCACCCGCAGACCTTGCCTCCTACGCCGGCGTCATTGCGGTTGCCGTACCATTCTTCGTTCGGAACCCGGTCGCCGACTACGC
Source organism: Armatimonadota bacterium (assembly GCA_040752255.1). Taxonomy (GTDB): domain Bacteria; phylum Armatimonadota; class Fimbriimonadia; order Fimbriimonadales; family ATM1; genus J051. The sequence continues at coordinate 8,689 of JBFMFD010000011.1, forward strand.
TTTCAGCGCCCTCGGCATCGGCTTCCTCGGCTGGGCGTGCTGGATCGGCGTCCGCCCGGACCCGGCGCTGGCGCAGTGGCTGAACATCGTGCGCATGATCTCCTATCCGCTGCTGCTGACCTTCGGGATTGCGGCGGTCGTTATCCACTACCTGCTCTTCGCTTAGAGCGCGACGTCAACAAGCGCGAACACAAGGAAGCCAACCGACACCCAGCCGTTCACCGCGAAGAACGCCGCGTCAATCCGGCTCAAGTCATTCGGAGCGACCAACGACTGTTCCACGATCAGCAGTCCGAGAACGAAGAACACGCCAAGCAGATACGGAATGCCCGCGCCAACCTCTCGGCCCGCCACCGCCAGAGCGACCACCGCAAACGCATGAAAAGCGCGGCTGACCGCGATTGCCCACCGCCTGCCCAAGAGCACGACCAGGCTGTGGACGCCGTGGGACCGATCGAACTCCTCGTCCTGCAGGGCGTAGAGGATGTCGAAGCCCGCAGTCCAGAAAGTAACCGCTACGAGCCACCAGAACGGCGCGATGTCCAAAGTCCCTCGAACCGCAACCCAGGCACCTACCGGCGCGATGCCCAGCGACAGGCCAACGAACAGGTGACAGAAAGAGGTGAAGCGCTTCGTGTAGGAGTATCCGAGTAGCACCACCAGCGCGACCGGCGCAAGGGCAAAGGAAAGAGGGTTCAGCAGCGCCGCCGCCAACAGGAACAGCCCCACCGATACGCCGAAGAACAGCCAGGCTTTGTGCCGGCTGATGCCGCCCGTCACAAGCTCCCGCTTGTTCGTGCGCGGGTTGAGAGCGTCCAGGCGATGGTCTACCAACCGGTTGAACGCCATCGCCGCGCTCCGCGCGCTCACCATCGCAACAAGAATCAGCAGAAAGACACGCCAGCCAGGAAAACCGTCCGCCGCATAGATCATGCCGACCATCGCGAACGGCAACGCAAAGAGGGAGTGCTCCACCTTCACCATGCGCAGGAAGGCGACCACGGGCGGTACTGCTGCCTGACGCTCCGACATGCGCGGGAGTCTATCCGCTCAGAACACCCGCCTATCGAGTAACATCCCGCCGATGGATGCCAGAGAAGTCATCGTCCGAAGAGCGGCGCTCGAACTGAAAGACGGCGCCTACGTCAACCTCGGCATCGGGATGCCCACCCTCATCGCCAATCACATACCCGAGGGCAGAGAGGTCACCTTCCAGTCCGAGAACGGGCTGCTGGGCATCGGCCCGTTCCCGACGGATGATGAAGTTGACCCCGACCTGATCAACGCGGGCAAGCAAACCGTCACCGCCATCCCCGGCGCCTCTTTCTTCAGCAGCGCCGACAGCTTCGCCATGATTCGAGGGGGGCACATTGACATCTCCATCCTCGGCGGTCTCGAGGTCTCCGTCAACGGCGACCTGGCCAACTACATGATCCCCGGCAAGATGGTCAAGGGCATGGGCGGCGCGATGGACCTCGTCGCCAGCGCAAAGTACGTCGTCGTCATCATGACGCACGCCTCGAAAGACGGCAGCCCCAAGATCCTCCCCGAGTGCACACTACCGCTCACGGGCAAGCGCGTCGTTCACCGGATCATCACCGAAAAGGCGGTGTTCGACGTCAAACCGGAGGGCGGCATCGTGCTCATCGAGACGCACTCCGACGTCACAGTCGAGGAATTGCGCGGCTGCACCGCTCCGTTCGAGGTCGCCTCGGACGTCAAGCCGATGTCCTTCGCCTGAGCGCTACCGCAATCCGATCGCCATTCCTTGGCAGCCGCTAGGACGTTGGGCGCCGATCAGATGGCAAACCGTGGGGGCAATGTCCTCAGGCGAGCACCGCTCCGTAAACAACCCCTTTCGAAACCACGGCCCAGCCATCAGAATCGGCACATTCGAGTCGTATTGCCACGGCGTTCCGTGCCCTGTGCCGGTCGGGTAGGCGGAGACGTAGACACCCGGACGCGGGATGATGATGATGTCGGGGCTACGGCCTCGCATCACGGACCGCCGCACCTTGCGGGTGAGCGGGTCGTCGTCCAGCCACGGCTCGTCGAAGTCGCCCAGCAAGTACACCGCCTGAACGTCCGGGTGCGCGCGAAGGGCGTCCCGAGCCAGCAGCCCGGCGGTATAGGGGTCGGTCTCCGCAGCCTCGCACTTCGCCTCATCGAAGTAGATGCCGTCACCTGATGTGGACGCGTACAGGTCGGCGGTGCCGAGTTCCTCCTCCAGCGTCTTCGACACGGTCTGGAGAATGCTCGTCGGCGAAACTCGCCGCGCCGTCAAGCCGAGGGCGGCGTCATCCTCGGGGACCGAGGCGACCCCGTGGTCGGAGGTAACCACGATCGCGACGGAGTCCAGCCCGCCGGGCACCGCGCCCGCCAGGAACCGCAGGAAGTCGCTGAGCGCCGCATCAGTTCGCACGCACATCTCAAGAACCTGCGGCGAGTCCGGCCCGAACGAGTGTCCGAGATAGTCGTTCGCGCTGAGTCCTACGGCGAGCACATCCGGAATCTCGTCGCGCCCCATCTCCATCGCGCGTACCGCCTCCGCAGCGGTCTCGAGCGTGTACTGGTTTGCCATCGGCGTCATCCGCCAGGCGTTGTAAAGACTGCCCTCATCGCTCGGCAAGCGATGAGGGAACGCGACACCGAAATCGCCCGACACGCCGGGGCGAGAAGTCGGGCGAGCCCGAAGGTGGACGTCCGGTGGCAGCGACGCGCTCCACGTCGTCCCTGCGGCGCGCGCGGGAATGCGGCGTCCGTTCCAAGCCTCGACCCACGGTGGGAGCTTGCCGTCAGAGCGATAGGTGGTGCTGGTTGTCCACGAAAGCCTTGATCCGTTGAACCACACGACGGTATCCGCCGCCCGCCCAGCCATGAGGATTGCAGCGCGATCTTTGAGGGCAAGTGAAACCGTTACCGAGCGCCCACCCGTCGCCTTCTCCGCCTCCTCCATGAAGGTCGAGACGAGCAGGTTGCGCGCCGAGGAACTCGCCCCTTCCGTCAGGACGTCTCGCGCACCGGCGTCCTCCGTGCAGTAAACCGATTTGCCGTCGGCGAACCATCCGTTACCCACGATGCCGTGCACGCCGGGTGGCGCACCGGTGCCGATGGTCGCATGCCCCGGCCCGGTCTCCGTAGGGATTTGGTCGTAGGCCGCATTGACAAAGAACGCGCCGTCGTCCATCAGGAAGCGGAATCCGCCGACTCCCTCCTCGCTCGTCGCGGGACGGTACAGGTCGGCGTACCGCGTGAGGAAGTCGGTGCGGAATTGGTCTATCGAGATCACCACCACGAGACGGGGCGCGGGGGCGGCGAGCGAGGCTGCCAACGCAATCGTCGTCAACAACATGGCACGCATTATCCCGCCGCCTGCCCTAACAAAGGGTGAGGCCCCGGGTCGGGACGGGGGGAGAACACCGGGGCCTCGTGGGAGGAGAGGGGCATGGAGGGGAAATTGACTCCTTGGCTTCCTCTAATAGTTCAAACGCTTTTGGTGCCGATTTCGTTCCAAACAGTTGCGGCTTACGCCAGTTCCTTGTACAGATCCTCGAAACGATCCACGATCCGCTCCCACGTGTACCGCTCGGCGACGAGGCGTCGAGCGGAGGCTCCCATGTCTTTTCGACGCTCAGGATTGCCCGCAAGTTCGGCGACCGCCTGGGCGAAGGCGTCTGCCGTCCTCGGCAGCAAAAGCCCCGCGCCCTCTTGCTCGATTTCCGGGAAGTGCGCACCGTCGGTAGTGAGGACCGGGCATCCGTGCGCGAGCGCCTCGAGGACCGCGATGGAGAAGCCCTCGGAGACCGTCGGAAGGACGAAGAGGTCCGCCCGGTGCAGCAAGGCGCCCTTGAGTTCGCCCGCGACGGAGCCGAGGAAACTGACCCTCGCCCCCGCCTCGCGCACTCGACGCTCCAACCCCTCGCGCAAGCCGAACTCGTCCGGTCCGGCGACTACCAGCCTCGCGCGCGGTTCGTCGAGGCGGAGGAACGCCTCGACCGCCACATCCACGCCCTTGGTCGGGTGGAGCCGCCCGAGGAACAACGCGACCACGTCCTCGTCGGAGATGTCCGGCACGTGCTCGAGCAACGCGCCGGGCGGCGGCGGATTGCCGGGCGGTGCGACGCCGTTGGGGATGACCGCCACGCGCCCGCTCAGCCCGAGGGCGCGGTACGTTTTGGCCTCGTATTCGGTGAGCGCGATCAGCGCGGCAGCAGACTCGCAAACTCGGCGCTCCCACAGGGCGAACGCGAGGCGCTTCTTCAGGGCGCGGTGCCGCATTCGAACCGGGTCGAACACGCCGTGCTGTTGATACACGAACGGGACGCCCCGCTCTCGACACCACACAGCGGCGACACGGTTCGCGTGCGCGAACGCGAGATGGGAATGAACGACGTCAAATCTCGGCGCGTCGCCGCGCAGCCACCGAGCGAAGCCGGGCGCCCGGTAGTCAGCGTTGCTCTTCCGAAAGTAGTCGAGCGGGATGCGCTTCGTCCAGGAATCCTGCATCCGAAAGTACCGCACTCGAACGCCGTCCAGGTTGTGCCACGCTTCGGTGTCCACATCGAGGCGCTCGGTTAGGTTCGAATCGGTCGCCGCCACCCAAACTTCGTGCCCCCGCCGGGCCATGCCCTCGGCGAGCGCGACCACCGTGTGAACGGGCCCGCCGATGTTCCAGGCAGGCTTGTAGCCGACGGTGGTCAGAAGCACTCGCACGCGTTCGGGTAAGTATAGGCTCCGAGGAAACTGAGAATCTGTGGAAGGCGCCCGAATCGCGTTGCTGACGCTCTACTATCCGCCCGAGATGTTCGGCAACGCGCCATTGGTTCGAACCGTTGTCCGGGAGTTCACTGAGCGGGGCGCCGAGGTGCAGATCGTCACCATGCCGCCCCACCACCGCGTTGACCCAACGCAGAAGCCGTTCGTACCCGAGGGAGCGAGCCTTCATTACGTCGGTAACCCTCGAACGGCGCGCGGCGTGGGAGGGCAATTGAGGAACTGGTGGTCGTTCGCCCGCGGAGCGGCCGCGTGGCTGGAAGGCGAGGCGCCTCTCATCGCGCTCTCCGTAACGCCGCCGTTCTTCCTCCCCGCAGTTTTGCGCAAGGCAGTGAAGAGACGCGGACACCGCCTCATCCACTGGCTGCAAGACATGTATCCCGCCGCCATCGAGGTGGGCGCAACCCCTTCGCCTGCGACGCGGGCGTTGGTCGCCCGAATCGTGAGGAAGTCGCTCTCTGTGCCCGACGCGATTATCGCCGTAACCGAGGACTGGCTCGGCGACCTCGCGAACGCGCTCGGTGTTCCCGAGGAGAGGGTGCACGTGTGCGAGAACTGGTGCGGCGTCGAACTGAACGGCGTCGGCCAAGGCGCACACTCGAACACCCGCCGCCTGCTCTTTGCCGGCAACGTCGGGCGCGTCGCCGACATGCAGACGGTCGTCAAAGCGCTCCACTTGTTGGACGGGGAGGGTTGGCTGCTCGACATCTGCGGCTCGGGTGCGGCGGTTGGCGAATTGGCGGACCTGGCGCGCCCCCTCGGCAGCCGCGTGTGCTTTCACGGAGAGGTGTCGGAGGCGGAACTAGGCGAATACTATGGGAACGCATCGCTTGGCCTAGTCCCCCTCAGGAAGGGCGCCAGCCGAGCAAGCGTTCCCTCCAAGACTTACTCGTACTTCGCATGCGGCCTGCCCGTGCTCACGGCGGTGGACGAAGGGTCGCACTTCGACCGCCTCGTGAAGAGCGAGGGCGTCGGCTGGTGCGCCCGGGCGGGAGACGTCGAGGACGTCGCCCGCGCCCTCCGCGAAGCGCTCTCCACGCCCGAACCGGAGCTCACCCGCCGCGGCGCGCTGGCCCGCAGACTGTACGAACAGCGCTACTCCCCCGAGGTCGGCGCCGCCCGCTTCGCCGACCTGGTGGAGAGGTTGTTGTAGCCACCCCTACCGCAGGAAGTTTCGAATCCCCAGCAAGCCCAACGTCAGGCTGATAATCGTCTGGATGTCGATCCGAGGGGTTTCGCCGACCATGACCACATCGCCGGGGAGGACTTCGGGGTTGAACTGCGCCTCCCCGTTCTTCAGGTAGCGCGAGAAGTCGACAGGGATGCGAACGACCTCGCCGTTCGGCTGGACGCGGACGATGGAGACGCGGGTTGCGGGGCCGCGGCGGGTCATCCCGCCCGCGAGGGCGAGGGCGTCCGAGATGCGCGGCTCCATATCGTCCGGCAGCATATGCAGTCCGGGCGAGTTGACCTCGCCGAGCACCACGACTCGGCGGGCGTTCGGCCGCACGTAGATGATGTCGCCCTCCTGCACCGGAAAGCGCTTGTCGTCGGGCGAGGGGCTGGTCGCCGAGATGTCGAGTGCGCGAACCTCCTCGGCTCGGAGCACCTCGACGATCTTGAGCGTGGCGGTCGTGTCGGCGCCGGCGGCGGAGGCGATCGCCTGGAGGACGTTGCTCCCGGTGGGCACATCGTATTGACCCGGGCGGCCCACCGCGCCAAACACCCAGACGCGATCCGTGTCCTCGGGTGCGATGGCGACATAGTCGCCGTCCTGCAGTTCGATGTCCCGTGCAACGCCCGCGCGCACGTCGCGAAGCGTCGCTCGCAGGAGCGTCCTTCCAGAGCGCTGGAGCGTAACCTCGACGCGCTCTTCGGCGTGCAGGTCGTCGAGGCTGATTTGAGGCACGCCGACGTTCGCCACGAGTTGGCGGAGCGTGGTTCCCTGCTCCACCGCCACCTCTCCGGGGCCTCGCGTAAGGCCGGACGCCCAGACGCGCATCTGCCGCTTGGTCTGGATGCTGATGACGTCGCCGGGCTGCAGGACTTCGTCGCCGAGCGTGTTGTCCGCGGCTTGCACCTCATAGAGGTCGAACTCGAGGCGCGGTTTTCCCTGTCGGAACAGCGCGGCTCGGAGCAGTTCGGGTCTCCGCGTAGTTTCGCCGCCGAGCGCGAGCGCCTGGCGGAGCGTGGTGCCGGGAATCAGCTCGAACTGCCCGCCGCGGCTCACCTCGCCGATGATGCTGAACGTGTCGCGGCGCACCGATTCGAGCACCACGAACGCCTCGGCGAGGCGGAAGCGTTCTCGCAGGCGGGCCGAGAGTTCGGTTTCAACCTGGTCGACCGTCTTCCCCACGGCGGCGACCGCACCCACGTAGGGCATGACCAAGTCGCCTGTGGGGGGCACTTCGAGGCGCATGTCGAGGTTGTCGCCGACGATGATCGAGTTCGGCTCGTTGAGCGTTCCCGCCCGCAGCAGGTACCGTACGCGGACGACATCCCCCGGCTTTAGGCGATAGCCGGGCGACTCGTTCTGAGCGACGGCGACACATAACGACAGAGCAATCAACAGAACCAGCAAGCGCTTGATGGACTTCATCTTCATCTACAAGACGTTCGGAAGCCGCCCTCGTCTTCAGGTAACCTTTGAGCATGGCGTCCTCCCTGCACCGCGCGCTGGTGACGGGCGGTGCCGGCTTCATCGGCTCGCACCTCGTCGAGGGGCTTCTGGAGCGGGGGATTCGCGTTACGGTGCTCGACAACCTCTCGACCGGCAGGCTGGAGAACCTGCCCAAAGGCTCGGTGAGGCTCGTCGAAGGCTCGATCCTCGACGAGGGCGTGTTGGCCGACGCCGTGGAAGGCGCGAGCGTCGTGTTCCACCTCGCCGCGAGCGTAAGCGTCCCCGCCTCCGTCGAGAACCCACTCGAGAGCCTCCGCACCAACGCGCACGGCACCGCAATGGCGCTCGAGGCGGCTCGCAAAGCGGGCGTGCGGCGGTTCGTTTACAGTTCCTCCAGCGCCGTTTACGGGGAGCGCCCGGCGATGCCGAAACGCGAAGACCACCTGCCCGATCCGATCTCGCCGTACGCAGCCGGAAAACTCGCGGGCGAGGAGTTCGTCCGGGCGTACGCCGCGTGCTTTGGGATGGAGTGCGTGTCGCTGCGCTATTTCAACGTGTTCGGACCGCGACAGCGAGCAGATTCGCCGTACGCCGCGGTGATTCCGATCTTTCTCGCTCGAATCCGAGAGGGCAAGCCGCTCCAGGTGTTCGGCGACGGCGAACAGACGCGCGACTTCACGTTTGTATCCGACGTCGTGCGGGCGAACCTCTGTTGCCTCGACGCCGAGCGCCTAAGCGGGGGAGCGTACAACGTCGCCTGCGGCGAACAGGTGTCGCTCAATCAACTCATCGAGGAGATGCAGCGCATCGTTGGGAGAGACGTTCCGGTCGAACACCTGCCGCCGCGTGCGGGGGACGTAAAACACTCCGTTGCCGATGTCTCGCTTGCAGCGAAGGATCTCAGTTACCAACCTGCCGTCTCCTGGCGAGACGGGCTGCGCCGGATGTTCGAAGAAGGCCGATAAGCGAGGGGCGCTACTCGATACCGTAGAGCTCCATCGAGTCGCGCGCCGCACGCTCGATAGAGAGGTCAATCACCGGCTCGACCGGCTTCAGCGACTGCGCTCGTTGAATCACCGCTCGCGCCCAATCCTCTACCTGCAACGGCACGGTCGCCTCACCGGAGAACAACCCGCTCACGTCTACGCGTTCCGATGCGACGAACGGCAATCCGACCGCCGCTGCCTCGAGGAGTACTCTGGGCGCACCCTCGCTCAGCGACGGCAGAAGCAGCAGGTGAGCCTCCCTCATCCACTTCGCCACGTCGGACTGCACGCCGCGCGGGCGCACGAACTCGGTAAGCCCGAGGCGGGAGATCTCTCGCTCCACACGCGGGCGGAGCGGCCCATCGCCAACGAGGTCGAGCGAAAAGTCGAACCCCTCGTCGCGCAACCGCCGAGCGACGTGCACGGCGAAGAGATGGTTCTTCACCGCCTCGAAGCGCGCAACCATCAATAGGCGCCAAGGCGGGCCGTCGGGCGCACGTTCGCGCCGCTTCCAGTCCTCGAGGCGGACGCCCGGCGGAATCAGCACACAGCGCCGTGGGTCGCCTTTCATCAGCCTTTGAGAAGCTGCCTGCGACACGGCGGCGAACGCGTCGCCGTGCAGTAACGTAAGGGCGTGCGAAGCGCTCTCATACCACCGTTTGTGCCACGGGAAGCGGACCAGCGTGTGCTCGTGGGCGATGAATCTCGCCTCGCTGAACCGCCGCAGCAACCGAAACGGGTCGCCGGAGAACACGCCGAGATGACTGTGGACAGCCGAGACGCCGTCGGCCGCATGCCGAAGCACATCCTTCAACCGCGCTCGGTCTCGCAGGTGGCACTGAAAGACCGGGATGCGTTGCTCGACGAACGCTTGCTCGAGCGCGCCGCTTTCGCGAGCAAGCAGAGCCGCAACGCGGGACTCGACGCCGAGCACGCGCAACGCGGGAACGAGGTCGAGAACAAACCGCTCCACGCCCCCGTGCTGGAACACCCAGATCAGGTGAAGGACTTCCGGCTGCTTCAAAAGCGGATTGTGCTCCCGAGGACGGCGTTGCGATTCCGTAATCGCCCGGCGAAGAGGTGCCAATGCCGATCCAACTCGACGCCTACGCCCACGTTGAAGCCGAAGCCGTCGTGCTCTACAACGACGGACACGCCGCGATACGCCTCGCCGGATACGGATGCGAAGCCGCGCTTGAACCGCAGCGTTCCCCATCCGGCGGTAACAAACGCGTCGCCCAGCCTCGTGGTTGCGGCAGCGAACACCGTGCGAGTGTCCTCAGAGCCGAACGCCGCGCCCGCGCCGAACGGGTCGAGCGAGCCGACCGACACCTTCACCAAAGAATCTTCCGGCGTCGGCACGTTTACTTGCCCGGTAACCACGTGCTCCCCAACGGCGCTGAGCCACCTCAGCCCCACGGAGAAGCGCACGTCTGCCCACTCCAACCCGCGGATGAGCCACAGGTCGCCGTTCACTTCGTTGTCTCCGCGCTCGCCGGACGGGAGCCGGAAGGTTCTGTCCTCGCTGACCGAGCCGAGGCCCGCGATCATCTCACCCTCCTTGAGGGTGATGCCGAGGGGCGTGCTAAGCGTTATCGCACCCCCACGCGAGGGCGCGCCGCTCCAGTCAATCGAGAAGAACCCGCCCGGCAAGCCGAGCGCGCCTCGAAAGTGCGGATAGTCGCTCGGGCGAGGGAAGATGACCTGCGCGACGCCTCCCACGCCCAGAGCGATGCCTACTGCGACCCCGAGGCAGCGTAGTCGGGCGCGTTCCCGGCTTTCCACTTGATACTGCATCCGAGGCTGGGCTTCTGGTCGGGATGGGGAAGTTCTCCATTCAGCACGGCATCGAGCGCTTTGCGCAGATCGCGCCCGGTGACCGGGACGCCGTTGGTCGGTCGGCTGTCGTCCAGTTGCCCGCGGTAGACAAGCCGGTGCTGCTCATCGAAGAGGAAGAAGTCGGGTGTGCAGGCGGCGCGGTAGGCGCGGGCGACGGATTGGTCATCGTCGTGGAGGTACGGAAACCTCCAGCCCCATTCGTCCGCCCTTGCCGCCATCTTTTCTGGGGCGTCGTCTGGGTAGGCGTCGGCATCGTTCGAGCAAATGGCTACGACGCCGACCCCCCTGGCGCCGTACTCGCTCCCGATTCGCGCTAACTCTTCGCGAACGTGCACGACGAACGGGCAGTGGTTGCAAACGAACATGACGAGCAGCGGCTTGCCGCTGAACGTCTCGCGCGTCACGCTCTCGCCCGTTCGAACGTCCCGCAAGGCGAACGCAGGCGCGGTGGTTCCGAGCGGCAGCATGGTTGAAGGCGTGGGTGCCATGCCGCTATGCTACAGCCATCCGCCGCGCCAGCGCAAGGGGCGCTGTTCGCCGGCGCCCAGCGCGGGCGTACCGAGGTGTGTACCCCCGGCGTCTCGCCGGTGCCCCGCAGGTGTACCCACGGTGTACCCCCGGCGTCTCGCCGGTGCCCCGCAGGTGTACCCCCGGCGTCCCGCCGGTACCCCAACGCCGGTAACCGGACCCCCTAGAAGAACACGTTCCAGGCCACGCGATCCGTCCTCGACACCCACGCCGGGAAGGTGATTCCGTTGTCGTACCACCCGATTCTCGCCTGCATGCTGCGCGTGCCTGGCTGCACGAACCGAACCGCGTTCGACGTGATGCTCACGGTAACCGTCGTGTCCGTGGGCGAGGCGACTCTGCGGGAGACTTCCTCCCAGCGGCTCGCCTGGTAGTTCCACATCTCGACAACCTGGATCGCCTCCGCGGTCGCAGATGCCTCGATGCTCAGGTCAATGCGCGGCGGATTGCGGAACGGTGATGTTGACTGCACGGTCAACTCAGCAAGCGGTCGCGCCGCTTCTGTCGGCCTCCGCGCTTCGATAGTCACGTACCGATTGTCGCTGTTGAGCAGGTCGGTGAGGCTCCCGCCCACATGCGCGCCGCCGGTAACTTGAAAGGCAAGCGGCGCGACCGGGTTGCCCGTGTCGCTGAAGCTGACCTCGACGACCATCCGGCCGTTCTCCACTCCGATGACGCGCGCCCCGAGGCCGGTGTAGTTGTCGAGCCATGTCTGCCCGGTCTTCAGCGCGGCGTCGAGGAAGTCGTTGTCGGCGTAGGAGAAGTCTACGAGGTAGGTGCGCGTGGTGCCGTTGTTCCAGTGGAAGTGCCCCAGCACGCCGTTGTAGTTCGTGCCGCTGCGCCAGTTGATGCCTTGGTCGTAGCCGATTGGCTGACGCCATTCGAGATAGAGGTACTCGTCACGTCCCGTGTTTGGCGCGCGACCTCGATACAGAGCGAGCACTTTCGGCTCGGCGGTGTTGGTGATGTACGGCGAGAGCGTGTACGTGCCCGGCTGGCGAACGTCAACCACGTGCGGCTGATCCCACCATTGCAAGTTGATCTTGTGCCGCGCGTTGTAGCAGCCTGTGTTCCAACTGCCGAGCGTGTCGAATCGGTCTCCGTATTCGCTAGCGGTGCCGTCCGCGCCGTTGTTGTCGAAGCGGCCCAGCGCCTCGTTGGTGAATCGGATCGAGCTGGCGTGGTGCTGGCCCAAGTTGTGGCCGCCCTCGTGAGTTGTGATTTGGATGGCGGTGCTGGTGCTCGTGTTGTAGTATTCCGAGCGACACCAAGACGTACTCGCCGTGAACGGGCCGTCCTGGGTGTTGAACGTCTGCATTCCCAGCGTTCCCAATCCGCCCCAACCGCATCCGCCGCCACCCGGCACCAGGATGAAGAGGCGGTTGTATTGCGGGAAGTACACATCCGGGTCCGCGGCGATGATCGCAAGCCGCCGCCACTCGGATGGGTCGCACGATCGGTTCATCGGCAAGGTGTACCAACCGTAGACGTCGCCGGTGATCCACATCTTGCCGTACGATGCTTCGCGCCACCACCGGTCGGCGGAGTCGCTTTGCGAGAACATGCGCTGGGTGACGCCGGAGATCGTGGCGTTCTGCGTCGTGTCGTCTTGGAAGTTGATGAGCAGCACGCAAACCCGTTGCTCGCCGGTCGTCGGGTTCCCGCCCATCATCCTCATAGATTCAGACACCACCCAGTTAACCTCAAAGCGCTCGGGGCCGACCCAGTTGCCTAGGAGCGTTACCTCGGTGCTCAAGGCCGGCTTCCGCGCCCATGGCATGAACACGAGCTCAACGGACCGGTTGTCCGGAAAGAGCAGCGTGTCAATCTCCTCCCACGAGCCGGTCCCGGGCGTGCACGCGACCATGGTCATGTACTGGCCGGAAATCGCGTCGGCGCTGCCCAAGGCTTGCGCTGTCGCGCCCCAGGGCAGCAAGAGCGCGGTTAACCCAAAGGCCATCACGATGGCTACACGTATTCTCATCTCATTCCCCCTATCGAGGTTCAGACGGGAGCGGCATGCGGTTCCGTTCGCCGATGCGCCTCGCGTCGGCGGAATGTGCCGCCTACTCGGGTAAACAGGCGGCGATGGGCAGACTCGTCGTACCTGAGGCGGAGGAGCTTCTTGACCAGGAGATCCGCGTTCTCGACAAGGGCTTCGTGCGCCTGGTGGACTACTTGGGCGGCGACGCCCGAATCGTGCAAGCCGCCAGAGTCAGCTACGGGGCAGGAACGAAGACCGTGCGGGAGGACCGCGGGCTGATCCACTACCTGATGCGCAACGAGCACACCAGCCCGTTCGAGCAGGTTATTCTAACCTTCCACTGCAAGATGCCGATCTTCGTCGCCAGGCAGTGGGTCCGCCACCGCACCGCGCGATTGAACGAGATCAGTGGGCGCTACAGCGTCATGCAGGATGAGTTCTACGTTCCTGAGCCGGAGCAGATGCGCCTTCAGAGCGAGGTGAACAAGCAGGGGCGCTCGGATGACCCGATACCGCCCGAAGTCGCCGCGGAGATGATCGCGCGCATTGCCGATGACCAAAGAGCGCTCTACAAGCGGTATGAAGAGATCTTGGCGCAAGGCGTCGCTCGCGAGCTCGCCCGCATCAACCTTCCGCTTTCGCTTTACACTGAGTGGTACTGGCAGATAGACTTGCACAATCTGTTCCACTTCCTCCGCCTGCGAATGGACGAGCACGCGCAATACGAGATTCGCAAGTACGCCGAAGCGATGGCGACCTGCGCGAAAGCGGTCGCCCCGATGGCGTACGAGGCTTTCGAGGAGCACATCCTCAACTCCGTCCGCTTCTCGCATTCGGAGTGCAGGGCGTTGGCGGCGATGCTCGACGGCAAAGAGTTCGAGATGGAGGAGCGGCCGCGGCGCACCTTCGAGAGCAAACTCAAGCGAATCCGAGAAGCGGGCGACTAACCCGCCATCAGCGCGCCGACGATCTCCGGTTCGTATGCCCTCGCCAGCAGTCCGCGGCGCTCGCACATCGCTCCGAACCGCCTGAGTGCCTCGAGGTGCTCGTCCTCGAGCGTGTACTCCATAACTTCGGCGAGGTAGTGGCGACAGGTGGCTAGGCTCCAACCTCGGGCGTCCGCCTCCTGCTCCGCTATTCCCTCGATCGAGGCGACGCCTTGGGCTCGGGCTTGAGCGAGGCGCACGGCGAGGCGGTCATCCAATCCCTCTCCCCCAACCCAAAGCGCCCAGACGAACGGCAATCCCGTCATCTCCTCCCAAGCCTTGCCGAGATCGAGCACGAACAGTTCATCCGAGGGGGCTGCGCTCATGCCAGGATCGCCGATGAGGAGCGCGGCGTCGGCTGAGGAGAGCATCGCCCCAAGGTTCGGCTCCGCGCCAAACGTCGCCGGCTCACACTCGAACCGCTCCGCGAGCACCAGTCGGCAAAGCGCGGTCGAGGTGAGGGAGCTCGCGTCCAGGGCAAGCCTTCGGATGCCGTCGAACGGCACCTTCGAGAAGAGCCGAACGCTCTCGACGCGCCCGCGGGAACTAATCGAGACGCCGGCAGCGACGCGCGCGTGAGGTGACCGCAGCGCGAAGATGCTGCTCACCATGGCTGCATGCACGGCGCCCGACTCGATGAGGGCGGGAAGAGACGAGGGCGGCTCGTAAAGAATGCTGAACTCCGGGTCGCCCTCCAGCGGCGCGATCAGCGGTCGCGCGTTCAGGTACGGCACGCATCCGAGCCGGTATTCCGCCATTGGCGCGATTCTACTCCCTCAGCCGCGAGCCAAACGTCAGCCTCAGAACCACCAGGTCCCACAGCATCTTCAAGCCGTCGCGCAGCAGTCGCACCTTCGACCCTTCTTGGTGCCGCCAACGCACGGGCACCTCGGCGATTTCATGGCGGAACGCTCGGGCGAGCATAAGCGCCTCGAAGTCGTAGCCGTAGCCATCCAGGTGACAGCGGGGGAACACCTGCTCGGCGACGTCGCCTCGAAACAACTTGAATCCGCATTGTGTGTCGCGGATTCCGCGTACACCGAGTAGCTGCACCGCCTTGTTGAACGCTCGCCCCGCCCACTCCCGATAGAAGGGCTGGCGCACCTCGAGGCGGCTGCGATTGAGCGCGCGGCTGCCGACCGCAACCGGTGCTCCCGAGGCAAACAGCTTCTCCACCTCTTCGATGGGAGTGGCGAGGTCGGCGTCGCACAGAAGTCGCCACTCCGCGTCGAGGGCGAGCATTCCGACCCGGACGGCGTGCCCCTTGCCTCGGTTGGGCTGATACGCGATGACCTCAAACCGGTTGTCCCCGGCGGCGAACTCGCGCGCGATGCGCTCCGTGCCGTCCGTGCTGCCGTCCGAGACGACGAGCACCCGCCAAGTCCAGCCGGTCTGCTCGAGGTACTCCCTGATGCGCTGAAGCGTCGCCCCGAGGCGGGGCTCTTCGTTGTACGCGGGCACGACCACGCCGAGGTAGGGCGGCACGGCGGCAGTTTATCACCCCGCAGGAATGTGGCTCGCGGCGGGTAAAAGGATTAGGGAGTCGAGGGACCGCGAGATGTGGCACAACCTGGAACCGATTGAGAAACTTGCCGTGAGCGCGCTGGCGGCTACGGTGGTCGGCGGCGCTGCTTGGCTGGGGTACAGCAACCTTCGGGCGAACGCCGGCCCCGCGTACACGTTCACGGAAGAGGACGCTAGGGCCGGGCGCTTCCCGGTGCACGTCGCCGGTGCGGTGAAGAAGCCGACGGTCATCACGGCTGACGAACGCATGATCGTTCTCGACGCGATTAAGTTGGCCGGCGGAGCCACTCCAGACGCCGACCTGTCGCTCCTGAACCTCGCCGCTCCGCTGGTGCCGAACACCCAACTGTACGTGCCGATGCAGGGCGAGTCGGTTCCGACTGGGCCGTATGGACGGGATGCCGTCACGAGCGGCTCTACGGCGGGCGGCACCATGGCGTACCCAACGCCCAAGGGCGGCGGGCTTGTCAACATCAACACCGCCACGCAAGAGGAGCTGGAAGCCCTCCCTGGAATCGGGCCGGTTACTGCGCAGCGGATCATCGAGTATCGCAATCGGGTGGGCGCGTTCCGGTCGGTCGAGGAACTGGAGAACGTGAAGGGCATCGGCCCGAAGAAACTGGAGCAGCTTCGGCCCTACGTAACCGTCCGTTGAGGGGCGAGAGGTAGGCTCGGCGGCATGACGCGACTCATCGGAGCGCATATGCCGACTTCGAAGGGCCTCGGCGCGGCCGTCCGGCAAGCGAAGGAAATCGGCGCAACCGCGATCCAGGTCTTCACCAGCAGCCCGCAGCAGTGGCGGGCGAAGAAGATAACCGAGGAGATGATCGAGGACTTCTTGCAGGCGCGCAAGGAGACCGGGGTTGACTGGACGATCTCTCACGACTCCTACCTCATCAACCTGGCTGCTCCGGACGAGGCGATGCGCAAGAAGAGCATCGAAGCGCTGATTGGCGAGATGGAGCGTTGCGCGCAACTGCGGATTCCGTACGCCGTTTCGCACATGGGATCGCACAAGGGTGAGGGCGAAGCGGAAGGGCTCAAGCGGCTCGCAATCAGCGCGAAAGAGGTTCTCGCCGGAGCGCCACGCTCTGTGTCGTTGGCGATGGAGACGACGGCGGGCACGGGTTCGAGCCTGGGATACCGCTTGGAGCATCTGCAGGAAGTGATTGACCGGTGTAAGGCACCCAAGCGCCTCGTTGTGTGCATGGACACGTGCCACGTGTTCTCGGCAGGCTACGACATTCGAAGCGAAGAGGGCTACGAGCGGTTGATCGAGGAGTTCGACACGCGCATCGGACTGGATCGCCTCGTTTGCATCCACACGAACGACTCGCTGAAGCCGTTTGGAGAGAGGAAGGATCGTCACGCGCACATCGGCGAGGGCGAAATCGGCGCGGAGGCGTTCGAGCGCATCGTGAACGACCCGCGAATCGCGCACGCCCCGCTCATCATCGAGACGCCGAACGCAGAGGAGATGCACGCGGTAAACTTAGAGCGTCTTCGAAGTATGGTCAAGACCGGCCGAAGCCATGGCAGAAAACCCCCAAGCAGGAAGCGAAAGCGCTGACGAGGACAGCGACCGATCCCTCAGCATCGAGGGGCTCCTGCACTACACCGTGCAGATGTTCGCGCAGTTCGCGTGGCAGAAGATGGGCTTCGTGCCCGACCCAGCGACCGGCAAGGTAGACGAAGACCTAGCGCAGGCGCGCGTCGCGATCGACGTCTTGAGTCGCCTGATCGAGCACCTCGAGCCGCTGCTGGGCGAACGGGAGCGGCGTGAGGTCCAGAGCCTCTTGAGCGACCTGCGAATCAACTTTGCGCGAAAGAGCGCGGCTGCCCCGCGGGAGGATTAGGCTTCCCGAATTCTTGCGAGCGCCTCCTGATGGGTCAAGCCTTGAACGACGACTCGCTTCGTCCGCCCCTTTCCTCCGGCAACGATTTCGACGGCGGAGCGTGCGACGCCGAGCGTCTTCGCCAGCAACGCCACAACCGCTTCGTTGGCTTGGTTCTCCGCGGGAGGCTCTGGGACGGTGACGCAAACCAGGGTGCCACGCCGCACCACCGAGCGGCGGGATGCGCGTGGCGTTACGCGCACGTCCAGGGTGGCCTGTCTCCCGTTCACCCGGCGGCGCGCCGCTTCTGCTCCTCGAGCCGTGCGTAAAAGGCATCGAGGTAGGACCGCAGTTGTACGATGAACGCGTCGCGCTCGGCGCGGAGGCGCTCGATGTCGCCCTGAATCTGCATTCGTTGCGCCTCGACCTGCTGAAGGGCGGCCTGTGCGCGCTCGCGCGCTGCCTGTTGAATCTCTTCTCCCGCGCGCTGCGCAGCAATCAGGGTTTCGTTGATCAAGGTCTCCCTTTGCCGCAGTTCATCGCGCTCTCGCGTAACTGCCTCGAGCGTCTCGCGGACGGAGCGGAGCTCGCGCGCCAACGATTCGATTTCAGCGGAAACCTTCTCGAGGAACGCCCTCACCTCGGCTGGGGCGTAGCCTCGAAAGGAGGTCGTAAACTCCTTGGTTTCCACCTCAAGCGGAGTGATCCGATGCTGTTCCATGTTTTCTGCCCTCCTTGGCACTTCAACGTCGCCAACGATCCGGCGACCTATCCTTTGATGCGTGCTTCCAGCTGAGCGATTTTGTTCCGAACGACGTTGCTCGATTGGTCGTTTGGGAAGCGCTCCAATCGGAGGCGATGCACGCGTATCGCTTCCTTGAGCAAGCCCATCTCTTCATACGCTCGCCCGAGGGCGACGAACGTCTGCAAGAATCGACTCTCGCCGACGACCGGCTCGAGCACCGCAGGGATTCGCTCGTACAGTTTGACGGTTGGGTTGATGTAGTAGTTCGCCTCGATCTGAGCGGCATACGGGTTGGCTGCGTGCGCGCGTCGGAACGAAATCGCTGTCGACAGAGCCTCGCCATCCAGCCCCACATTGCCCAGCATGAACACAAGGTCGCTGGTGGTCTGGACGTCGTGCGGGTTCTGAGCAACCAGGAGGCGCAAGATGCCGACGCAAGCTTGGTACTCCCCATCGTGGAAGTGCTGATCCAGTCGCGCTCGAAGTTGCGCTTCATACGCATCGTACATGCGCTGCACCCTTCCTTGCCCCGGCTCGTTTTGGGCAATGCCGCCGACGAAAAGCAGCAGGAGCGCGGCGACGAGGTTTCGCTTCATTCCGCAAGCGCCTCTTCGAGCACGCGGTTCACCAGCTCGGGGTTCGCGCGCCCTTTCGTTTTCTGCATCACCTGACCAACGAGGAAGCCTTTCACGGTCGTCTTGCCCTCCTTATACCTTGCGACGGCGTCCGGGTTCGCGCCGAGAACTTCAAGGACAAGCGCCCGCACAGCGCCCTCGTCCGTAATCTGCCGAAGCCCCTCCTGCTCGGCGATCTGCCCCGGGAGCCGCCCGTCCTGGAACGCCGCCTCCAGGATGTCCTTCGCCTGTCGCCCGTTGACGGTGCCCGACTCGAGGAGGGCGATGAGGTCGCGGATGTGGGAAGGCGTGACCTTCGTGGTCGAGAGCGTCTGCCCCGAGTCATTGAGCAACCGCGCGAAGTCGCC
The DNA here is from genome assembly GCA_040752255.1 of Armatimonadota bacterium. Lineage (GTDB taxonomy): Bacteria > Armatimonadota > Fimbriimonadia > Fimbriimonadales > ATM1 > J051. The sequence goes on from JBFMFD010000011.1 coordinate 27,491, forward strand.
GTTCATCCAGTTGCATGCCTGCTTGGGATTCGCTCCGAGGCTCACCGCCTCGTCGAAGAACGCAGCCCAAGCCGGATCTTGGATGAGCACGCCCGCGTCGTATGCGTCGAGGCCCAATTGCCGCATGTATCTTGCCCGCTTTGCCAGAGGCAGCTCAGGCAGCGCGGCCCTTTCGCGCTCGATGGTCTCTTCGTCGAACACCATCGGCGGCAGGTCGGGGTCGGTGAAGTATCTGTAGTCGGCCTCGCCCTCCTTTCTTCGCATGGGGTAGCTGCTCTGGGTCTCCTCGTTCCAGCCTCGCGTCTCCTGATGCAGTATCTCGCCGATCTCCAACGCCCTCGCCATGCGCCTGACCTCGTGCTCGATACCCGTTGCGAGCGCCTTGAAGGACGACAGGTTCTTGAGTTCCGTCTTGGTACCCAACGTGTCGGAGCCTTCCGGGGCGACCGAAATGTTCGGCTCGCATCGAAAACTGCCCTGCTCCATCTTGCCGTCGCACACGCTTAGGTAGACGAGGAGCAAGCGCAGTTGTTGCACGTACTCGCGGGCGGTTTCAGCATCGTGGACGTCCGGAGGGTGGTCGGTAACGATCTCCATCAGCGGCACGCCTGCGCGATTGAAATCCACCCCCGCCCCACCCCCCGGAAGGTGGAGCAGCTTGCCGGTGTCCTCTTCGAGGTGGACGCGTCGGATGCGAACTCGAACGTCCGTCTCCCCGCCCGTGCTGGGGTCGGGAATGTCCAAGTGCCCGTGATGCCCGATCGGGTTCGTCTCTTCGTACTGGCTGACTTGGTATCCCTTCGGCAGGTCGGGATAAAAGTAGTTCTTTCTGTGAAACAGCGAGCGAGGGGCGATGGTGCAATTGAGCGCGAGCGCCGCCCGCAGCACGAGTTGAACCGCCCGCCGGTTCGGCACGGGCAGGCTGCCCGGCAGGCCGAGACACACCGGGCAGACGCGGGTGTTCGCCTCGCCGCCAAAGCGATTCGGGCAGCCGCAGAACATCTTCGTCTCGGTGAGCAGTTCGGCGTGGACCTCGATGCCGATGCTGGGGAGAAGGCGCATCGCCGGGGATTTTA
>JBFMFD010000012.1:0-28347 GCA_040752255.1 Armatimonadota bacterium
AGCAGCCCGTGGCGAGGATCGTCGCCATTACGGTGAATCGAAGCCGCCCCTCCGGGACGAACGCACGCCTTGTGGTCGTCCACGGCTTCGTTCGAGAGCCAGGGCGACAATCGCCGAACATTGACCTCCTTCGGAGCGGCAAGATCTCGCCTGAGGTCTCTGACCTCGCCTTCGCCGACACCCAGACCTTCCTCCTGCCCGCCGGAACGTACGACTTCGAGGTTCGGATCGCAGGTCTGATGAGTGGTACCCTGTTCACGAAGGCCGGTGTGCCCATCGAGGGCGGCAAGGTCTACCTGGTAGTGGTGCGAGGGGTCGAGGGCGGCAGCGGCGTGTTCGCGCCGGACATCCAGTTCATCGAAGAGCCGTTGCTCTGACCCGACCTATTCAGCCCTCCCAGCCCGTCCGACACTGAGTAGTAGAATGCGGGGCTCCATGGGACATCTGAGAGCGGGGATGTGTCTCTTGATCGCGGCGGCGAGCGCGGCTTCCTTCGGTGCGGTTGCCTACGAGAGGAAGAAGGTGGACGGGAGGTGGTTTCACGTCGTCATCGTGAACCTGAACTCCGACAACGTGCGTGTGTCGGCGCAGGTGAACGCCAACCGCGGGCAGGCGGAGCCGTTCCGCAGCATGATCGGTCGCACGGCCCCTTGCGCCGCCATCAGCGGCACGTTCTTCGACATCCGAACCAGCCGCCCGATTGGAGCGATCGTCTCCGAGGGGCGGGAGATCTGGCCAGGGAACCGGGGCAGCGCCCTGGTCATAGACTTCTTCAATCGGGCTTCCGTCATTGACCCGCCCCACGGCACGCGCCTCGATCCAGGGCTTTACCGACTGGTCATCCGCGGCGGCGCGCGCATATTGAACGCGGGCGAGTTCTTCGCCTACCCAAAGGAACAGAAGTTCAAGGACAGCCGAGTCTGGTCGGCAGCCAGGCGGGTAGGCGTTGGGGTGACCGAGGCGAACAAGCTCGTCATGATGGCGACATCCGAGTCCGTGTACCTGCGGGACCTCGCCGCCGCGATGAAGACCTACAACGTCAGAAGCGCCATCGCTCTGGATGGGGGCACTTCCGCAGGCATGTACTGGCGCGGGAGCTACGTGGTCGCCCCGGGTCGGAGGCTGACGAACATTCTCGCGGTGCACGAGGGGCCGGGAATCGCTTGGGTGATGGCGCCCCCGCCGAACTGGTAAGCGAAGTCCGCCCTACAGGCCGAGCAGTTTTCGCACGCGCCGCTCCTCGCCGGGAGCCAGGGGCGCCTCTTGGTCCAGCCGCCGCTTTTGCGAGCCGCTCTTATGCAGGAACATGTGGTTGTTGTATGCCTTCCGGCGGCGAATCTTTCCGCTACCCGTTATCTTGAACCGCTTCGCCGCTGTCTTGCACGTCTTGAACTTCGCCATTGCTTTTTTCCTTCTTCGTTGTCGGTTTCTTGCCGGGGCTGATGACGAGAGTCATCTGCCGCCCTTCGATTCCCGCCGGTTTCTCGATCTGGATCGGGATGTCCAGCCTGTCCAGTATCCACTGCAGTTTCGCCTCTGCGATCTCCGGGTGCGTATGCTCCCGCGAGCGGAACCGGACGGTGAATTTTACCTTATGGCCCTCCTCGAGGAACTTGCGCGTGCGCTTCAGGCGCACCTCGAGGTCGGCTCCGGCCGTGCTGGGGGTCAGTTTGATCCCCTTAACTTCCTGAACCTTACGCTTCGCCCGGCTCTCCTTCTGCTTCTTGCCCAGTTCGTACTTGTGCTTGCCGTAGTCCACGATGCGGCACACGGGCGGAGAGGCGTTCGGGGCCACAAGGACCAAGTCGAGACCTGCCTCTCGTGCCATGCGCAGAGCCTCCATCGTGCGGACGATACCGGCTTGCTTCCCTTCGGCGTCTATCAGACGCACGTCGGGATAGCGAAGGCACTTTTCGTTGATTACCGGGCCCGGTTCCGGCCGTACCGGGCGCTGGGGCCTTCTTCTAATGGCTTCTCACCTCTGCTGAGCTTGATCGTCCTTGCAATGCTGTGTCCCAGTATACCTTATCGGGCGGTAGAGCAAGAGCGCTCACCACGGTTTCGCCGCCATTCTGGGCGCATGGACCTGCGGTGGGTAGCATTCCTCCATGAGCAGGAACCGCCTCACCGGCGCGGCAAGCCCTTACCTCCGTCAACATGCCGACAACCCGGTGTGGTGGCAGCCGTGGGACGAAGAGGCATTCCGGCAGGCGCAGCAGGAGGGCAAGCCTATCTTCCTCAGCATCGGCTACAGCGCCTGCCACTGGTGCCACGTGATGGAGCACGAGTCGTTCGAGGACTCCGGGGTAGCCGATCTCCTGAACGAGCACTTCGTCTGCATCAAGGTTGACCGAGAAGAGCGCCCCGATGTGGACGACGCGTACATGACCGCCCTGCAACTGACTCAGGGGAGCGGAGGCTGGCCGCTCTCGGCATTCCTCACGCCCACAGGGGAGCCGTTCTTCCTCGGCACCTACTTCCCGCCGGAGGACCGAGGCGACTATCCAGGCTTTCGCACTCTGTTGCACTCGGTCATCCGGGCATGGACGCAGGAACGAGCCAAGCTAGAGGCCGCCGCGAGGGAGTTGGCGCGGGCAGTCGAAGAGGCGAACCGGATGGCGATTGCGCCATCCGCGCTGAGCCCGGAGGACCTTGAGCAAGCCATTCGAACCACGCTCAGTCGCTTCGACCGAGAGCAAGGCGGCTTTCTCGGAAGTCCGAAGTTCCCGCCGCACTCGTCGCTGCTGCTGCACCTCGATCTGCTGGAGAACACGAACGTCGGCGAACGCTCGGACTCACGAGAGTTTGTCGAGCGAACGCTCGAAGGCATGATGCTTGGCGGCATCCGAGACCATGTCGGTGGCGGCTTCCATCGCTACTCCACGGATGGGGAGTGGCACCTTCCCCACTTCGAGAAGATGCTCTACGACAACGCCCTGCTGCTCGAGGCGTACGCGCGGGCGGGGCGCCTCGGCGAACGGCAGGACTTCCTTGAGGTGGCGGAAGAGACCGCCCAGTTCCTCGTCAGGGAAATGACCGCGCCGGACGGCACGCTCTACTCGGCGATTGACGCCGACTCGGAAGGGAGCGAGGGCGCTTTCTACGTCTGGACGACAGCCGAGGTCCGGCAGACGCTCGGCGACTCGGCAGAGGAGTTCATCAAAGCGTACGGCCTTACGGATGAGGGCAACTTCCGCGAGGAAGCGACGGGGCACCGCAGCGGCGCGAACGTCCTGCACGCCCAGGCGCGGCTGGGCACGCGCTTCCATAGGGAACTGGAGGCGCTACGCGCAGTGCGCGAGTCGCGGCAGAGGCCCGCTCTTGACGACAAACGGCTCATCGCGTGGAACGGGTTGGCGATTCGCGCACTCGCCGTTGCGGGTCATAGTGACGCCGCGAGACGTTGCGCCGACGCGTGGCTCTCCCGCGACCCGCTGCCTCACCAACTGTCCGGCGATCGGGCGCTCGGTGTGCCGTTCCTGGATGTCGCCTACTTCGTGCATGCTCTTGTGACCCTCGGCAGCGAGTACGCCAACGCGGCGCGCGACGTGTACGCCACGCTCTCGCAACGGTTGCGGAGCGAAGCGGGCTGGACGCTCAGCGCAGCCGAGCACAACTCTCCCCTCGGCAGAAGCGTGCCGGTACTCGATTCGGCGCTTCCGAGCGCGTACGGCTACGCCGTCCTCTGCTCGCTGGCTCTGGGCGAAGTGGAGTCCGCGAGCCGAGACGTTGGGCGAGTATCCGGGTGGATGGTGAAGGCGCCAGGGGCGACGGCAACGCTGTGGCGTGCCTTCGTCGCTTTGAGTCAGGCGGACGGGGTCGCGAGAGGCGAGCCCGCGCCGATCCCAAAGGTCATCCTGTTCCCGAAGACGGCTGAGGTCACCGACGGCAGGGCGGAGTACACGGTTACAGTAGAAGCGCCCGAGGGGTGGCACGTTCAAGCGGGCGTGAGCCTTGAGGTGGACGGCTTGTCGGGGGTTGAGGTTCGCCACGTTGGGGAGAGCGGGTGGCAGAGCGCAAGCCTGAAGTTCTCGGGCGAGCCGCCCGCAGGCGAGGAGGGCGAGGCGCGCGCCCTCCTACGCTTCCAGGTATGCACCGACCGCGAGTGCCTCCCCGCCGAGGAGGTGGAGATTCCGCTCGCCTGGCGAAGGTAACATCCGCGCAGATGGTCGAAGTCACGATGCCGAAGATGGGCGACGCCATGGAGGAGGGCACGCTCGTCGAGTGGCTCAAGAAAGAGGGCGAGAAGGTCGTGGAAGGCGAGCCGATCGCCAGCATCCAGACGGACAAGGCGACCGTTGAGATGGAGAGTCCCGGCACGGGCACGCTGGGAGGCTTCCTGATCCAGGAGGGCGATACCGTCCCCGTAGGCGAGCCGATTGCTCTTGTGTTGGGCGAGGGTGAGTCGGCGCCCGAAGGCTGGAGCGCCGGGAAGGCGCGCGGTACCGCGCCGAGCGCCGCGCCTGCCAGAGAGCCCGCGCAAAAGCGAGAGGAACAAGGGCGCGGCGCCCAGGCCGCGACAGCCGTGGTCGAAGCGGCGGACGGCGACGGCGACAGAGTCCTCGCCTCGCCCCTGGCGCGGAAGTTGGCGAGACAGAAGGGCGTTGACCTGCGCGGGCTGAGAGGCTCCGGGCCGGGCGGTCGGATTATCGAGAAGGATGTGCTCGCGGCTGCCGAGGGCGCTCCTGCGAAGGCTTCCGCCAAACCGGCGCCCACCCCGTCGGCTCGGCCTGCGGCCCTTGAGGCTCGCGAAGTGCCGCTGACCACCTTGCAGCGTATCACCGCCGAGCGCACAGCCGAATCGAAGCAGACGATTCCTCACTACTACGTAACCGTGGATTGCGACGTTGAGGAGTTGCAGCGTTTGCGCGCTTGGATGAACGAGGAGAACCCAGACGACAAACTCAGCCTGAACGACTTCATTGTCAAGGCGTGCGCGATGGCGCTGGTGGAGCAGCCTCACATCAACGCAAGTTATCAAGGCGGCAAACGTCATGAGTACGGCGAAGTGAACATCGGCGTGCTCACCGCGGTGGAGGACGGGCTGACGCTGCCCGTCGTGAAGAACTGCGAGTCGAAGCCGTTGCGTGCGCTGGCGCTTGAAGTGAAGGAGCTGGTTCAGAAGGCGAGGGACAACCGCCTGACACCCAACGAACTTACAGGCGCAACCTTCGTCGTCAGCAACATGGGCATGTATGACGTGGACTCCTTCGCTGCCGTCATCAATCAGCCGAACGGCGCGGTCGTTGCGGTGGGGACGGCCAAGCGCGTGCCGGTCGTGCTCGAAGAGGACGGCGAGGAGTTCATCACGCCCAGATGGCGGATGAAGATGACCGGAAGTTTTGACCATCGCGTCATTGACGGCGCGGTCGGAGCGGAATTCCTCCGCGCCGTTCGGAAGTACCTCGAGTCGCCGACACTACTTCTGTCGTAGCCGCGGGCAGCTACTCGCTCAAGCCAAAGTGCTCTGCGTAGCGGCGGAAGAGGTTTCGCGCCGCCGGATAGCAGGAGTGCGGCGAAAGGAAGTGCGCAAACTCGAAAGTGATGATCTTCTCCACGTGGGGCGATGCCGCCTCCATCTTCCATCGCAGGTTGCGCCAGTCCGCCGGTGGAAACCGAATCGGCATGTCCCTAGCGAACGATTCGACGTTCGCCCACATCCTGACGCCGTGCCGCTTGCCGAGCTCCGCCAATCCCTGCATCAGGTTGGGCACGTCCTCGTAGTGGACCTGGCCGTCCTGGAACGCGCAGAAGTCGAGGGTGTCGTGCACGTCGGTGAAGATGCGCTCCCAGTGGTCGAAGGTTTCATCGAGAGATAGCCCTTCGCCACCCTGTCGCGGGCCGTGGGGGTACGGTGAGATGAGAGTTGGCACGTCCTTCGCGGCCTTGCACGCCTCGCCGAGGTTTCGAATCAATTCGATGACGTGCAGGTCGTTTCGGCCGACCTCGTGGCAGAGGTACCAACCTTGAAACGACGGGTGATGGCCGTAGCGCTCGACCACCTCGTCGATGAAGGCTCGATTCAGGTCAACCTCCTTCCACCAGCTTGACCGGAGCCAGTGGACGCCGGAGTCGTAGAGCCCGAAGAACAAGGCAATCCCTCTCTCGTCGGCGAGCGAGAGAAACGCCTCGGCGAGGTCGTCGTAGGCGGGAAGCTGGTTCGGCACGGTGCGACTGGGGAACACGCAGCGGTTCTTGTAGCCTGCGCGAATCAGGATGACGGTGTCAATGCCGATTTGCGAGTAGAGGTCGAACTCGCGCCGCCACTCCTCGACACCCCAGTTCTGCGAGGGGATGTCGTGCGTTATCTCGTCGAGGAAGGTGCCGGTAATGCGGAGCATCGCGCACCGGATTTACCTCATTCGCCCCCAACGCCGCAGGTATATTGCCCGGAGGCTACGAGGAGGTCCTTGAATGAGAATGAACTGGGTTGCACTTTGGTCAGCCGTCTGCCTCGCGGCTCTGCCCTTGAGTCTCCCGGCGCAGGATGTGCCGGTCGAGAAGCCCTGGGAGGCGACTGCCGGAGCGATGTTCTGGCAAGGCGACCATCAGGACGCGGGCATCGAGACGGGGTTCATGGGCGGCCTCGACTACTATCTCCGCGGCACGGAATCCGCAATGTACGGCGTCGGCGTGCGCGGCATCTTCGGCAGCGGCGACGGGACCGACAGCACGACGCTCGGAGCGCACCTAATCTTGCGCGGCGCGTTCTCGCAGGCGGGCGGCGCCGGAGCTGCAATGTTCTACAAGATAGCCGCAGGCCTCTACTGGACCGAGATCAACCCCGCAGTCGGGGTGACCGCCGACGAAATCGGGTTTGGCGGCTCGGCAAGCATCGGCTACGACTTCTCGATGACCGACGGAGCAGCCGGCACGCCGTTCTCGATCGAGGTCGGCTGGTTCTTCGGCCCGAGCGTTGACAGCGTGGACAACAACGGGTTCTTCGCTCTGGCGGGCGTTCGGTTCTAACGGCTTCCCTCGCTCTCAGTCGAGCGGCTCGGGCGCAAGAACGTTGCCGTCGTCGTCAACGCAGCGGATTGCGTTGGTCGGGCACACGCGGCACGCATCAATCAGGCGGTCGCGGTCGCACGAGAGGGTTCCCTCGCGAAATGTGGACGTTGAGGTCTCGTCAAGGACGAACACCTCGGACGCTACCTTCACGCAGTTTCCACTCCCGATGCAAAGGTCGCGGTCAATCGAAATCGTCAGGTCTAAGACTCTCTTTTCGTCCAAGTTCACACCTCACAGTCCAGCGAGGTCGCGCCACCGTCGCAACTCGCATTGGTCGTAGGAGTCCAGTATGGGCGTTGGCGGAGCCTCACCGCCACACATCGCCAGGACGTCGCATCGGATCGCCTCGTACAGAACGTTCTGCGGTTGAAGGGCGCAGGCGCGCTCCATTGGAGGGCGTGCGTCGCAATACCTTTCGACGGCGCAAAGGGCGGCCGCAAGCTTTACATGCAAACCGGCGTCGCTTTCATCGAGCCGCGCCGCAGTTTCGAAGCAGGTAATCGCGTCGGACGGCTGTCCGAGGGAAAGCAACAGATCTCCGAGCCAGGCGTGATAGAAAGGGTCGTCGGCGTCGGTGAGTGCAGCGCGAGTCGCCGGCTCGACGGCCTCTCTCCTCCGCCCCGCCTTCACGCACGCTTCTGCGAGGCGGAACCAGTAGAAGGCGTTGTCGGGCTCCAGGTCGCAGGCGCGGCGGAGGCGCAGAATGGCCGCCTTGTGCTTGCCAAAGCGGCGGTACACGTCCGCCAGGCCCACGTGCGCTTCGGCGAAGGCGTCATTCTTCTTCAGCAGTTTCTCGTACTGCTCTGCCGCCTTCGCATTGAGCTCCCTCGACTCGTACGCCTCGGCGAGCCTCATGCGCGGCAGCGGGCTATCCCCGTCCTGCTGAATCGCGCGCTTGTAGTACCGAACGGCGCTGTCGAGGTCGCCCCGGCGACGGAAGCGGTCGCCCATCTCGACGCTCTCGGCAGCAGTCTGCGGCTCGGACGACCGCGTGCCGTGGTCGCCGGCTTCGTGCGTGCCGGGATTTGCGTCGGAGGACATCGTCGAGCATTTTACTTTACGGCGAGGCGAGCACGAGCGTGACGGGACCGTCATTGACGAGGGAGACGCGCATATGGCTGCCGTATGCGCCCGCCTGGGTGCGAGAGTACAGCTGCCGGGCTTCAGCCACCAGCGTTTCGAACAGGGCTTTGCCTTCTTGGTAGCCTGCTGCGTCTGTGAATTCGGGTCGGCGGCCGCGGCGAGCGTCTCCGCACACCGTGAAGTTGCTGACCAGCAGCAGTTCGCCCCCAACATCCATCACGCTCTGATTCAACTTCCCTTCTTGATCGTCGAAGATGCGGAGGTTGAGGAGCTTCTTCGCCAACCACGCGCACTCTTGTTGCGTATCCGAAGTTTGTATTCCGACGAGGGCGAGCAGACCATGTCCAATCGCCGCCACGGTTTCGCCGCTCGCCTGCACCTCCGCGGAAGCAACGCGCTGAACGACCGCCTTCATCCGCGCTTCTTTCCGGTGAACGTGCGTTGGACGCTGATGACGTCCTGCATCGAGCTGAGTCGGCTGATGACTGATTGGAGGTGTTGGCGGTCGAGGACGTCCACTTCCATCTCGAGCAGCGCCGTTTGGTTCGGCAGCGTTCGAATATTGGCGGAAGCGACGTTCGTCTTTGTCTCCCCAAAGATGTTGGCGATGTCCGCGAAGAGTCCCTGCCGATTGACGGTCTGGATTCGCAAGCCCGTGGTATATGCTTGCGAGCCGTCGCGCTTCCACGTCACCGCAACGAGGCGCTCCGCGTCAGTTTGCTCGATGGCTTGCACGTTCGGGCAAAGTTTCCGGTGCAGGATGATGCCGCGCCCCTTCGAGATGTATCCCATCACCTCGTCGCCCGGCACCGGGAGGCAACACTTGGAACGCCTGAAGGCGACGTTGTCCACCGCCCCCCTTTCGACCGTCAGCGACTGGTGCGTCGGGGCGGGCGTGGGCGATTGCTTTCGCTTCGGTTTCTCCTCGCCGAGAAGTCTGGAAACGGCTCGCTTCACGCTGACGATGCCCTCGCCGATTGCGGCGAGGAGGTCCTTGTCGTCTCTCTTCTTCATCGCGACGGCAGCGTTCTTGAGCCGCTCCTCGGTGAGATACTCCTTCGCTTCGAGGCCCATGAGTCGCAACTCTCGTTCGAGGGCGTCCTTGCCGCGCTGTGCGTTCGTCTCGCGGTTCTGCTGTCTAAGGAAGGCGCGGATGCGAGAGCGGGCCGTTGCGGTCTTGCAAAAGCGAATCCAATCCACGCTCGGTTGCGAGTCGCGCCGCGTGAGCACCTCAACGATGTCGCCGTTCTCGAGTTGGTGATCCAGCTTCACGATGCGCCCGTTCACCTTCGCGCCAACGCAGTGCAGGCCGACTTGCGTGTGAATGCGAAAGGCAAAATCAACCGGCGTCGCCCCGGCCGGGAGATCAATGACGTCGCCCTTCGGCGTAAAGGCGAACACCTGCTCGCCGAAGAGGTCCATGCTGATCGAGCGAAGGAACTCGCTGCCGGTTTGCGTTGCCTGTGACCAGTCGAAGATCTGCTGGCGCAGCTTATTCAGCCTGACCGTGTCTTCGATGCTGGTTGCATCCTTGGAGCCCGATTTGTACTGCCAGTGCGAGGCGATGCCGAACTCCGCCATTTGGTGCATCTCTTCGGTTCTGATCTGCACTTCGAGCGGCTCGCCATGCGGGCCGACGACCTTGGTGTGCAGAGACTGGTATCCATTCGACTTCGGTTTAGCGATGTAGTCGTAGAACAGGCCGGGTATGGGCTTCCACAGCTCGTGGACGATGCCGAGCGTTTGGTAGCACTCCGCCTCATCGTCCACAACGACGCGCAGGCCGAGCAGGTCGTAGATCTCCTCGAACTCGAATCCCTGAATCTCTATCTTTTCGTAGATCGAGTACAGATGTTTAGGACGCCCCTGCACTTCCGCGTGGATGCCGTGCGCCTCGAGTCGCTCCTTGAGCAGGCGGACGCACTCGTCTATCTCCTTCTCTCGCTGCCGGCGCGACTTCGCTACCTTGTCGGAGATCTCGTCGAACTTCTGGGGATGCAGGTGTTTGAATGCAAGATCCTCAAGTTGCCATTTAATCTGCCAGATGCCGAGTCGAGAGGCGAGAGGGGCATAGATGTCGAGCGTCTGCTGCGCAAGGAAACGGCGCTTCTCCTCGTCCATCGCTTGCAATGTCTGCATGTTGTGCAACCGGTCGGCAAGTTTGATGACCATGACGCGAAAGTCTGCAGCCATCGCGAGGAGCATCTTGCGCATGGTTTCCGCGAAGCGCGCTCGTTCCTCAGAGGCCAGTTTTCCGCCTTCCTTTGGGGGAAGCGGCGGGAACTTCATCTTCGTAACGCCCTCGACGAGGGCAAGCACCTCCTCGCCGAACATATCGCGTATCTCCTCGTCGGTTACCGGGGTGTCCTCAAGGACGTCGTGTAGGAGGGCGGCAACGATGGACGGCTCGTCCATTCTAAGTTCCGCGAGGATCTGGGCGACGGCGAGCGGGTGCGTAACGTATGGTTCGCCCGAGCGCCTTCGTTGCCCGCGGTGGGCGACCTCGGCGACGTGATAAGCTCGGCGGATCTGGGCTGTATCTACGTTCGGCCGTTCGTCGCGTAGAGTTTGAATGAGGCGCGAGAGGTCCTCCGGCTCCTCCCAGCCGGTAGGAATCTCAAGCGTAGAGCGCTCGACCGCCAAGTTACCCTCCAGGAGTGATCAGATACACGCGCCCCGCTCGCTCGGATGCCGTCACGACGCCGATGCGACCGTCGGGTAGAGCGAAGAGGTTTGTCGCCTGCTCATCCGAGGCCGGTGCGGTCCACACGGTTTGCGCCTTACCGCCCGATACCTTCATAAGGGCGGCCACGCCCTCGACATTCAACACGTAGACAGAGCCGCGGGCTTCGATGACACCGTGCGCGGATAAGCCTTCGGCAAGTATGGTAACCGCCCCGCCTTTCGCGACCGACAGCAGGATACCGTTGACGTCAAGCGCGTAGAAGCCGCCGTCGGGTCTGGGGGCGATGTCGGAGAGTTCGGGCATCGCGAGTTCCTGTCCGTATTTGCCAAGAAACGGCTCGAACTCGCTGCTGTCGGCGATCTTCCTCACAACCACGCCGCTGTTGAAGAACGCCCAAACCGTATCACTTGGTCCGCGCGTGATGCGGTTCGGATACCGAAGCCAAGTCTTCCAGACAACGCTGCCGTCGTCGCGGTACCGCATGATCGTCCCGCCCTCATAGTCTCCGATAGCGACGCCGTCGGATAGGGCGACCACGGCAAGCGGGCCACGGAACCTTTGCGGAAACGTATACTCGGGTGTCCACGTGGTTCCACTGCGGCGCAGGCGTTCAACTTGAAGGCCGCCGCCGTCGGCGGGCTTGGCGAGGTAGGCGGTGTCGCCGCGCATGCCAAAGCCGTGCAGCGGTGTGCGCGGGAGCGGAATGACCGTCACCGAAACGACGAGAGCCAAAGTCAATATCATCGTATTGCGTTCTCCATGATTGTTCTTACGTGCTCCAACTGCTCGGGCGTGTCAACGGCAAGCGGGGTGCCTCGTCCCTTCGCCATCCGGATCGCCCAGCCGTTCTCCAAGAACCTAAGTTGTTCGAGCGACTCGGTTTGCTCCAGCTCACCCGGCGGCAAAGAGGCGAACGCGCGTAGCGCCCCGAGCGTGTATCCATAGATGCCGATGTGCTTGTGCAATTCTCGGCTTCCGCTCCGCGGATACGGAATCGGCGACCGCGAGAAGTAGAGCGCGTTGCCCTGGCGGTCAAGAACCACCTTGACGACGTTCGGGTCGTCGGCGCCTTCCTCTTCGAGGTCATCATAAACGGTTGCGACCTGGGCGCCGCCGCCGCGAAGGGCTTCCGCACAGGCGCGAATCGTTTCGGGTTCGATGAGCGGTTCGTCGCCCTGCACGTTCACGTACAGTTCGGCGCCGAGGCTCTCCGCGGCTTCCGCGATTCTGTCTGTCCCCGTGGGATGGTCGGGTGAGGTTAGGATCGCCTCCCCGCCAAAGCCGCGAGTCGCCTCTGCAATGACCTCGTCCGGCGTCGCGACAACCACGCGCGAAGCCACACTCGATGCGACCGCCCTCTCGTACACCCACTGAACCATCGGCTTGCCGCACAGGTCTGCGAGCGGCTTGCCGGGAAAGCGCGTCGCGCCCATGCGCGCGGGAATGACGATGCAGAGGTCCACGGTGCTATGATGGCTCACAGAGAGGCTACGACGGCGTGGCGAGGTCGTTCGGGCCTTCGAGCAGGTCCACCTGAACCCGCCAATGGGTCTCCAGATCAATGACCCGCCCCAACTTCGGCAGACAGGTGCCTTCGGCGAAGCGGGTCGGAATCTCGAAGGTGAACGCCTGGCGCACGGGGCTGGAAAGGGAGAGGTACTGCAGGCAGCCGCCCGACACGCGTGCCGCGGCAGACACGCCACGACTCAAGCGGAGGCCATGAAAGTGGAACTCCTGCAGCGACTCCGGCACGGCATCCAGAAGGTGGTCGCCGTTGTCGTCGCACCGTGCGAACATCCAATGCAGGCCCGTGAGCCACGCCCCTGCTCCGGTGGTGAACCATGGAACGGCGACCGAGCCGTCGGCTCGGAGGTGCTCGTTCGGTGAGAGGAAGCGGCCCGTCGAGGAGACACCGTGCACGACGGCTTCGAGCGCTTCGTGGCCGTTGCCGAGCACCGCGTGGCACATCGCCAGATGGCCCGCAGTCCACATCCAGGCAGTTCCTTCGAAGACGCTGCTGTGTCCGGGTTTCCAGCCGAATTCGGTCTGGAGGTCGGCGTGAAGACGAGCGACGGCGTTCCGCGCATAGGGGCTTCCGTCGTCTACGAAGAAGGGGGCGACGTACCCCGCGACGGCGATGTGCTCGGGCGCGCCGGTAGGCATGGCGTAGCGCCGCGTCTCTACATCCACAGGAAAGTTCGTCTGGAGTTCGCGCGCTTGGTCCTCCCATCGCGCGGCTCGCTCGAGGTCACGGTGCAGTCGGGCGGCAGCCTCGGCGGCGCGGGACAACACAAAGGCCGCCGCCGCCATCGTGAATGGGCCGGCTGCGATTGGCGGGGCGCTCTCGTCGAAGTCGGTGCACGGCGCGGATATCAACTTGCCGCGGGCATCGGTCGTGAGGACGAACTCCTCGACGGCGCGGGCGCACTCTCGCAAGAGCGGGTAGATGTCCTCGAGCACCTCAGGGTTCTTTGAATACAGGAAGGAGAACCACGCCGTTGCGGCAATCGCCCCGAGATGGTGCCGCTCTGTGTACCACTGCCCCACGGGGTCCCGCTCGAGGCCCTGCTCGGTTGAATTCCACGGGTAGAGCGCGCCCAGGCCGCGACCGCGCTCAACGGCGCGGGGCAGGCAGGCGAGCCTGAAGTGCGGAATCCGCCTCGCCAGCCGCTCGTGGCCCGCCGAGAGCAACGCGAGGAACGGATACAGCTCGTCGTGGAACGCTCCGCCGTGCCACGGCTCCCGACAGAGCACAGGCGGGATGCTCCAAGGAGTGGCTTGGCAGGCGATGGCATAGAGCGCGATGTTCCGCGTCTGGTCAACCTCGGCGATGCCAGTGACGAGGTCGCTGGTCGCCCAGAACTCTCGCCACCAGCGCTCGTGGTCGTTTTGAGCCGCCTCGCGCCTCGACCAGTCGAACGGCTCCGCGAACTCGATGCGGTCGCTGAACGTGAGGGCGACGCGCAGGCGGAGCGTCTGACCGGGGCGTAGGTTCTCCGAGACCGTGAGGGCGAGAGCGGAGTCCCCTTCGCTCTGCCACTCGGAGTCCGGCGTGGTGAGGTGGATGAGTCCGAGGTTGTCGCCCGCCTCGAAGCCCACTTCTGCGCCCGCTCCAAGCCGGTTCACGGCGAAGCGAACTCCCGGCTGCTCCTCCAGAGCGTATCTGACGCGGAGCACGACACCGACCTCGGCGTCGGAGTTGTTCGTTAGGCGCGTTTCGACCAGGAAGGTGTTCCGGTGCGCCAGCACGAGCGACCTCGTTGATTCGAGTACGCCGTCGCGCAGCAGGCGACTGGCAAGGCTTGCGTTCTCGGTTTCGAGAACCTGGTCAGCCTCTCTCGGCTCGACCTCCTCGGCGTCGACGAGGATGGCTCGCGTGAGGCGACCGAACGAGATGAGGGGAAACGCCGGCCCCGGCCCCCGTCTGCCGGCGAGAACGAACTCCTGCATGCTCGGGGCGCCGTCCGCCGCCTCGTCGTGGTAGCCGGACGCCCCGAGGTAGGTCACCAACCGCCCGTTCCCCACAAGGGCGGGCGTGGGCCGGTCTGGGTTCAGCGTCGCCGGAAACTGCATAAACTGGTCAAACTTCCCCTCTCAAGACGGCGCAAATACAAAGAACATCATCGGACAGAATAGCAGCCGAAACAGTGAGGCTACGATACCTGGAGGAAAATACCGTCCGCATCCGCTTGGCGTTACCCGATGCCGTGCGGGCGACTTGCGAAATCGGCGAGGAAGGCCGGTTTGAGAACGTCGAGGTCGTCCGATGCTTCCCGCTGACGATCCCCGACCGGTACATCACCCTGATCAGGGAGGACGGGGTGGAGCTCGGCATCGTTCGTGAGCCGGCGCTCCTGGACGAGGAGAGCCGCGCGGCGGTTGACTCTTTGCTCGCCCGCCGGTACTTCACGCCCGAGATCCAGCGGATCGAGCGGCTTACCCAAGAGGCATCCCTCTGGCGGTGGCGCGTGGTGACGAACCGCGGGGAGGTGACCTTCTACTTGCGCGGCGTGCGGGACTCGATCCACGAGGTCGCTCCTGGGCGGTGGCAGATCTTCAGCGTAGACGGCCAGCGGTACGAGATTCGCGACCTCGACGCCCTCGATGCCCGCAGCCGGGCGCTATTCGACGGGCTGTTTTGAGGTCGAGCGATGGCATCCAGGGCGCAGAGGAGGAACTCTCAGTCGCTCGGCTCGGCATTGCTCGACCTGGTCGCACCGCCGAAGTGCGGCATTTGCTACGAGGTTCAGGCGCCGCCCATCTGTGAAGAGTGCCGCGAGAAGTTGGCCTCGGCGTGCGATGGCGCGTGCCCACGCTGCGGCACGGGGCCTGCCGTCGGCTGCCCCTACTGCCGTGAGATCGGCTACCTGAACGCCCTGCGCTCCGTCGCGCGCTACGACGGGGCAGGCGGCATCGCCGTCCGCAGGCTGAAGTTCAGCCGCTTCGTTCCGCTGAGCGACCCGATGTCGGAGATGATGCGAACGCTGTTCGACGAGTGGTTCGCAGAGGTGGACGCGATCGTGCCCGTGCCGATGCACTGGCTGCGGCTCTCAGTGCGAGGCTTCAACCAGTCGCTGCTGCTCTGCCGGGCGCTGCCGCAGGAGCTGGTGCGGCCGGCGCTTCTTCGGAGGGTGCGCTTCACGCGCCAGCAGGCGAGGCTGCGCGGTAGGGAGCGGCAGCGCAGCCTGCGGGGAGCGTTCCAGGCCGCGCCCGCGGTGAGCGGCCTTCGCGTGCTGCTGGTTGACGACGTGGTCACGACCGGCGCGACTCTGCGCGAGTGCGCGGACACGCTGAGGGCGGCGGGCGCGTCGTGGGTCGGAGCGCTCACCTTTGCGCGGGAACTGCCGCGAGGGTAGGTGCCCGCGCGTCGCTACGCCAGCTCGGAGAAGTCGAGCGGGTCGGTGCGCATGGCGATCTCGCCGGATGGTGTGCGCGGCCACTGGTCGGGTGGGCGGTCCCAGTAAAGCTCGACGCCGTTGCCGTCCGGGTCCCGCAGGTAGAGCGCGAGGCTGACGCCGTGATCCGACGCGCCCTCGAGGGGGATGCCCGCTGCTTGGAGGCGGCGGAGTGCGTCCGCGAGCGCCGCCTTGGTGGGATAACGGATGGCAAAGTGATAGAGACCGGTCGTTCCGGGCGGCGGGGGCGAGCCTCCCTCGCTCTCCCAAACGTTGAGTCCGATGTGATGGTGATACTCGCCCGCGGCGACGAACGCCGCCCCCCTTCCGTACCTCTGCTTGAGCTGAAAGCCCAGCACCCCGCAGTAGAAGTCCTCCGCCCGCTTGAGATCGGCGACCTTCAGGTGCACATGGCCGATGACGACGTCGGGGTGGATCGGTTCGGATGCCATGTCCTATCTTACGCCATCGGCGCGCTCCACAGCGCACGCGGGTCGAGCACGGAAATTCGACGGCAAGTCCAAACTGATGTCGGCGTTAGCCGGAAACCCTTCACTGCCAATCGCTTCGCGCTCGTCAGTGAAGGGTTTGGTTGGGGGAAGCGGGCAGACGTCTATCGGATACACTTGTAGCGCGGATCGTCGAAGAGCACGCTGTGTTGGGGGAAGCGGGCAGACGTCTATCGGATACACTCGGAACGGCGGGTTCGTAAGCAACGGCGGTGTTGGGGGAAGCGGGCAGACGTCTATCGGATACACTGGCGGCGGGTTGGCGGTGACGGGAGGGGCAGTTGGGAGAAGCGGGCAGACGTCTATCGGATACACTCCCCCTTCATCTTCATCAGAACGAACGGGTTGGGGGAAGCGGGCAGACGTCTATCGGATACACTACGTATGGAGTGCGGACGTGCGCGACTTCGTTGGGGGAAGCGGGCAGACGTCTATCGGATACACTCGGTGCCATGTTCAGGCGCACGAAGTGGTGGTTGGGGGAAGCGGGCAGACGTCTATCGGATACACTGTCGGGAATGTCGAGCGAGATCGGAGCCTTGTTGGGGGAAGCGGGCAGACGTCTATCGGATACACTGGCTATAGAATCGTCAAAACCTTTGGTAGGGTTGGGGGAAGCGGGCAGACGTCTATCGGATACACTGGCACGCCGGACCCTCTTCGCTTCGACGCAGTTGGGGGAAGCGGGCAGACGTCTATCGGATACACTGAGCAACAGCCTCGATGCGTACCTCACGCTGTTGGGGGAAGCGGGCAGACGTCTATCGGATACACTGCGGAAGGGCGCGAGGTTCGAAGCCAAATCGTTGGGGGAAGCGGGCAGACGTCTATCGGATACACTGACGTGCTCAAGCGAAGGCGCGAAGAGTGCGTTGGGGGAAGCGGGCAGACGTCTATCGGATACACTTCTCAAGTCCACCGGGGGCGCGGCGGGGAGTTGGGGGAAGCGGGCAGACGTCTATCGGATACACTAGCGGAACACGGTAAACCCAGCGACATGGTTGGGGGAAGCGGGCAGACGTCTATCGGATACACTACGTGCCAAACCGGCTACTTCCTGTCGGTGCCGCCCGGAGTTGGGGGAAGCGGGCAGACGTCTATCGGATACACTCAGCGCGCCCGACGACCACACAACGCGTCCGTTGGGGGAAGCGGGCAGACGTCTATCGGATACACTTCCACGCGCAACGCACACGGGGTAGACACGGTTGGGGGAAGCGGGCAGACGTCTATCGGATACACTGTCTGGAACCTACTTCCCCCAACAGTTGAACTTAAAAACCGGTAAAACATCGGGTCAAAACATCGTCAACTGATCCGGTGGATCTTCCGGTTTTTTCGGCTTCCGGCCGAAGAAAATGCGCATTCTTGCGAATTGGAGGTCGGTCATCGTGAAGACGCGCACCTCGCCTTCAGGGGGCACCGCCTCCTCGACGCGCCCGATGTGGACCTCGCAATTCTCGATCGAGGGGCACGGGCGGCCGTACACCGAGTACTGGAGCATGAAGAAACCGTCGTCCAGCAACTTGTCGCGGAACTGGCGGTAGTGTCGCTTCGCTTCCAGCGAATCCACGGGCAAGTCGTACATCGCAATGACCCACATGGACCTCATGCCTCCAAAGACATCCAACCTGGACATTTCAACTCGCTCCTTTTGCCTTGCATGCACTCTCGAAACGCGGTTACGTAGTGCCCAATCGCCGTCAAGATCGGGTACTTGCGGTTGCTCCACATGACGCGCGTGGTGAGGCAGCGCAGTAGGTGGCGCTTGACGGGAGGCGTCAACTCCTCTGGCTCTCCATTCTCCTGCACGTACAGATAGACGATCTCGTCTACGACCGGTCGGAGCGGTTCCATGAGGTCGTCCGCGAGCGCGAACGCGTTGTATTGGTTGCGGTGGTGTATCCCCAGGGCTGGATGCATGCCCGCCATCACCACCGAGCGGGCGACCGCCGCCCGGACCACCGCATAGCCGTAGTCCAACATCGAGTTCAAGCCCGGGCCGTGGCGCACCCTGACGAAGTCGTCGTCGAACAGCGTGAGGAAGTATCTCTGTGCCGCCCGCGCCTCGATGTTGTCGGGGTCGCCTCGACGGACGAACGGCATCAGCGCCCGAATCTTGCGATCCGAGCCGGTGATTTTTTTCAGCACCGCCGCCTGGTTCTTCAGCTTCCCGATGACCACAGCCCGCCACAACTCTCCCTTCTTCATGGGCTTGAGCGCGATTTGGTCGCGCAGGATTCGGGCATGCACCGAGTTGCCCTCGATCGGAAGCATGAGTCCGGCGGGGATGTGGTTGGGACCGCTGACGGCGAGGGCGACGTTGTTCAGCGCCAGTCCGGCGAGAAGGGTGTTGGTCAGCACGATGCCGTGCCCGTCCAACAGCAAAATGCCCAGGTCTTCGAGCGGTACGCGGGCGACCTCGACGCCGTCGCGCTCGACGCGCAAGGCGAGGTCCTTCATCGAGAGGGATGCCGGGTTGGCTACCTCGACGACTCTACTGATGCTCTGCATCGTGCGGCTCCGAGCCGATCTCGTCTCCGAGAGGGCTCAGAATGACACGACGCAATACTCGGGCCAAAGCGTCTTGGCTCTTCACCGTCACGTTGTGTTCCTTGATTTCACGAGCATCGCGGATGGGCCGTAGCATGATGCCATTGTTTGACGCTTCCGTGACACTGAACTTAGCAACGCGCATGAGGCACCGACCGTGCTGAGGGTGGTCGTACTCCACGATGTCGTTCTTGCACAGGAAGAGGAACGGCTCCCACTCAGGACCGCGCGCGGAGAGGTCCGCGGAGAAGACCGGTTCCCCGCAAGCGGCGCGCGTGGCGGCTTCGATCATGGTGACGACTTCGAGTTCTCTCCTGTGTCTCCCCTTCTTGTCCTTCAGCTTGCGCTGCCAGATGATGCAGTGGTGGTTGCTTCCGAGGTCATAGGCCGCGAGCGGCTCACCGTCGTCGTCAAGGTAGACCAGCTGAGAGCCGACGACGACCGCTCGCTCGATTCGTTCGCGCCTGTGCTCGGGCAGTTGGGCGATGGCACGCTCCACGGCTTCCGGTGGAGGTGGAGTTCGCGCCGTGTCTTCGTGCAGCGCACCGTCAATGCCGCGGGTCGGCTGGAAGACGACGGGCGCGCCATCAATCACACGGCGGATGCCATCCTTGAACCCGCTCCACGGCGCGGGGAGCTCGATGCCCTTGGCCCGGGTGGTTTCCTTCTGTTTGTAGTAGGCGGTCAGTCGCTGCTGAGTGCGGATGTCCATGAGAGCGGTGATGACCGCGTCGAGGGCATGGTGCCGGTGGTCATCGCGGTTCTTGAAGCGACCCTTCTCGTTGGCTTCCTGGATTCGCTGCCTTTCGTCGTCGGAGAGCGGCAAGATCTCATCGAGGCCCCATAGCTTTCGCAACTCTGCCGTTAGTGCGCCTCGTGTTACTTCGACCTTGATGCCGAGTTGCTGGATCGCCTTCTTGACCTCTCGCGCGATGTAGGATGTGTCGGAGAAGTCGCGCCCCACGAATCCGTCGGTGTCTGGACTCTCGGTGAGGATGAGCGCTTTCTTACGCCGCCCCATGCTCTTCAGCGTACCGAGGTGTGTGCGGATACGGCTCCATTGCGCATCGTCCGAGCCAAACGCTTCAAAGGGCGTTTTGTCTCCCTTGGCGAGGTTCAAGCGATTTGGGCAGATGGTAAGGTTGCCAAACGAGTCGTCCAGCGACCGGCTTCGCGGGATGATGTGGTCAATGTCGCACTCTTCCACGACCTGCCGGATTGTGAGTTCGTGTTCGGGCGCGTAGGGGGACCGCCCGCCGGCCTCTTGCCAAAGCCTGACTTTCAGGATGTTCCGGGGTGTGGCGGGCAGGCCGGCATCCTCTAGGAGGGTCTTCGCCTTTTCGTTCAAGCGTTTTCGTCGCTCTTGCGCTTCGATAACTTTCTCGCGTTGCTTGTTGGTTCTGGCAACGTCCCTCGGTAGTTCGACGCGCACGACCTCGGGCCTACCATGCTTCTTGATAATCTCGTTCAGTACCACGAGGGCGTTCTTCACCGCGCGCCGCACAACCGGGTTGGCAATGTGAACGGACGTAGACGCGTACTCGGGAGCGTCTGCAGGGCTGGGCAGTTGCTCGGTGCTCTTGTGCGGTTCGCGAAAGCCGGCGAGCTCGAGCGCCTCAGAGTACACGTGCCCCCTTCGGAGGAAGGGCTCGATCTTTCGGAGCACCTTGGCGGAGTGGCGGTTGTGCCCTTCGGGAAGGTTGGCGGTTGCGATGCTGTAGATCTCCTCGCCACTGAGTCCGAAGTCTGCCTCCAGCCCAGGGGCGATGTCTTTGAAGCGACGCGCTGTGAGAACGCGATGGATGAGTTCCTCCTTGCGCTTGTTGCTGAGTTCGTCCCACTTGTCGCCGATCGCCTTTCTCATGGCGGTGCAAGTGCGATTGCCGACCAAGCCGTCCGAGGTCTTCTTTCTTCGCCGCTTGCCTGAGGCGCCGTCCTCCGGCGGGTTCTCATCGAACCACTCGTTTTCGGCGAGTCCGACAATCTCGGCTGCCTCGTCCCATGGAAGTTTCTCACTCCTATCCAGTGCATCCAGCAGCAGGCGTATCTCTTCCGGTGCGAGTCGTCTGTCGCTGACGCCTTCGTGGGTGCGCGCGACGACCTTGATGGTGTTGAGCCTCTGCAGCAGAATGCTGTGTTGGGCGAGCATGGTCGCGTTGTGGCACCGCTTCCGATTGGGCAGGATGGAACAGAAGCCCACGAGATTGCTCGTAGGCTTCAATGGCCGCTGGTAGAACAGCGCTTCACGAAGGCGCTCGCAGAACTCATCCGTCAGGATGTTGGGGTGATGCGGGCGCTGTGCTTCTACGATGGCGTCGAATTCGTCATGGTAGAGCTTGCGGTCGGCCCGTACGCCGCGGACTTCGGGGCGGACGAGACTCGACAAGCCGAGGATCTCCTCCCTGGAGAGTTCTGTTCCCTTGGCGAGTGTATCGAGAAGCTTAGAGAGGCGAGTCTCGTCGCCTTCTGTTCGCTCCGGCTTGCGCGCCAACGCCGCAAGGCGTCTCATGCCTTCGACTGTACTGTTCCTCGTCTTGGCGTCCATGGCCGCCCAGCGCTTCTCTCCGACCGCCCGCCGAACTGCGCGCACGATTGGTTCAGTGATGCGCTTGCCGGTGATGGCGCGCACAGCCCTCCGGGCTTGAATCTCTTTGAACATCAGCTCGCCGAGCGTGCGGGCTTCGCCGCGTTGGATGCGCCTCCTCGTCTCGGCAATGCTGTCCAACAGCCCGCGCACCTCTTTAGCCTCGTCGGTTTCGCTGTCAGCGTTGTCGAGGACCTTTGACGCCAACTTTGCGTCGAGCTCCTCGACGTTGGAAATGCCGATCAGCTTGAGCGCGGCAGTACTGAGGTATCCGCGACGCTTGGCGATGTGAAAGATTGCGCACGCCAGCTCATGCGGTTCAAGTGCTCTGTGCAGCGCCTCGGCCCTGGCCCTGTAGGGACAGGTGGAGGTTAGCACTCGCTCTCGCTCATCCCTGTTCTTAGGCAAAAGGCCAGCGCCGACTAGAAGCCTGAGCACCGCCTGCTTCCGCTGCTTCTTGCGGCGCAGTTGCTTCCTCTGCCGCCGCTTATCGCCTCGCTGGCGCTGGTTCGAAACGAACTTCCCCCCTTTCTCCTCGCCGGCCTCTGGAAACACGTAGGAGCCGGCAGCCACATGCCCCTCTGCATCCGAGTAGGCGACGATCGCCCATCCAACGCTGTTCGTGCCGAGGTCAAGGCCTACCTGAAACATTCATCCGCTCCCTCTTGACAATGCCTCTTGCTGTTGGGTAGGATACCGTAATCCGATAGACGTCTGCTCGTTTCCTCCAACAAGCCTGGAGGAAACTTCAGGCGCAGGTTTCCCCGCGAGGGGAGCCTTTCAGGCCGTTGAGCTGCCGGGGGGCGACTCCCGGCAGCAAGGCCGACTTCCCTCACCCCTTCATCGCCGGCAGCACTCTCCGCATGCGTTGCAGCGTGGTGTGGTAAGCCTCCTCGTCCCAGCCCAGTTCCTTCGCCAGCGTCAGGGCCTGGGGGCGGGTGCCGGCCATGAAGTCGCCGCGCGTGGGGCGGAAGCGGGACGCCCAAACGGAGTGAGCGCCGACGGCAGCGAGGCGGCGGGCGAACGCCTCCGGATCCTTCATCGGCAGCATGGGCGCGACGGACAGGATGACGCGGACCCCAGCTCGAACGAGCGACTCGGCGGCGCGGAGGCGGCGCTCGATCGAGGCGCACTTCGGCTCGAAGCGACGCCGAATCTCCTCGCTGTCCGTAGTAACCGAAACGCCCACGCTGAGTTCATCGAAGCGCCCAAAGAGATCGGCATCCCGCACGACGCAAGGGCTTCGCGTTTGCACGTGCACCTTCGGCTGCGGCGAGAGGCGCGACAGGAAGTCGAGCAGGCTTCGCGTCAGTCCGGTTTTCATTTCGATTGGCTGGTATGGGTCGGTGGCGCTTCCGACGAGGATGCTCTTCCCCGCTATCTCGGCGGCGCGACGGCGAAGCAGCGCAAGCGCGTTCACCTTCACGTCCACCCACTCGCCCCACTCGCGGGCGCGCCTCTCGTCCGGCACAAAGAACGCCGCATAGCAGTAGGCGCACCCAAAAGCGCAGCCTACGAAGGGGTTGAGGCTGTAGTCGCAGAAGCGCTCGATCGCGCCAGTCGCCTTAGTAAGGATGCTCGATGCGGTTCGCGCTCCGACTTCGACGCCGCCCCCGCCGCGCGGGAGGTCGTACGCCTGGTCGAAGAGTTGCGGTTGGACCATGGGCGGATTATGGCGCGCATGGTGCTCCTTTGTCTACCCATAGAGAGCATGGTAGTCTCGCGGAACCTCCGGGCGGTTTGGCTCGCGGGACGCTCGCCCTCCCTGGGCAAGGCACTTACCGCGTAACGAGCCAAACCCCTTGGTCGTAGCGCGTGTTCCAGCCTGCGACGGTCACGCCGCGGTCGTGGAAGCCGACTCGGGCGCGCATCTCGCCCGTTCCCGACTGGACGAAGCGCGAGAGGTTGCCCGTTGCGCCGAAGTCGAAGCGTGTGTCGCTCGTGGGGCCGGCGACCTCGCCGACCTGCTCCCACGTTCCCGTTTGGAAGTTGAACAGTTCGACTCGCAGGCGGGTTGGAGCGGCGTCGGCTGCGGCTTCAACGCGGAAGGCGAGCGCGGTCGGCGACTCGGTCGGCGAGGTGGCCGTCAACAGTATCTCGGAGGAGGCAGCAGCGACCTCGGTCGGCCGCCGGGCTGCCACGTTGAAGTATCGGTCGTCTGATGCGAAGAGGTCGGCGAGCGCGCCGCTGAGGAACTGGCCGCGTGTCACCTGCACCGATGCCGGCAGGATGGTTTGTGGGACGCCGGGAACTTCGTAGGGGAAGATCCAGGTGCGCCATGCGTTACCCTCCGCCCACTCATGGTGCCCCCAGAGCACGCCGTCGGCTGCCGGGTCGGGGACTGACGAGGAGTAGTCGCCCCAGCGGCTTCCGCTGTACGCGCCGGTGTTGGTGCGAATCACGTCGCGGTCGTTCATGGTTCCGAGCGGGTCGTTTGCCTTGCGAACGGCGCGAAAGATGGAGATGAAGTCGGTTGGGCTGCTTCGCGCACAGACGAGCATGGCGTTCCCTTGTCCATCCACTCCGATGCTGGAGAAGTACGTGCGAAAGGTGCCGCCTGCATCCACATCTCCGGACTGGCGGAGGGACGGGTTCTGGCCCGAGTTCGGCCATCCGTTCACTTGGATCTCATACCACCTCGCCACCACGCGAGACGAGTTGATGTGATGAGTCGCCCACAGTGAGCCGTTTCGATACATGCAACTCCAGAAGCGCGAATCGAACGTGGTGATCCGCGCGCTTGTGCCTCCGGACGGCGCGCTTTCGGGCGGGCTGTATGTCGGCACGGGGAGCGTGAAGTTGACGAGGCTCGGCGTTCCGAGCGGGTCGCGGATCGCCCACAGGCGCACTGTTGTGTTGTTGGACGCTTCGAAGTGCTCGATCATGTATTGCGGGGCGGTCGCATCCCAGTTCTGCGGCAGGCCGAAACTCTGTGTGCCGGTGCGCAGGAACGTGCGTGTGAGCGGCGCGTTGCCGACCAGCACGTCGCTCTTGCGAAGGATGAGAATCGGATACTTCTGGCCGCCACCGAAGGCGTCAGCCGTCAGGTACACCGCCTGGGTGTCGGTCGCCATGTTGGGCGAGTCAATGCTGCTGTCGGCTATGGCGGTTACGTCGAAGCGATACTTGAACCAGGTGCCGTTGGGGTCTGAGTCGTCCGACACAGCGAACAGAAAGTAGGATCGCCCGCCGGTTCGCTCGCACGCCATCGCCATGAAGCGACCGCTGAACGGGTCGTAGATCGCCTCGGGGTCGAACACGAAGCCGCCGGGGTTCAGCCCGCCCCAGAAGCCTTGCGTGCCCTCGATCTCGTCTTGAAACGTTCGCGTGCCGTCTTTGGTGAAGAACGCGATTGCTCCGTTGGTCATGGCGACGATGTGGTTCGGACCGACGGCGGCGTGTGGGTCGGGAGGCGTCCAGCCTGTCGAAACGATGCCTAGGAACCCGACGCCGCCGGTGATCACTCCGCCGGACCACGGGTCTTCCCTGTCCTTCGGATTGAACGTCGGCGGCTCGTGCGGAGCGGCCGCTTCGGTTACGTGCTGCACCTTGACCTCACCTAGCGACGTCGCGACAGCGATCTCGACAGGTGCTGCGTTGCGGGGGTCGCTCGCTTCGAGGCGGGGAGCGAGCGTTCGAGGCACGAACACGGTCGCATGAACGCCGCTGTCGTCGTCGAACCCGCCGTCGCCTTCCCAGACGACGGCGATGCGCCCGTCATCACGGTACGCAATGCGTTGGGCGCCCGATGCCGCGCCGAGGTGATGGTCGCCGGATCCATAGGCGCTTGCCCGCTGTGGCTCGCCCACCATCAGTCCACGCCGATCGAAGCGCGCAATCCACACGCTCCGACGCAAGGGGGACGCGACGCTCTGCCACTCCGTCCACGCGAGGGCAAACGTGCCGTCCGACCTGCAAGCAATCGTCGCGCCGTTCTGCGAGACGCCGTCCAACGGCAACGAGCGCTCGGGGCCGACGGGCCGCAGTTGGGCGTTCAGAAGTTGATAGAAAGCGCGATGCGTGCCGTTCGGAAGCGCGCGCACGTAGGTAACCACTGCGCCCGCTGGGTGCGCCGCCACAACCGGCTCGATGCCTTCGCAGAGGCGTCGCTCATCGCCGAGCGCCCGCCCGGAGCCGTCGAACGCTCGCACGTACACCGCGCCGCCGCCAGGTTCGACCCTTTGCCAGGCGACGAGGAGCCGCTCGTTGGTCGCCGCGATGCTTGGAAACACCTCGCTTCCGGAGTCGGCGGTGGAGGAGCGAAACTCCGGTCCTATGGGGGAGCCGTCGCGCAGCAGACGGAGGAAGACCCTCCGCTTGTCGCGGTCAATCTGTCCGACCCAGGCGACGGCGCCGACGCGGTCGTTGAGGGACACGAGCGCAGGCTCGGTTTGGTCGCCCAGGAAGCGCACGTTCGCCGCGCGGCCCTGGAACAGCACGCCGAACCGATGCCCATCCAGGCCCAAGGCCTGCGCTGCCACTGCGGGTTGACGGTCGAGCCATACGACCGCCGGCCGCTGCGCCGCGAAATGACCGGACTCCACGCGCTCGGCTCTACTCGGTTCGCCGAATGCGTCGAGCACGCGGAGCCGTAGGCGCGCTGGGCCGGAAGGCTCGCGGCTCTGCCACGCCACGGCGATGGAGCCATCGGGTGCCATCGCGAGGGCGGGCGCCTCTTGCCTGCCTTCGGCTGACCCGTTGAGCCTGCGCTCGATGCGCAGGTACTCCCCTCGGCCCCAGTCTATTGAGCTGATTGCGGCAGGGGCGGCCGCCGGGGCGGCGAACGCCAAGACGAGTGAAAGTGTCATGCTGTTCCTCTCCTGTGGTTGAGACGCTGTGGGGCAGGGCGGACGTTCGGCTGTGACACTTTTGGCAGGCAAGGACGTCCATCAGAGCGGAGAAGCGTGCATCCATGAGCTGCGGGCAACGTGACTACGCCAGGGGACGGATCCCGTTTCTGGGGACCGTCCACGAGTTCGCCGCGAGCGTGACCGAACCAGATGGGCGGTTGCTGATCGTGAGCGATGCGCCGGAGGCAGTTGCCTTTGACTTCTCATCTCCGAGCGACGCAAGACTGCTCTACGCACGCCAAGTGTCACTTCCTGGAGGGCAAGTCAAGGTTCGCCTGTTCATGTGGCACGTGAACCAAGTTACGACCGGTGGGCAACCAGTATCCGCGAACTTTTACTTAGTGTTACGTCTGCTGGGAGCCACTTCCGGAGCCGGTGTATCGCACCACTTCGCGGAAGTGGGTATCGGGCCCGTTGGGGGTGTTCCTGGTACTGGCCTGTGCCTCGCGAGGGCGATGCTGGCACGGACTGTGGATACACCAGGCGAACACTCGGACGTGCTGCCGGACGGGGAAATCATCATCGGATACCACACCGTGCCCAGCGGCCAGCACCTGGGGGCATTGCACGAGTTCGACCTGGCTCTGCCGGAACAGCAGAACGTTCACATCCGCACCGTTGTGAACAACAACTCTGCTGCGGGCGTTGGAAATCCAAGCACGCCGCTGCTCGATCCCGGCATCCACATCAGAGGCTCGTGGGTCGAGAATGGGCTGAAATCGAATCTCGCCGTTAGGACTGCAATCCCCGACTACGATGCGAACCCAGACCTGGCGCAGGAGAAGGAATGGCTGATCTGCAAGCGGCATGCGGTAGATCAGGCGCAGTTCCACAAGGAGCCGACCGACATCAATGGAACTGCCGACGGCAATACCGGGCTGTTCGGCGTTTACTGCGTCTATCACGTTTACTCCACCAACAGCCACCCAACAAAAACTGGCTTTGTGGAGGCGCACCTCCACGCAAGAGACACGCGCCCTGACCGATCCGACCCGGTAGCCCCTGCATACTTCGGGGCGTGTTCCTGTCTAACTGGCGCCGACATCACCAACGGAGTGCTTCCCATCCGCTTTTCCACTGCGGGCGGCACGGACAACTCCGTCCCGCTCGAGGTCTTCTCCGTACCGCCCGGCGCTACCGTCCAGAGAACATACTGCGTGACGAACGCGGGCGGGGCGACCATGCCTGTCGGCTTGCGATACCGCCCGACGAACATTCCCTGAGGAGGCGAACGATGCTAGCTCTTGCCATTGCGACCATCACACTCAGCAGCCCTATTGCTTCGGCACAAGAACTTCCGAGCCTCGCGCTCGAGTTCAAGCGCATCAGACCGCTTCCCGCCAGCGTTTTGCCCAAGCATGTGCCGTGGCTGGACAAGCAGCTCTGCATTAGTGACGAGGGCCACCGATTATGGTGGGAAGAAAAGATGGTTGACACCAAGACCGGACAGTTCACAAACGTCCACATCAGCGAGTTGGCAGCAATGCTGCTTGATGAGTACAAGGTGCCGGTGTTCGTCGGAACGTGGCAAAGCATCCCCGAGAGTTGGGCGCGACCGATTAACACATATCGGTGCAACATTTCCACGACTATTTCAGATCGAGGGGAACGCGTCGCGTTCCGCACCGAGACCGACTACCGGTATCTTGCCGGCCTCGAGGGGGTCACTATCAAGAATATGCTCACTTTGGTTCGGCGGGACTCGCGGGACCCCCGTACAAACCAGCTGATCTTCAGGGTTGACACAGGCGGGGCGGAGAGGACACTGCACGCAGCCGCTCCCGACCTGACGCGGGACGTATTCCTGGTTGTCACGCTGGACCGGAGTGCCGGACGGACGAAGTGGTGGCTTGCTTCGAGCGCGTCGCGTACCCAACTAGATGTGCCGCAGGCAATCAACTGGGCACGACCTCACATCCTCGACATGAACGGCTCCCGAGCCATCGGCATCGTAGCTGAGCTGGCGGGCACCGTGTTCATCCAGAAACCATTTCTTTGGCGCTACCCCTCGGGAATCGTTCGTGTTTTCGCACTTCCGGCGGATCTTCCGGCGCTGTACCAACTTAACGCGATGGCTCTCATCGCAAGAGACCGTCTGCTGTGCGGCTTCGTTCGGGGGGATGGCCAGAATCAGGACGCCGGACTGCTGTCCGTTCTTAACCTTGAGACCGGAACC
>JBFMFD010000013.1:0-28100 GCA_040752255.1 Armatimonadota bacterium
ATTAACGTGCAGGGTCAAGCGTTCGTTGAGGAGGAGGACTTCCAGCAGGCGCTTGCGTATCTCCAGAGCGCCGCACTTGCCGAGCCGGACAATGCGTTCTGGCCCCAGATGGTCGCCGTCCTTGCGCATCGGTCGGGTCGCCCCGACCTCGCTCAAGAGATGTGGCAACGCGCCGCCGTCCTCGGCACGTGGTCGGATCGCAGACCGGAGCAGATTCTCGGGTTCAGCCGAGAGCTCTCCCAGGCCGACGGCGCGCCGTTCGCGTGGCACACCGTGCTCGGAGCGAGGCTGCGGCTGTCGGACCCGGTCGCGGTCATCCTCCGCTCGGCGGCGGCGGCGTTCGAGCCGACAGCTGACAATCCCCGGCGCTTGCGGGAACGCGCCGTTGTGATAGCGAACGCCGGGCTGATCCTGCAAGGCGCCTACTCCGTCGAGGCGCGCATGGCAGCATGCACCCTCGCCTATCGCGCAGCAGAGATGGGAGCGGGACCGAGATCTACGGTCCTCGAACCGAGCCGATTCGAGGATGTGCGTGCGTCGTTCGTTCGCGCTGTCGCTGAAGAGGTGAGCGAGCGGGAGGCGCAGGCCGCGGCAAGAACGCTCATGCGCGCCGAGGGGTGGCTGCGCCTCATCAAGCCGATGGCGCAAGTTGAAGCGGAGCGGGACCGCGTCTCTAGGCTGTCTGTTCTGACCGCTGCAGGGCCTTCCGCGCTGCTGCTGACGGGGCTGTGTCTGGCGGGCTTGGCGGCGCTGGGCTGGGGAGTTCGGGCGCTTCTTGGCCCGATCCCGCATCCCGACTACCGCGGCGTGTTGTTCGGCGGCGCCTTCCTCGCGCTGGCCGTCTACGCGGGCACCGGGTTGGTTTCACTCGCGGCGTGGACAGCATTGCTTGCGGTGGTCGTCGCGCTACCCGTCGAGGTGGCGGCGACCGACGGAGCCACTCCGAAGCGCTGGGAGCGCGTTGTCCTCCTTGCCATCGGTGCCGCCGGTGCGGCGCTGCTGACCTGGTACTTCGTCCACGCCTCGACGCCGAGCAGGCTGCTCGCCACCTTCGACCCCGACGCGCCGCCATGGACCGACGAGAGCCGCACGCTACTGACGGTCGCGCTGGTTACGCTCAGCCTTGCGATTCCCGCTTGCCGCATCTTCGCAGGGCGACGGCGCATCGCGGTCTTCACGGTTCTCGGCGGTTACATCACTTGGATGGGTGCGGTGCTCGCTGTCTTCATGCTCGCCCTTGCCGCGTTCGCGACGCCGGTTGCGCTGAAGATAGAGAGGGAGGCGCGGCGCACCGCGGAGATGTGGGCAACCGACGAGCAGCGCGTGTTCCGTATAGACTACAACCCATGAGCAGCCGGAGCGGCGCGATACTTACTAAGGAGGCGCTCGCCGCTCGGCGGCTTGCGCACGGGGCGCGCGTGGAGCGCGAGCGCCTCTTCGCCGCCCTGCGCGAGCAGCCGTCGGGTCGGGCGTGGTGCCGGCGGCACTCGGCTGTTGCCGACCGGGTTCTCCGCTCGCTCTTCCGGCTGGTGCACGACGGGCGCCCGAAGACGCTGTTCGCCGTCGTCGCGGTGGGTGGATACGGTCGCAAGGAGGTCGCCCCTTACAGCGACCTCGACGTAACCTTCTTGCCGGAGGGAGAACTGACAGCCGACGCCGAAGACCGGGTTCGGCGCATGTTCCACCTCATGATTGAGGTGTTCGGCGAGTTGGACTGGCCCGTGGGCTACGCGTTTCGCCTGCCGTCTGATTGCCCCGCTCTGGATCAGGCGACCCGAACCGGCCTGCTCGACGCCAGGCTCGTGGCCGGGAGGAAAGAAGCGCTCGACTCGTTCAACAAGGTCTTCGAGCGTACGTTCCCCGTCGCCGAGTTTCTCATCAGTAAGCGGGAGGAGAGGCAATCGAATCGCGCCAGGTGGCACGAAACGCCCCGCGTTGTGGAGTTCCACCTGCGAGACGGCGCGGGAGGGCTTCGAGATGCACACACCGCGCGCTGGATCGCCCAAGCGCTCAACCGCAGGCCCGCCCGTGCACCGGAGGAGGCGCTTGAGACCCTCCTAACCGTGCGGAACGTGTTGCACTCTGTGACCGAGCGGAAAGAGGATCGGCTGATTCGCACGCGCATCGAATCGGTAGCGAGCCGCCTCGGCATGGAAGCGCAGGCGCTGGCGGAGCGGGTCATTCGCGCAGGCGAGCAGTGTGATCAGGTGTGGCGTTCAACCGAAGCGCTCATCCAGGCGTCGAGGTTCGCTCTCAGTTCCGGCGGCGTCTATGCGGAGCGCGGTGTTTGTAACGTCAGCAAGTCGAGCGACCTGACGAGCGCAGTCATCGGCGTATGCCGCGCGTCGCGCCTGGGGCTAAGCATCGAGCGAGTGAAGCCGCCCAAGCAAAGCGGCGACACCGCCAGAATCAACGAGCACCTGACCTCGGGTGAGGGGGCGCTCCGCGCACTGGATGAATCCGGGCTGCTGGATGCCGTTTTGCCTGAGTTCACGCCTTGCCGCTATCTGCTCTCAAGGGACTCGGTTCATCGCTACACGGTTGGCGAGCACACGCTGCAAGTCGTTCGGTTTCTCGATGAGTCGCGCACGCTTCCCGAGTTCGCTGGTGCGTGGTCCGAAGTGACCAACCATCGGCCGCTGTATCTCGCCGCCATACTGCATGACTTGGGCAAAGTGAACACGAAGCGAAGGCACGCGGCTGTCGGCGCCGAGATCGCCGACGCGGTGTGCGATCGGTTGGCGGTGACGGGCGACGAGAAGCGTACGGTGAAGTGGCTGGTGCGCGAGCACCTGCTCCTTGCCGACGTTGCGAGGACACACGACCTCGCGGACCCGCGCACAGCGAGCGAGGTCGCTCTCTCCGCCGAGCGCCCGGATCGTTTGGCAATGCTCTATCTTCTTACGTACGCGGACACCTCAGCCGTCAACGAGGAACTGTGGACAGGCCCGATGGCGGCGAGCGCGCAAGAGTTGTACGAGCGCGCACGGTCCGCGCTCGAGGCGCCTCAGCCCGTTGAGGTTGACCCAGCCTTGTTCCGTCGCCAGGCCCTCAAACGGCTCGCCGAGACGGAGGCG
The DNA here is from genome assembly GCA_040752255.1 of Armatimonadota bacterium. Classification (GTDB taxonomy): domain Bacteria; phylum Armatimonadota; class Fimbriimonadia; order Fimbriimonadales; family ATM1; genus J051. The sequence continues at coordinate 3,078 of JBFMFD010000013.1, forward strand.
GCCGGAGCAGAAATGGCGCGTTTCCTCGACCTCATGCCGACGCACTACTTGCTGGGTACTTCGCAGTCGCAATTCCCCCTGCACGCCGACTACGTGCGACGGGCGAGGGAGGGCGAGGCGACGGTTACCTTCCACCACGACCACGAGTCAAAGACGACCGACGTAACCGTCTGCCTGCGCGATTTGCCGAAGCCGGGCCTGCTGAGCCGGTTGCTCGCTGTGTTTTACGCGCTGGACATCAACCTGCACGCGGTACGCGCGTCGAGCACGCAAGAGGAGCATCCGATCGCGCTGGACGTGCTAACGGTCTCTTTCCGCGGAGGTCCGCTGCCGGCGGGCCTGTGCTCTGTCGTCGCCAAGGAGATACGCTCGCGCGTGCGCAATCGGAAGGATGTAGACGCGCTGCTCCGGCGGCACGGGAAAGACCCGGAGCGAGAGCAGGAGGTGTACCGGTATCGGTTCCACAAGGGCGCGCCCGCCGTACTGGAAATCGAGACCCGTTTGGGTCGTGGAATGCCGTACCGCGTCGCGCGCATGCTGGCAAGCCTTCGGTGGAATATTCAGGTGGCTCGAATCGGGCAGGCTGCGGGGCGGGCGGTGGCGAGATTCTCCGTGAGCAAGCCCGACGGGTCGCCGCTGACAAAAGAAGAGGTTGACAACGCCCTGCGCCGGACGGTGGGCAAGGTATAGTCTCGCTCCCGCATGAACGTCATCATCTTCGGCTGCGGACGGACCGGCGCCGCACTGGCGCGTATGCTCTCCTCGAACGGAGACGAGGTAACCGTCATCGAGCGCGAACCGGAACACCTCGCCCGGCTCGGGCACGACCACGGCTGCCGGGTGATTATCGGCGATGGGCTGGACGACGACGTCCTACTCGACGCAGGCATTCGGGACGCCGACGCTTTTATCGCCTCGACGCGGGGAGACAACACGAACCTCATGGCGGCGCAGGTCGCCCAGACGCGCTACGGCGTTTCGATGGTGTGTGCGAAGGTGAACGACCCGGATCGCGCGCGCGAGTACCGAAAGATGGGCGTGTTCAGCATAACACCGAACCTGTTGACCGCGGGAATGATGAGGGACTGGCTATTGGGTCGAGACTTTTCGCCGATTGACGCCTACAACAAGGCGGAGGGAGAGGGGTAGGCGCGTGTATATCGTTGTGGTCGGCGGAGGAAACGTGGGCTTTCACCTCACAAAGATGCTCCTCAAGGAGGAACACGAGGTGCTGCTGCTCGAGAAGGACAAACACACCTATCAACAACTCGAGCCGCAGTTGGGTAGCGCGCTCATGCTTGGCGACGGATGCGAGACCCGCGTCCAACGCGAAGCGGGCTTCGCGCGAGCCGACTGCGTTGCGGCGGTAACCGGCGAGGACGAAGACAACTTGATCGTCTGCCAGATGGCGAAGAACACGTGGGGCGTCGAGCGCGCCATCGCCCGAGTCAACAACCCGGAGCGTGAGGCGCTCTTCAAGGAGCTGGGCATTGACGGCGTGGTGAGCGCGACCGAGATTCTGTTCAACCTCGTCGAGCAAGAGATTAGCGCCGGCTCGATGGTGCCCCTCGCGGCCCTGCGCCGCGGCAAGATCGAGATCATCGAGGCGGTGCTGACTGGGCGCTCGCCTGCTGTGGGCCGTCGCGTTCGAGACCTGAACCTGCCCCCGGGCAGCAACATCGTTTGGGTCGTGCGGGGCGAGCACGGCCTTATCGCCGAGGGGGACACCGAGTTGGAGGAGAATGACCTGGTCGTCATCCTCGCACCCGTAGAACATGCAGCAGACCTTCGCAAGGTCCTGGAAAGCGGGCACTAATCCGCCAATAATGCCAGGGGGAGCGCTCCCGCTCGAGGGAACAGTCCAGTTGGCAGGATGACCGTCCAAGAAGTAAAACCGTTCGTGGGTCGGCAGGTTCGCGTGTCGTACGTAGACCGCGCCGGCAAAGAGGTTCACACCGACGGCTTCCTTACGAGCGTGGACTTCCGCCCAATGTACGGAGCCGTGCTCCTCGTGGACGAAGACGAGATTAGCCTCGAAAAGGTGAGGGCGATCGTCGTTCGAGAAGCCAGAGCCGCCTGAGCCGACGCGCGCTCGCCCGCGTGCCATACTGCGGGCTCATGTTTGCCCGCTTTCAGGGAACGCAGGCCGCTGACGCGAGCGGCTGTCTAACTATTGGCGGCTTGCCTGCCGAGCACCTCGCATCAACCTTCGGGACGCCCCTCTACGTTATGGACGGCGCCGAGGTGCGGGCGCGCTGTCGCGAGTTTCTCGCTGCCGTGGAACCGTTCGGCGGGCGTGTGGCTTTTGCGGCAAAGGCGAACCCCGCAATCGGGGTGCTCAATCTCGTGCGGGAAGAAGGCTGCGACGCCGATGTCGCCGGCGAAGGAGAACTCGAGGCGGCGCTCCGAGCGGGATACCCAGCCGAGAGAATACACCTCCACGGAAACGCCAAGTCTGACGGAGAGTTACGCCGCGCCGTCGAAGTGGGCGTCGGCGCCGTCGTGATTGACAGCCTAATAGAAGTCCCGCGCCTTGCCCGCGCGTGCGCCGAGGCCGGCCGAGACCAGCGGGTGATGCTGCGCCTCGCGCCGGGAGTTGACCCCGTTACCCACGAGGCGATCCGAACAGGTCAAGAGGACTCGAAGTTCGGCTTGAACATCTCGTCCGGCGCGGCGCTCGAGGCGGCAGAGGCCATCGCTTCGGAGCCAAGCCTGCGGTTGGTCGGCGTTCATGTCCACGTCGGCTCCCAACTGCTGGACGCGGACGCGATCGTGGAGGGTGCCCGGCGTGCCGCGGAGTTCGCACTCTCCGCCCGACAGTGCTTCGATGAGCTGCGGGAGGTGATTGCGGGAGGCGGCTTCGGCATCCCCTATGTGCCGGGAGAAGAGCCATGCCCGATTGCGGAGAGCGTGCGGCGCGTTGAGGCCGCGGTCCGCGCCGAGTTCGAGCGCGCTGGGGTGGAGATGCCCAGGCTTGCGTTCGAACCCGGCAGGTATCTCGTCGGCACGGCGGGCGTGACTCTGTATCGCGTCGTGGTTCGGAAGATCGTACCCATCCAGTCCGCGACTGGCGAGCGAACGTATCTCAGCGTGGACGGCGGCATGGCGGATAACCCTCGACCCCAGATGTACGGCGCAAGGTACACGGCGATGAACGCATCGAGGCTCTGCGAGCCGCACGGCTCAGAGTTCCGTGTCGCCGGCCGGCATTGCGAAACCGACACGGTGATTCCGGAAGCGATGCTGCCCGAGAGCACCGACGCGGGAGACCTGCTCTGCGTGCAGGGAACGGGCGCCTACAACTTCGCGATGGCGAGCAACTACAACCGCTACCCGCGACCCGCAATGGTCATCGTGGAGAACGGAGAGGCGAGGCTCATCGTGCGGCGAGAAACGCTTGAGGACATCTTTCGTTGCGAGGAGGAGGCGCGCTGACAATGCCGGAAGCCGAACGAGTCATCCCTCAACTTGTCATCATCTTCCTCTCCATCGCTCTGCACGAGTTCGGGCACGCGAAGTCCGCCGACGCCGCCGGAGACCCGACGCCGCGAATGATGGGGCGGGTAACGCTCAACCCGTTCGCCCATTTCGACCCCCTCGGCTCCATCATGGTGCTCATTACGGTGTTCAGCGGCTTCGGCATCGGCTGGGGAAAGCCGGTGATGGTGGACCCGAGCAGGATGCAGAACCCGAGGTGGGATCACTTCATGAGCGTTCTCTGGGGGCCGCTCACGAACGTCATCCTCGCAGTCCTCTGCGCGGCGGTGTTCCGCGTCGCCTTTGTCAACGGCATTTCACCGCTTGACGATTGGATGTTCTTCGCTGTAGTCATCAACCTCGCGCTCGCGTTCTTCAACCTGCTGCCGCTGGGGCCGCTCGACGGCCACTGGCTGTTTGGAGCGCTGCTACCACCGCAGCTTGGGCTACGGTTCATTCAGTTCAGCCGGACGTATGGTGTGCTTATCCTTCTGGCGCTCGTGTTCGGCGGTCAGATCATGCGGCAGGCTGGGCAGCCGTCGCCTCTGGAGGTTATCCTCTGGAATCCCGTGCTTTCGATTGCCGAGTTGCTCCTCGGCGTTCGACTCACTTAGCGAGGAACTCCTTGCGGAACCGCTCGTCCTTCGAACGATACGCCGGTCGGGGCGGCTCGATGTAGCCGTAAATGCAAGACTTGCGCCCCGTGCGTACGGCCCAGGCGGCGTCGCCGAAACTATAGTGCCACCACTCATCCTTGCAGTTGGTGAAGCCCTCCCTCGTTAGCGCCCGGTACAACAGCAAGCGCAAGTCGAGGATCTCTTTTGGGAGGCTGGGGTGGAACGTCGCCGCCATGGCGAAGCGCTCTCCCGGGCCGTGTAGGTCAATCGGTTTCCCACGCGAGTCGAGAAGCCACACGTCCACCGCGCCGCCCGTCGAATGACCAGGCGGGGCCTTCTGGTCGTAGGGGGCGAAGTAGCGGTTCGCCAGCCGCCGCAACGCGGCGTAGGCCAACTCGGGTCGCTCGCGCCGCAGCCTCTCGAAGTATGTGTCATAGATCAGCCGTTGACGGTCAAGCGAACGCCACGCCTCGCGAACGCCTATGTCGTACTCCGGAGCGAGGCGCAGGCGCGCCCGCTGGAGCATCTGCGCGACCCGCTCGCGCAGATAAGGCACCGCCGTCGGTCGGAGCACGCGTATGCCCGGGCACGCACGACGCAAATGAAGCAGCGGCTCGCCCGACACCACCAGCCGAACGCGGTTGAGCAGGCCGATCGGCTCCGGCTTCCCCCTCGGGTACCGCATCAACGTCCGAACAGCAGCCAGAGCAGCAAGCCGATGCCGATGATGGCGGTGAAGTCGGCAGTCCTCGTGCTCTCGACAGGGTAGGGGACCTCGATGATATCGCCCTCGTTGAGCGCGACATCCGGGGCGTCGCCACGGAGGATTCTATCGAAGTTTGCAGTCAATACCTGAAGCTTTCCTTGCTCATCCGCTCGCTGGATTCGGATGCGGCTCAGCGGCGCGTCCCGAATCGGCGCGGCGTCCCGCATTGCCACGGAGAGCGTCATCCCAGGCTCCCAGGGCATCGTTCCCGGCCGAGCAACCGCGCCACGCACGAAGATGAATTGACTCGCCGGCTTGAGCGGGACGACGATGTGGTCCCCGGGGGCGAGGCGGCGGGCGGCTTGCTCGGTGGAGAGGTCCACTCGGATCTCGCCGCCCGTGGCGAGGCGTACCGTGGCATTCCTGGAGTCCGCATCGGCGCGGGTCCCGCCCGCGGCGGCGATTGCGTCGCGCACAGTCATGCCCTCCTTGAACGGCACGACCCCCGGTTTGACGACCGCCCCGAGCACCGTCACGTCGAGCGCAGCCATCTGCACAGGCACGAACACGGCGTCTCCGGGCAGCAGCAGCGGATTCGCCTGGTTGGTGCCCTCGACGTGTTGGGAGAAGTCAACCGACTCGACCGCGCCGTCGCCTCGGGTAATCCGAACCCGCGTTAGGTCGGCGACGACCGAGGGCTTGGCAGCCCGGAGTACCTCGGCGAGGCGGAGGCCCTCACGCCACGAAACTTCGCCCGGTTCCGACACCGCCCCCGAGACGACGACGGGCGGCGGCTGCATCGGAGGCAAGGCTTCGCCCTTGAGCTTCACCCTGACGGTTGCTCGGCGGAGAATCTGTTGGCGGACAAGGGTGTCGGCGATCTTGCGCGCGGCTTCATCGGCTGTGAGGCCCTTCACCTCTACTGCGCCGATGAACTGGAGCAGCACGAAGCCGCCAGGATTCACCGTGTATTCGCCGTCCAACTCCGGTTCCTCGACGCAGGTGAGCTCAAGCACGTCGCCCGGCTGGATCTTCTGTTGAGCATGCACCGCCGCAGGGAGCAGCGCGAGCGTCAATAATACGAGCGCCATCGTTTGCCTCATCGTTCTCTCTCCTATCTTACCGACGGACGCGAGGGCGTCGGAGTGTCGGATGGTAGACTGTCTGCCTTGGCGAAGCCGTTCCCCCATCGCGTGTACGTCAGCACCGACCGACCGAACTTTCCGGACGTGTGCGTCTGTTGCGGCGCGCCTGCCGACACCGAATATCAACCGTTTCAACAACCGCGCAAGATGGGGCTTCCCGAACCAGTGGAGCCTCTTCGCTATCCTTACTGCTCTTCCTGTGTGGAGCACCTTCGCGCCGCGCAAGGGGTGGACACGGCGAAACTGGTTGCCGTGAACGTCGGGGTCTGGGGGGTCGCGTTGCCCATGTTCGCGAACGCGCCGATTCAATACCTGCTCGTCGCGCCCGCATTCGCCGCCGCTCTCTATGCAAAGGCCGTCGGCCGGAGACGCACCTCCGTTCAGTTGAAGGAGGGTTGCGCACACCCGCTAGTGGCTTGTCGAGTCGTATGGTATCGGCGCTCGACGTACCAGTTCTCGTTTGCGTCGGAGCAATTCGCAAACCTCTTTCGCGAGGTGAACTCCGCGGTGCTCGTCGAGGAGCCGTAGCACGGTAAATCACAGGGGTGTGCGCCGCGCCGGAGGTGGAATCACTATCCTGGAATGCGCATCGCCTCCTATTCGCCTTACGAGCCTGTGCTGGCGCTGCTCCGCCAGGCGAGCGGCAGGCTGGAGCACGCGGTTACCGCAGCCACGCGGGATGGCGACGTGCTCGAGGCGGTGGTTTCGATGAACCGAGCAACGCTCGAGGCGCGGCTTGGAACTCTGCTGTTCCGCGAGGTCGTTCGGAACGAGCAGGCGATCCTCGACATCGTCGTCTGAACCTCGTTAGTATCCGGCCGCAACGTCCACTTCGTTTGGAATCGGCTCTCCTTGGACAGCCGCCAGAAGGAGCCCATTCAACGCTCGCGCCCGTAGGACCTCGTTCTCGTCCACGTCCGCCCCGCGGTGCGGGCTGAGCACCACGTTGGCAAGGCGTTCGAACGGGAGGCGGCTCGGCCGGTCGGCGCCGTGCCTCGGGTAGCGGTACCACACGTCCAGTCCGGCACCCCCGATGCGTCCTTCCGAGAGCGCGGCAAAAAGCGCCTCTTCATCCACGGTTGCCCCTCGCCCTACGTTGACCAAGATGCAGGATGGCTTTAGAAACCTAAACTCTTCCGCTCCAATCAGCCCCTCCGTCTCCGAGGTTGCGGGAAGGGCGAGCAACAGCGCATCTGCCTCCGGCAGCGCCTCGTGCAAGCGGTTGACCGGCAGGGCGCCGCCCCCACCCGTGCGCGAGACGGCGGTGACGCTCATGCCGATGCCGCGGCAGCAGTCGGCGATCCTCCGCCCGATCTCGCCATAGCCCAGGACCACGGCCCTCTTGCCGGAGAGGAGCATCGCGGGCGGCTGCTCCCGCGCCTTCCAGCCGGATTGGCGAAACTCCGCGTCGGCGGGGATAAGGCGCTTGGCGGCGGCGAACATGAGGGCGATCGCCATCTCTGCCGTCGCCGGCGCGTTGTGGTGAAGGTTGTGAAGCGTTACGCCTTCAAGGGCACGCACCGCTTCGATCGTCTCTTGCGGCACACCCGTGAACGGTACGACGACTGCGCGGAGGGAAGGCAGGCGCCGCATCTGTTCGAGGGATGGGCGCCCCCATACCAGTATCTCCGTGTCTGGGTGTGGGGCGTCGCCGGTCGTAACTGAGACGCCATCGGGCAGGCCCTCTTGCAGCGCTTCAGAGAACGCCGTGTCCGGCTGCCATCCGATGTGGACCCGTATCAGCGCTTTTTCCACCAGAGGGTCTCGTCGTTGGCGAACTTTCGAGCGCGCTCCTCGAGGTCGCGTCGCTCCTGGGGCGACATCGCGCTGAAGGCTTGGGCGATCGGGAGGTTCTGCAGGACGTCGCTGTACCTTCGAAAGCCGACGGTGAGCGTGTCAATCGGGAGGCTGAGCGCGTAGCGCAACCAGGGTGCAGCGTCTTTGACCCCGCCCTCGGCTCGCTCGACGCCCTTGAGCGCTTTCATGCCGATGACGGCGATCCCCTTGGCTCTTGCCTTGGGGATAACTTCGCTCGCGAAGTCGCCGATCCACTTGTCTGCTGCGCTGACGGGCACAAGGATGGAGTCGAACGGGTACTGCTCAATAGCGCGCAGGATGACTTCGGGGCGCGTGTGGCCGGTGATGCCGATGTACTTCGTCATGCCCTCCCTCTTTGCGCGCTCGAGCCCTTTGACCGCGCCGCGAAGGGCCTGGTCGAGGGTGCCGTTGTCGTTGACCGCATGAACCTGGATGAGGTCCACCTGGGCGGTTTTCAGGCGCGCAAGGCTTTGCTTGAGTTCACCGTATGCGCCGTCCGCCGAGCGCTCAAGGGTCTTCGTCGCGAGGAAGAAGTCCTTTCGTCGCTTCTCTGTGATGGCGCCAATGACGCGCTCACTCCTCGCGTTGCGATAGGAGGGGGCTGTGTCAATGTAGTTCACACCGGCGTCGAGCGCGAGGTTGATGGCGCGCAGCGCCTCATCGTCGGATGGAATCTCCGCCGTGCCGAGTGCGAGAATGGACGCCTCGAAGGGGATCTTGCCGAGCCTCCGTCGCGGGATGCGGCTCGTCTGGGCGTTGGAACCGGTCGCAGCAGCCACGCCGCCCAGCGTCAGCGCCTTCAGCAGGTCGCGGCGCGAGATCTCCATGCCTGGATTATGAATCAAGCGTCCGAATCTTCGTAGAAGATGCGGATGGGCGTCCCGATCTCGATCCACTCGAAGAGCCACTTGGCGGGGTTACCGTCCTTGAGGGGCACGCGGATGCACCCATGGGATGCGGGGCGCGGCGGAACGCTGTGGTACCCGTGGATGAAGATGTTGCCACTCACCTGAATGCTCCAGGGCATCGGGGAGTTGTCGTACAGGGTCGAGTAGTGCATTCTGTACTTCGCCGGGCCGGCGGTGAAGGAGCCGGTCGGGGTCGAGTAGCCGCGCCGCCCAGAACTGATCGGCGTCTCCAACAGAACGCGTTCGCCCTGGTAGGCAGTCAGGCTTTGTGTTGTAAGGTTGATCTCAACGCGCTTCTCCCCGGGTTTCACGACGGCGCGTAGGGCGCCCCATTCCACGCGCGCCCCCTCTTCAAGCGGGGTGATGCGCGCCCCGGGCACGTTGACCGCCTCAACTCTGATCAGCGTTTCACCGCTGAGCAACCGGCGCGTGTGTTCGTCGTCCAGCGGCACGCCTTGCAGGCGCACCTCCTTCGTTTCCGGCTCGTACTCTACGACCCAGTCCATCGCGCCGGCAAGTTCGCGGACGGGTACAAACAGCCCGTCGATCTTCTCGAACGTGACGCCGTCCACCACCGCCTCCCCCGCGGCGGGGAAGAACACGGATGCAAGCAACGGGATGCAGATCGCGGACATCAAGTACAGTCTACCCGATGCGCCAAGCGACGCTCTTTATATTCACGAACTCCCTAATCCCGAAGGTGGACAGTTCGCGCCCATAACCGCTCTGCTTGATTCCGCCGAACGGAAGCCTGGGGTCGGAGCGTACGAAGTCGTTGACGAAGCAACAACCCGCGTGCAACAGCAACGAGGCAATGCGCTTCCCGCGCTTTAGGTCCTGCGTAAACACCGCCGCGCCCAGGCCGAACGGGCTTGCGTTCGCGAGTCGAATCGCATCCTCCGGGTCGTCCGCCTCGATGATTGCCGCGACGGGGCCAAAGGTCTCCTCGTCAAACGCGGGCATGCCCGGTGTAACGCCTGAGAGCAGTGTGGGAGGATAGAAGGCGCCGACACCTTGCGGCGCTTCGCCTCCGGTGGTGATGCGCGCGCCCTTCTGCACGGAGCGGACCACCTGGGAATGCAGTTCATCCCGAAGGTCGGCTCGCGCGAGCGGCCCGATGTCGGTGTCGTCGTCTGTCGGCGCGCCGAATCGCCTTTGGGACATGAGTTCGGTCATCGCTTCAACGAATGAAGAGTAGATCGCCCGCTCGACGATGAACCGCTTCGCGGCGATGCAACTTTGCCCCGAGTTGATCAGCCTGGAAGCGACGCAGGTCTCGACGGTGCGCTCGAAGTCACAGTCGGCGAGGACGACATAGGGGTCGCTGCCGCCGAGTTCGAGCACGGTCTTCTTCAGGTGCTTTCCCGCAGCCGAGGCGACGGCGCTGCCTGCCGGCGTGCTTCCCGTGAGGGTAACCGCCTGCACGATCGGATCGGCGATGACCGTTTCCACGCGGTCGCTGCCGATGAGAAGCGTTTGGAACACGCCGTCGGGCGCGCCCGCCTCTCGGAAAACCCTCTCTATCTCCGTGGCGCAGCCGCACACGTTTGAAGCGTGCTTGAGCACAGCGGTGTTTCCCGCCATCAACGTGGGCGCGGCGAAGCGAAACACTTGCCACAGCGGGAAGTTCCACGGCATCACCGCAAGCACGCAGCCCAAGGGTCGAAACACGACAGCGGCTTCCCAGCCCTCGTCGAAGGGGACCGGCTCGTCTGCGAGGAACCGCTCGGCGTTGTCGGCGTAGTACTCGCACGTCCACGCGCATTTCTCGACCTCCGCCTCGCCCTGTGAGAGCGGCTTGCCCATCTCATCCGCCATCAGGCGCGCGAGAGAGGGCTTGTCCCTCCTCAGGATGGTCGCGGCGGAGCGCATCACGTCGCGGCGCGGGCCGAAGCCATCGTTCCTCCAGTCAACGAATGCGCTTTCCGCAGCCTTCAGCGCGCCGCGGACGTGGTCATCGCTTGTTTGCTGCCACTCGCGGATCGTCTCGCCGGTCGTCGGGTTGATGGAGCGCATGCGGGATTGAGGATACCGCCGCGCGAGAGGATCCGTTGGAGACTACGCTCCGGGCTGGGTCGGCGGCTCGGACGGCGGTGTCGGCGCTCCCGGCGGCGGGGCTGACTGAGAGGCGAACCGCTCGGGGAAGAAGTCGCGGTACGCGATTGCGTGGCTGAGGAACATGAGCGGCCCGGTAAACAGCGCGCCTACGACGCAGGCATACACGCCGATTTGCGCGAGGATGCTGACCACAAGCGCGAAGAGAATTGCCATGAGTGTGTCCTTCTTCAGCGCCTCCCAACTCATGCGAATCGCGTCAACGGAGCCTACGTTTTGATCCGCAACAATGGCGTACGCGAGGAAGGTTAGACCCATGACGATAAAACCGGGAATCACACACAGAAAGAAACCAACTGTTGTGAGGACCATTACCAGCAAGTGCACCCCGATCATGCGCGGCGCGAGGTCGAACGACTGGAAGAGGTCACCTGCGGTGGGCATCTCGCCACGCAGCTGGCGGATCGCCATTCTGTACATGCCTCCGTAGACCGCCCCCATCAGCACGATCATAGCCAGGGCGAACACGGCGAACCCGCCGAACGTCGCAATCACGCCAACATCCGAGCCCTGGGTAAAGACCAGGGGCAGCAGGACGACAACGTATCCGATGACGTATGCGCCACCGAGAACGATGACTGCAAAGAGCATCGCGACAATCCAGGCGCTCAAGTTCCGCATGAGTTCGCCCCACGCCTCCCCGATCACCTCGAATCGTATGCGCGGGCCGGTCGGTGGTGTGTAGGTTCCTGCTGGATGTGCCATCTTCCTACCCATAGGACGGGTGAAAAACGCGAAACGCCGCGCCCGAACACGGCGCGGCGTTTCGTCGCCTGGCCCGCAGGCTACCCCCGCACTGTCCAGGTGCAGCGGTCGTATCGCCCGTCCCAGGAGATGAAGGTAACCCCTCGGTCGTGATAGCCGATTCTTGCTCGAACCAGGCCGGTTCCCGACTGAACGAACCTCCCCGGGTTCGTGGTGATGGTTACGACGATGGCGGTGTCTTGCTGCGGCGCAGTGCGCTCGTCTACCACTTCCCATGTCGAGTTCTGGAAGTTGAACAGTTCGATTCGCTGGAGCGCCGGTTCGCCGCTCGTTGCACCTTCGAAGTTGAACTTCAGTTCCGAGGGCGCCTGAACGGTCGAGGTTCCCTCGACAACCAACTCGACGGATGCGGCGGCGATCTCGGTCGGTCTCCTCGCTTCGATTCTTAGGTACGAGTTGTCGCTGCTGAACAGGTCTTGCAGGCCGCCGCCGGTTTGCACGCCCCGTGTTACGGTAAACGCGGACGGGAGCACCTCGACTTCTTCATCGCACACGTAGGCGATGACTTGAACCGCGTCGAGCGCGCCTTCCGTGACGGAGTTATTCGGCTGGTCGGCGACGCTGTACCTGACCCTCATGTTCGCGGTTGGTTGGACGAAGTCGCTGACCCGGAATCGAACGGGAATCCAGCCGCTGCTGTTGAGGGTCGAGTCAATTTGCGTCCAGGTTGCGCCATTGTCGTTCGAGATTTCGACGATCATCTGGTCGTCTCCGTCGTCGTTGGTGAACCACCGTGCGTACGTGAGGTAGTAGACGTGTCCTGCCGACATGTCGATTCTGGGGGAGGTAAGGATTGTAGGCCCGCCGTCCACGTCTTGGTCCTGCGCGTTCCCGGTTACGTAGCACCGGCCGCTACCGTCGTAGTCGCTCGGCGGGTCTCCTCGCTGTCCGCCGCTGCCTGTGGGGACCGCTCTCTCCCAGGCGCCGTCCTGCAGGTTCTGGTTCGTTACCGTCCAGCCCTGGTCTGCCTCGAAGTTGTCGTCGAACACGGTGACTCGCTGTACCGCGGAGACTGCGGTGTACGTCGTGGCCGGTGCCGCGGATGGGTCCGTGTAAGTTACCCCTGCGGTGCTCCGCGCGCTCACGTAGAAGAACACATCCGAGCCGCACGCGATGGCGGGGAAGACGGCGTCGTACACGTTGTCGCTAATCTGCTGCATCGGGATGTTCGTGAAGTTCGTTCCGTCGGTGCTCACGTGCAGAACCCCGGTCCCGGGCTGGGGTACCGCGTTCACGCCCGAGACGACCACCCGCACACGGGTCCCGCCGCTCGGGTTCACGAGTTCGGGGCGTCCGTTCGGGTAGTCGAACTCGAGCCTCGAGAGCGCTTGACTGACATCGAGAATGAACAGACCTCGCTCAATGTCGCTAACGATGACGGTGCCGCTGGGGAAGAACGGGTAGTTACTCCACGCGCCGTTGTATCCACGGTTATCGTTTTCTGGATAAGTGTCGAACCATCCGACCTGCGGGGGGTTGAGGGGATCAACGTTGGCATCGAAGATGCGCAACCCACTTCGGTAGTTGGCTTCGAAGATGATCCCGTCGCGCACGTAGAGGTTGTGGTCTATTGCCGGTCGTCCTGAGGTGAACGACGTCACGTACTGCGCGTTCTCCAGGCTCTCGACACTGATGACAATCGTACGCGTGGTGAAGCCGTTGTTGTTCTCGTCGAATTCGTCGTCCACATAGAGGTACTTCCGCTCCTCGTCGAGCCACGCTTGGTGGCAGTAACCGACGTTCGGGTAGGTAACGCGCTTGATGAGGAACGGACTGTTCTTGTTTGTAACGTCGTAGATGTCGATGCCGCGACCCTCGCTGCTGCCGAACAGGATCTGTCTGCCGGAGTACGGCCCTGATGTGTACGTGACGATCTGACTGTCGTGCATATAGCTCGCCGTCATCGAGGCAGGGCCAACCTGGACGGGGTTCGCCGGATCGGCGAGGCTGAAGCACATCGTTGTGCCGGTGCCCTGGTTCGACCCGCAGGTGTACAAGAATCCGCTCATCGTGTCGATGGCAACGTTGTGGCTTCTGCCGGGGGACGATATCGTTCGGACTAGCGTCACGACCCCCTCGTCAATTCGATCGAGGTCGATCACTTGAATCCCGGAGCCGGAAGACTCGGCGACGACGTAGGCGTAGTGCGAGTACGTCTTGATATCTCCCCACGTGCTCGAAGGGTGCGAGACGGTTGCAATTACAACCGGGTTCGCGGGATCTGTGATCTCGACGAACGCCACCTTGTTGTTCAACCCCATAATCGCGTACTCCCTTCCGGATGGCGCGACGTAGCCCCAGCAGTCGTTGCCGGAGCTCGCGCCAAAGACGGAGAGCGGCATGTTTCTGTAAAGCGTAACGTTTTGCGAGTCGAACTGAGCCGTCGCCGCAACGCCGAGCACGGCCGCGACCAGGCAGGACAAAGCCTTCAAGTGGTTGTTCATTTCCTCCTCACGCCGGGCCCCGAAAGGAGCCTTGCCGGCCATTAGACGCGCCACGGGCGCGAGTTCGTTCGCCGGCGCATGCCGCCGCCATAACACGTACCCACACATTTGCGGGAGCATGGGGCTGGGTGGCACGGACAGATTCTGCGGCGACCGCCGCCGGCATGATGCTGTCGAGGGAATCTGTCCGTGAACTGAGCAGGGGTCAATCGCTCGCTGGGGCCATTCCGGCTGGGTGGCACGGACACATTCTGCAGCGACCGCCGCCGGCATGATGCTGTCGAAGGAATCTGTCCGTGCCACCCCCATTGCTGTCGGAAGAATCTGTCCGTGAGCTGAGCGGGCGTCAGCGCGGCGGGCAGAACGAATCCGAGGCATCCTCCCGTCAACCGAGTAAGGAGGAGACTGCTTAGAATGAAGAAACGTTTGCTTTTCTGCCTCGCGGCGCTCGGAGTAGCGCTGACCGTCCAGGCGATGGTTACCCCGATGATGGCGACCGGGATAGGGAAAATCCTCCTCGGCCGGCACACCGAGGACGACGGGGACAACGGCGTGCTGATCTTTGAACTCGCGCTGCGCAATGACGAAAACGGCATCAGCGGCTCGCTGCTCGCGGCTGCCGAGGGGGTTGACCACGGCAACGACTTCCCCGATGTGATCGTTCGGATCCCAAGCATCGAGTGGGCTTCTTTCGACGGGCGAACCGCGTACTTCGGCGGTCAGGGCTTCGTCATCTTCGAAGAAGCGATCGTGTTCGCCTGGGTGCGCGACAACGCCGGAACACCCCGCAAGGATGAGTTCTTCGTGTTCGCTCTCTCCCCGTTCGGCGAAATGATTTGGGCCGGCGGGGGAGAGCTGTCCTCCGGGTACGTCTATGTCGGCCCTGCCGACTAACCCGCCGGAGGGTTAGAGTCGTCAAGCGGGGCGTTTGCGCCCCGCTTTCTCTTTGCCCTGGGGGAAGACAAGCGTCCGCGTAAGCAGAAAGTTCCCGACCCCGCCCACGGCAATGCCCACGAGGTTTACCACAAGGTACCAGTACCGGTGGTTCGACAGAGGAAGCAGAACAAGGAACACAACCTGGCGCAATGCGAGGCCCACCAGGCAAACGACAACGAACGTGGGATACGATCGCCGATGCCGCCCCGTCGGCCGCCGGAACGTGAAACGCCAGTTCAGGGCGTAGTTGAACGTCGCCGCGGCGAGGAACGCGAAAGTAACCGCGAGGTTCGGGTGCAGACGCAACCCCTCGACGCCGGCGTACAGCACGCCCATATCAACGAACACGCCCATCCCGCCTACAACGGTGAACAGCGCGAGTTGCGTCCAGAACGGAAACCGAAACCGGTAAAGGCGAACCAGATGCCGCAGGTACTCGATCTGCTGCTTCGTCGTCAGTTTGCTCTCGCCCAACTCTCGATCTCGAAACTGAATCGGAATCTCCTCCAGGCGTCCTCCTGTCTTCACCACCGTCTCGAGCACGATTTTCCAACCGACGGGGTCGAGCGGCACGCCCGGCAATAGGTCGAGCCGCACCGCCATAAACCCCGAAGTCGGGTCGGTCATGCGCGTAAGCGGACGGGCGAGAAGCGACGCCCCCCAAGACACGAACCTTCGAAACCACGGCCAGTCAACTGCCGAACCGCCGGGCACGTTCCGGCTGCCGACTACTACGTCCGCTCGGCCTTCCAGAACGGGCGCAACCAACTGCGGGAGCGACTCGGGAGGATGGCTCAGGTCGGCGTCCATCACCACGGCGATCTTCCCACGGGCTTCACTGAAGCCGTCGAGCACCGCCGGGGAGAGACCGCGGTTCGAAGTTCGCCGCACCGCCCTTACGGGATACTCTCCCGCGAGTTCGAGCGCCCTATCGTACGTTCCGTCAGGAGAGTCGTCGTCCATCACAAGCACCTCGTGCGAAATGCCCGCCTCGTTCAAAGCACGGTGGATCCTCGGGATGATGACGGGCAGGTTCTCCACCTCCCGGTAGGTTGGAAGAATCACGGTGACCGTCGGGCCGCCGTTCGTCTCGTGGCTCTGTTGCGCTTCGGGCATGAGGTAGAATTCCCGCTTCCGGTAGGACCGTCAGACGCCGATACACTCTCTATGGACGCAGCCCGAGACCTGAACCGAGCAGCCGTCCCGCCCCGGCTTGTGGTTTGGGCAGTTGCCCTGGCGGTTGCGCTCCTGACCTTGGTCGTATTCTATCCTGCCGTGAACGGCGAGTTCGTCAACTTCGACGACATGCCGAACTTCGTCCACAACGAGCAGAACCTCCGCCTGTTCGAAAAGCCTGACGGCACACCCGGCTTGAACACGGACAGCCTCAAGTGGATGTTCACCGCATACCATGTCGGCGTCTACACGCCGGTGAGTTGGCTTACGGTAGCCGTGGATATCTGGCTGGCAGGCGACCTAACCAGCAGGCAAATGCACCTGACCAATGTTGTCCTGCACAGCGTGAACGCGCTGCTGTTCTTCTTCATCCTCGTCAGTCTGTTCGCCATTGCGGGGCGTGGGCGCGCCACGAATGGTCTGCCTGTCATCGCCTGCGCGCTGGGGGCGCTGGTGTTCGCGTTGCATCCCCTGCGCGTCGAGATCGTCGCGTGGGCGTCGGCACGCAACAACCTGGTGGGAGCGTTCTTCGCGTTCTTGAGCGTGCTCGCCTACTTGCAGGCGTATCGCGGTGAGAGGGAGCGCATCGGCTGGCACATCCTCGCGCTGCTGCTTTATGCGGTCGCGATGCTCGCTAAAGCGTACGTTTTGCCGCTGCCGCTGGTGCTTCTGCTCCTGGATTGGTACCCGCTTCGACGCTTGGAAGGGGCGCCGAGGAGCCTCATCGCCAGGGTCCTCGTTGAGAAGGCGGTATGGCTCGGCGTGGGGCTTTTCCTGGCGCTTGGGTTCATGAAGATGATGAACGCCGCGCTGGGCATGCCTGATCTTGTCGCGTTCTCCGACCCGGACCTATTCAAAGACATCCGCCCCGGCATCGCGGCGTACTCGCTGTGGTTCTCCGTAACGAAAACAATCCTGCCGCTCAACCTCGTCGCGTATGTGCCGATTCCGCGGGAGGTTTCTCTCTTCAGCTCTATCTTTCTTCCCGCGTACCTGTTTGCCGTGGCGGGCACGGCTGCAGCGGTTGTCCTGTATAAGAAGGCCCCGTGGTTCACCGTCGCCTGGTTCGCGATGATCTTTCTGTTGGGGCCGGTCAGCGGCATCGTCCCGCTTGGAACGCACCTCGCCGCCGACCGCTACACGTACCTCGCCACTTTGCCGCTCGCGGCGCTGTTCGCCCTTGCCGTCGCGAAGTTCGAGCGCGAATCGCCCGACTCGCAGCGTGCTTTCGCGTTTGGCGCAGCCGGCGTTCTTTGCGCGGGGCTGGCGTATGGCACACGGGTTCTGATCCCCAACTGGAAGGACTCGGTTGCCCTGTGGACCAGCGTCAGCCGACTGTTCCCTGAGAACCGCCAAGTGATGATGAACCTGGGAGACGCCTACGCCGACGCGGGCGAGGAGGAGCGGGGAATGGAACTCCTCAAGCGCGCGGCTGCCCCCCTCACCGAAGACCCCGGCCGGTGGGCAGAAGCGGATCGCTACATGCGGAGCATGGCACTTCAGAATATTGCCATTCGCCTCGGCAACGAAGGCGAGGCGGAGGGCGACGCCAGAAAGGTCGAGGAAGCAATGCGCCTCCTCAAAGAGGCGGTCCAGGAACGGCCCAAGGACACCGAACTGCTGGTGACGGTGTGCCAATTGCTCGCCCGCGCGGGCCGAGCGGACGAAGCGATTCCGCTCGTTGATCGAGCCATCGAGGAGATGCCCGACTACGATGCCCTCAAGGACCTGCGCGAGCAACTGCTCTCAGCGGTACCGCCCCCGCCCGCGTCACCCGAGCAGGCGGGCGACAGGGCGATGATGCAGAGCCGCTTCGATGACGCCATTCAGCAGTACAAGGTTGCCATTGCGGAGCAGCCGGAGAACCAAGACCTCTACGGCAAGCTCGCTCGTGCGCAGGTCGAAGCCGAGCGCTATGTGGAAGCCCGCAAAACGCTTGAGCCGGCCGTGCAGCGCTGGCCCGACAACCCGGGACTGACCTACTCGCTCCTGTGGCTGCTCGCCACAGCGCCCGACGACGGGGCGCGTGACGCAGATCTCGGCCTGGAGATTATTCGCCGCATCAACGGAGATGAGCAGACCCAGCCCCAACTGCTCGACATCATCGCCGCCGTCTACGCCGAGGCGGGGCAGTTCGATAAAGCGATCCTGCTCCTTCGCCGCGCAATTGACGCCACACCGCCGGCGCAGGCGGGCGCGTTCCGGGAACGCATGGAACTGTATCAGCAGGGCAAGCCGTTCCGCATGAGATAGGCGTCAATCCAGCCAGCGAGCCGACTCGACGCTCTCCAACTCCGCGAGGCGCAACGGTAGGTCTTCCGGCGCGGAGGACACGCGAAACGTCGCAACCACTTGATTGCCGATGCGGCTGAAGGAGACGTTGCGTAGGTCCGGCGCGATGCGAAGAATCGCGTCCGTTACTGGGGGGGCGCCCGCAAGCGCGGCGAGCGTCACCTGCAGCCGTCGCACCCCCTTGCGTGCAAAGCGCTCCTCGACCCTCTCCACCACCGTCAACGTTAGAATCGTCAAGACGGTCGCCACCGGTGCAACGATGAGCAGCGCGCCGCCGACGCTGACCGCCATGCCGATGGCGGCTGCCGCCCAGATGCTCGCCGCAGTCGTGAGGCCCCGGATCTGAGTGCCCATGCGGAGAATCGTCCCCGCACCGAGGAAACCGATGCCGGTTACGATCTGCGCGGCGATGCGGCTGGGGTCTTGTGAGGGGAAGAGGCGGCTGGTTTCCGCGAACAGGATGACGCCCACCACGACCAGCATGTGCGTCCGCGTTCCGGCGGGTCGGCCGCTCAACTCGCGCTCCCACCCGATTGCCCCGCCCAGGACGGCGCCGAATCCAAGCTTCAGCAGCACGATGCCTGCCAGAGAGAGGTCTTCGACGGTTACGAACGCTGCGAGTGGCTGCATGGCGCTGAGGCTATCGTAGCACGCGACGGCAACGCTTTGCGCGGTATAAACGGCATGTGGAAAAGCTAACGGACCAGGAACTGGAGGAGCAACTGCAGCAGCTCGAAGGCTGGACGGTTGAGGGCGTCGCCATCACCAAGGTGTTCGAGTTCGAGACGTACGCGCGCGCGGCGCTCTTTGCACAGGTGTGCGCCTATCTCGCCGAGAAACACGACCACCACCCGGATATCCTGCTGACTTACGGCAAGGTTCGCGTGCTGCTGTATACGCACACAGAGGGCGGCGTCACCGTGCGCGACACCTCGCTTGCGCGCGAGATGAACCTTTTGGCTTAGGCGGGCGACGCCTGCAGCGCCCTCGCTCCCATCGCAAGATTGGGGTGGCGAGGATAGGCGGCCGAGCGCTCCCGTGTGCCGCGTGCTCGGAGAGCCTATCCTCGGGCGACCGCGCCGACAGCTGCATATTTTCTGGACCGGATGCGGACGCCCCCGCTCCCGCGTTGCAACAGGGAGGGCGAGCGTCCCCACTCCTGGGTTGCCGCAGGGAGAGCGAGCGTCCCCGCGAGCCGCTCCTCCTTCACCGCGCGCTCTCTTGCTCGCGAGTACGCCGGCGCGCCCTCGCCCCGGCCCTCTCCCGCTGGGAGAGGGAGGCACTATCCCTCCACAGCTTGCTGTGGGTCCTGAACCAGGGGGCGCCCGTGGCAGTGGGGGAGGATGGCGGTGAAACCCGCCGCCCCACTCGCTCGTAGTGAAGGGTAAGAGAGGAGCAGGGTGAGGCGATGCCAGTTCTGTGCTGCAGTCAGATTTGGGGTAGCAACCGCAAGGCGCTCGCGGCGAGCCTGGCCGCTTCTTACGTAAGCCCTCGCCGAGGCTGGACGCCATGTAGGTGCGCACCGCGCAAGAAACTGGTAGCGTAAACGACCCGGGAATGTGAATATAGATGAGTACAGTACATATGGTCAATATGTTGAGTCCTCTTCGAGGCAACGGGCAACGGCTATCCGCCACAGTTCTCTGGGCAGCATTGGTGTTCTGGGGCTGCTGCGTGGTCAGCTGCACGCGCGGCAGTGAGCCAGGTAGGGACGATGAGGGAGGCTCCAACGCCGGAACGGAAGAGTTTGGTCAACGGGTGGATCAAGCAAAGGTGCTCATCTCGCAGATCCGAGAATCGGGCAAGCTCGATCACGCCGCAGTGGACTTCATCGTGGATGCGCTTGCTCATCCCGACCCATTGCAGTCCCGCGCCGCCCTGCCGACGCTCGTGGCAATGGTAGAAACAAGCCCAGAATTGGGCCAGATCGCCATATCGCTAGCGGTAGCTCAAGCGATACGAGCTCGAGATGCGGGTGAGAGGGCCTTCTGGGTCGGCGCCAGCGAGTCACTGCTATCACATCAAAGCCTCTTGAGGGGCGAAGTGCTGGGTGGGAAGGAGGCGTGGAGATACGAGCAGGAGCTCCGTGCTCGGGACGGCGGTCCTGGCGAACAATGAAGAGCACCCCCCGGCACATCTACGTTCAACGGCACGCACCACTCTTGCCACTCGTACGTCTGATGTTTGAGGTGTGTTAATGACGAGCCTGCTTCTGTTCCTCATCGTGGTGAACGGTAGTGCCCACGCCGCGGAAGATGTGGACAGTATGAGGAGGTCGCTTCGCCCCGCGGCAGATGCCCCCGGGACTTGGGCTTTCGTCAACGGGCGCGGCGAAGTGACCATCCACGAACCCATACCGGAACCGCTTCCGTGGCAACTCCATCCTCCGGCGCGTTCGCCAGGAGACGACAAGGGGTGGTATGTTGACAACGATGGCTACTTCGCGTACTTCTCGTTCGGCGGTGGAACGATTAGGCGGCGCGGCATCGGCATCGGCACGCTCGACGGGCATCAGGCGTACGCGATCCAGGTCCAGGAGCAGTCATCGGAGGCGCCATTACTAAGATTCGGTCGGGACGGGGAGGGGGGTGACAACGCTGATCAATGACACCGCCTTCCCTAAATGAATCACAAATTGAGGTGTGCTATGATCATGATTCACTTCTACTGTGCAGCCGTGGCGTTGTTGGCTCCCGACACGGCGCCTCAGCGACTCTTTGCGGAGGTACAGACCTCTCTACACAAGGGGTACCGGTCCCTCGAGGACTACTCCGAGACAATGCGAATCGAAGTGCGCCGGGGTGAGAGCCGCCAGGAGATTCTGCTCTTCAAGAGCATTTCCAAGGACCGGTATCGCATCCTGGGAGCGACGAGTGGTGCGCCGACATTCATGGCAGGTCACGACGGCGTGACCCAGTGGGGTGCGCTTCTCTGGTCCCGCGAGTACATGGAGGAGCGTCGGCCCAATCGGGAGTTCGCTTCGGAGTGGGACGGGAGCGCCCCTCCGGGCAGCGCCGACCAGAGCTTCGCCTTCGTGTTCCAAGGAGGGTGCGACCTGAGATTCTATTCAGACCCTCCATTGTCTCTGAAAGAGTATCGCGAGGTGACTCTGGATGGCCGGCCGGCGCTGTACGCCCGGGCTGAGGCGGTCTCGCCTCGAACGGGCAAGACGGCGAGTTTGGAGTTCTGGATTCATCCCGAACACTGGGTACTTTTGCAGTTTGAAGCAAAGATTCCCGCGCCGGACGGTGACACGGCCCTGTCTGGGAAGGTAATAAAGCAGGACTTCGCAGCTGGTTTAAAGGCCGAGGACTTCTCACTGGACAAGGATTTTGTCTCGGGCTTCAAGAAGGTGCCCTTCCCCAAGGATCCGCCCCCGCCCGGCGACAGGGAGGGCGAGCGTCGCCGCGAGCCGCTCCTTCGTTGACGTTCCGTTCACCCGGCCTGTCCTCGTGCTCGCGAGTACGCTCGCGCTCCCTCGGCCCCTCACCCCGGCCCTCTCCCACGGGGAGAGGGGGGATCAGTCCTTCCACAGCAAGCTGTGGAGGGATAAAATGACGACTGCCGAAGCATTGTCGGCCGCCGGAACCGCCGCAGCTTCCGGGGGTGCCGGTTGGCGACGAAGATGAAGCTGGCGGTTCCACGCCGTCCGTGACCCTCTTATGAACGACATAGAAAAGCTCTTGGACGAAGCGCGGCGGAGCATGATCGCCGGCGACGCGGAGGCTGCTCTCCGTTTGCTGATGGACGCCAAGGCTCAAGATGCAGCGGATGCGCTGCTGTTCAGTAACTCTGAGGCGGATACAGCGTTGGGTGAGCGCGTTGTGAGTTGCTTCATTGACGCGCTTGCGGGAGCGAGCGATGAGGCTACATTTCGGAGCGTTCTCCAATGGGTGTGCTCGGTGGCTCTGGTGTCAGAAGCAGGCCAACTGTTCGCAAGAAGAGTGTACTTGCTCGCTTACCACGTCTTCGTAGGGCGAAGTGTTGGTGATGCGACCCAGGGTCTGCTTAGGAGGCTCCACGAGACCCCGCTTGTCATGGCAGCCCTGACACAGGTTGAACGCACTCTCCTCCAAGGGTCACTGAACCGTGCCCTTCATCTTGGCCCTCCCACCGGAGATTTGGTTGACTTTGCCGAGCTACCAAAGCCTCCGACCTGGCCATGACAATTCGGCGCGTCCTCATGCAGCCGAAGCTGCTGAGAGCCCTTCCGTTCACCCGGCCTGTCCTCGTGCTCGCGGGTACGCTCGCGCTCCCTCGGCCCCTCGCCCCGGCCCGTGCGGCAGCGCCTACTCCGCCTTCAGGCCGACGTTCGACAGCGTCCGGCGCACCCATTGCCGCCGGGCTTCGGGGTTCTCGGGGATGGCAAGCGGCCGCCCGCGGCAGTCAATGAACACGCCACCGACGCCGCCTTCGAGCGTTGCGGTTACGCGCTTGCCCTTGCCTGCGCCGACATCGAAGCCCTTGCCGGGGTCGAGGGTTACCTCCGCCGTCTCGCCGAGGCCGAGCGGGATGAGGCGGATCTCTCCGAACGTCAGCGTCTCGTTGATCGCGCCGGAGACTTTGAGGCAGGGGTCTCCCTCTTTCGCCGTGCCGACCGGCGCGACCAGCGTGCCGATTCGGATGAGGCAGTCGCGGTCGAACACCTCCGCCGCGGCTTGCGGCATGTGTTCGCTCAGCACGCCCAGATGCGGCATCATGAAGATCGAGTCCACGGTCATGAGCGTCACGCCCTCAGGTTGATACGCGTCAATCATCATCAGCGCGGATTGACGCCGATCCGGCGCGTGACTGAGAACACCGCCCGAGCCGATGACCACGTCGAGTTGCATCATATTGACGAGCGTCTGGCCGGATGCCGCTTGGTCGAGCGCATCACCGATGTCTCGCTGCTGTTGAACGCCGATGAGGCCCCTTGCGAGCGTTTTGTGGTGCTCGAGGGCGAGGCGAAGCGCCTCTCGCGCGACCGCCTGCTCGATCAGTAGGTCTTCGTAGGTCTGGGGAATCGTCGTCGGGCGGATCATCTTGTTGCGGAGGCGGTTGCGCAGTTCAAAAAGGTCGATCTCGAACGGGAGCCAGCGCGCGATGTTCTCGGTCCCCGCCTCCTTGAGCACGTTGCAGATCGAGTACGACATGCCGAGGTTGGCGGAGACGGTGCGGTTGTATATCCCCTCGAAGACGGAGAAGATGTCGGTGGTCGCGCCTCCGATGTCCACGCCGAGGACGTTGATGCCCTTCTCGCGTGCGTAGCTCTCCATCAGTTTGCCGACGGCGTTCGGCGTCGCCATGATCTCCTCGCTCGTCCAATCGAGCAGTTTGTTGTAGCCGGGCGCCTGTTGCATGACGTGTTCGAGGAACAGTTCGTGAATCTCTTCTCTCGCGGGGCCGAGCACCTCGCGGTCGAGGGTCGGACGGATGTTGTCAACGATGTGCAACTCGATCTGGTCTCCGATCGCGACACCCACATCCTCGCGCGCGTCTTTGTTGCCGGCGAAGATGACCGGCAGCCTCATGTCGCCGAATCGGGGCTTTGGGTCGGCGCGTCGAATCACTTCGCCCATGTTCACCAGGTGGTCTCTCGTGCCTCCGTCGGTTCCTCCGGACATGAGGATGATGTCTGGTCGAAGCGCGCGGAGCCGTTGCACGCGCTCGTGCTCTTTGCGTCCATCGTCAATGGCGAGCGTGTCCATGAGGATCGCCCCGGCACCGAGAGCAGCGCGCTCGGCGGACTCGGCGCTCATCGCCTTCACTACGCCGGCGACCATCATCTGCAGTCCCCCTCCGGCGGAGGATGTGCTGAGGTAGAGGTCGGCGGCTTCGTGCTCGTCAACTCGTTCGGCGACAACTTTGCCGTTCTTTCGGAGGCGATAGACCTTCCCGTCCTTGATGAGCGTTCTTCGTTTGCCGTGGCGCGCCTCGGTAATGTCCTCGAGTTCGTGGACCGAGTTGAGGACGCCGACCGTAACGTCCTCGAACGGGCGCTCGACGGTGGTGGGCGCCTCGCCCCGGGCGACGAGCCGGAACTCGCCCTGGTCGTTCTGTTCGATGAGAATCGCTTTCGTGGTAGTAGAGCCGCAGTCGGTGGCTACGATGCGCTGAATGTCCTTTTCGTTCATAGGCGTCAGGTCTCGTTCGGGAGCGGGGATTATGGCGCACGCGCCCCCCTTCAGAGCCAGGCCCACTCTCGCTCGACGACGACGAGGCGCGGCTCGCCATCCACGAAGCGTTCCACCCTGTCGCGGAGGCGCTCGACCTGCGTTCGCGCGCCGCTCAAAAGGGCGAAAGCGACCACGGATGAGCGGATGCGGTTCTGCAGGCCCACCTCAGCCGTGCTGACGTGCATCTCTCGCCGGATGCGGTTGAGCAGGCTCGATAGAACGCGCCGCTTGTCCTTGAGAGAGTCGCAATCCGGAAGGTCGAACGTGAGCAAGAGCAAACCGACGTGAGCGACCGTGGGCATCGTCGCTATTCTGCTTCGGGCGCGCTGATGGATGGGATGCCATGCCGTTTCTTCAGGAACATCGGCAGGTACTCGGCGTCCACCTCGTCGAACGGGATCTGGAGGGACACCGGGCCGGAGAGCACGTCTAGGAACGCGTCGCGCGCCAGCCGCGCGCCGCGGTA
>JBFMFD010000014.1:0-27251 GCA_040752255.1 Armatimonadota bacterium
CAAGGGGCGGAACGAAGAGCGAGCCGCCGAGGGTGCCCGCCGGCAAGCAGCGGGTTTGAGGAAGTAAGCCATCAAGCCCCGTTGGAACCATCGCGGAGCGGCGGCATGGATGCCGTCGCTCCGCCCCCTTGCACCGCCCATCCGCCGATGGTACAATAGGGCCGCCGCGAGCGGGAATAGCTCAGTGGTAGAGCATCTCGTTGCCAACGAGAGGGTCGCGGGTTCGAATCCCGTTTCCCGCTCCATTCTTCTTTGCCGATCCTTCTCTTAGCTCAGAGTCGCCATCTCGGCCCGGCACCGTTCCTCCAATGCCAGCGCGCCTTGGGCCGCCGCGACGTCCAGCGCTCGCTCCAGGAACTCCTGCGCTCGCTTTCTTGACCCTCGCCTTTTCCGCTCAGCGAGCGCACGCAGCCGCAGTATCTCGGCTGTGAAGAAGAACCCTCGGCGAACCGGCTCCGACTCCAGCAGGCGGTCGAGCCGTGCCGCCGCGCCAGCAGCCTGACCGAGCGCCATCTCCGCTTCCGCGAGCAGCGCCTCGAAGTAGGGCGCCTCCATCTGGGCGCAGAGGCCGTTGATGCGTGCGAGACTCTCCTCCATGGCGGCGCTCTCCTCCCCATCGGCGCCTTGCAGCACGCGCGCCCAGCCCAGGAGGACTCTTCCCGCAGCTTCTCGGTACGCCATCCCTTGCCGCGCTCCGATTGCAACCGTCGCCTTCGCCCAATGCTCGCACAGCGGCAGGTCCCGCCGCAGCTGGTGCAGCATCGCCGCTTGCTGGCGAGAGTGGGCCAGGCAGTAGATTCGCCCGGGCTCCTCGCTCCTGCGAAGCGCGCGCGACGCGTGCCTCAACGCCTCATCCTCCCTGCCGGTGAACCACAGACTCAAGGCGAGCCAATAGTGGCACGAGACGCGAGGGTCCTCGCCATAGAAGGCGCTGAGTCGCCAGGCTCCGGGCGGCTCCTCGGCTGCGGCTCCCCTCCCCGCGTGCTCCGCGGACTCGACAAAGCGGCCCTGGTGGAAAAGTGAGCACGCGAGCAGTTCGCGCGCCTCGGCGTCGGACGCCTCATCCGGCGCATCCATGACGGCGGCGCGCATCAACACTTCCGACCGCGCGTACTCGGCCCTCAGTTCGTGGAGCGTTGCCAGGTGGTAACGAGCAGAGCGGAACACGTCCACCGCTCCGACCCCTTCCGCGAGGCGTATCGCCTCTTCGTAGTCGCTCACCGCGTCTTCGCTTGCCCAGCCTTCGCGATGAATGGCGCATTGAGCGCGCAAGACGTGCCACTCGGCCCGCTCACGGTCTCCCAGGGCGTCGAGGCTCTGCGTTAGCGCGTCGAGGCGCTCCTCGGCGAGGGACACCTGTACGCGAGCGAGCGCATCGGCGGCCTCGTCGAGCAGTCGCCTTGCGCCTTCGGAGCCTGTCGGCGGCTCCCCAGCCACCTCCTCGACCGCGCCGACGAAGCGGAAGCCCCTGCCGTGCACCGTCTTGATCCATCGCTGCTCCTTGCCCGAATCGCCCAGCGCCCTGCGAGCAGCCATGATGCGACTGCTCAAAGCGGCCTCGCTGACGAACGCGTGCCCCCACACGCTCTGCAGGATCTCATCCTTGGTGACTACGCGGTCGCGGTTCGCAACCAGGTACGCGAGCACGCCGAACACTTGCGGCTCCAGCGCGATGGGTTGGACGCCTCGGCGAAGCTCGAACGTCGCCGGGTTCAGTTCGAACTCGCCGAAGCGGTACAGCACGAAGGCATTTTGGCGGATTGGCGCATCTCTAGGGAATCTCCAAACTTTCATCAAGCGCTTGAAGACCGTACCGCCAGATAATCCCGGTCGCAGGCGCAACCCGCGCCGCAAGGAGAAAACAATGGAAACAACTGCACAAGAGATGATGATTCGCAACGGCGTGAACGTCACCGCTCTCAAAGAGACGATGGACGTCATCGCCAAGGAGCCTTCGATCGCCAACTTCGTCTTCCGCTCGAAGAACGAGTGGATGGACGGCGGGCACAACCGCTCGACCATCGCCGGCTTCTACGGCGCAGGCGAAGAGCAGATGCGCGAGACGACCTTCACGATGGACGCCGACGAGCCCCACGTGCTCCTCGGCTTTGACCGTGGGGCGAACCCGGTGGAGTACGTGCTCCACGCCCTCGCGGCATGCGTCACGACGACGCTCGTGTATCACGCCGCCGCCCGCGGCATCCGCATCGAAGAGGTCCAGTCCCGCCTTGAGGGCAACCTCGACCTGCGCGGGCTGCTCGCCATGCCCGGCGCGAAGCGAAACGGCTACGAGCAGATCACGTTCAAGATGAAGATCAAGGGCGACGCAACCCCCGAGCAACTCAAAGAGCTCGTTCAGTTCGGCCAAGACCACTCCCCGGTGTTCGACATCGTGTCGAACGGCACGATGGTCAACGTCGAAGTCGAGACGGAGTAAGCGTGCCCACGCCCGACGCCGCCCACGGGCGGCAACGACCATGCGCCCTCCCTTTTACCGGGAGGGCGCGCTTCCTTCGCCGATCCTCCTCCGGGCGGGTATCCTAACCCTCCCCGCCTATGACGGCACCGACCACCCAGATGACCATCAAGCGCACCGACCTGAACCCGTGCACCGTCCTGCTCGAGGTCGAGTGCACGCCCCAGCAGGTGCGCGAAGCGATTACCAAGACGCTGCGCCGGGCCTCGAAGCGGGTGCGCATCCCTGGGTTCCGACCGGGCACCGCCCCGCCCGAAGTCGTGAAGAAGCATGTGAACCTCGAGGCCGTGAAGGAGTGGGCCGCCGAGGAGGCGGTCAATCTCGGCTTGAAGGACGCGCTCAAACAGGAGGACCTGAGTCCGTACCGCGGCGCGCGACCCCGCCTGGAGGAGATGGATTTCGACTTCGACGCCGCAACCTGCCGCTTCTCCGTCAAGGTGCCGCTCGAACCGAAGGTCGAACTCGGCGAGTACAAGGGACTGCAGGCGACGATGCCGAACGCCCAAATCACCGACGAGGCGGTGGACGAGTACATCGAGCAGATTCGGTCGGAGCGAGCATCCAAGCAGCCCGTCGAAACCCGCGGGGCGCAACACGGCGACCAAGCCGTGGTGCTCATCCGCCCCGAAGACAAGAGCCTCGGTGAAAAGGCGTTCGCCGTCAGCGTCGGTCAGACGTTTCAAACCCTCGACGAGACCCTGCTCGGCATGAAAGCGGAGGACGTTCGAACGGTCGAGTTGGTCTTTCCAAGCGACTTTGCAGACGCGGCATGGGCGGGAAAGGCGGTCAAGTGCGAGGTCGAGATGCGCTCTCTCACCGCCCCGGTTCTGCCCGACCTGGATGAGGCGTTTGCGCAGTCGCTCAATGCGGAATCGGTCGAAGACCTCCGATCCAAAGTGCGCACAGCCCTGGAGCGCGCCGTGGAGCAGAGGAACCGCAACATGGTTCAGGAGCAACTCCTCACTTCGCTGATGGAGGGTTCGACGATCGAGTTGCCCGACACTCTCTGGGAGGATGTCGCCGAGCGACGCCTTAGCGAATTGGAGCGCGACCTACAGCAGGCGGGCAGGTCGCTGGAGGAGGCCGCGGCCGACGAAGGCACAACGCCCGACAGCGTCCGCGAGCACTTCAGAAACGCCGCTCGGAACGAGGTCGCCCGCGCCATGGCGATTCGCACCATCGCCGAGACGGAAGGGATCACCCTCAGCAACCAAGACGTCATCGCCCAAGCGCTCGCCATCGCCTCCCGCGAGGGCGTCGAACCGGAGGTCGTGCTCGATGCATACCGTCGGACGGGCCGCTTGGACGAGTTGCGCTTCCAGGCCCTCTACGACAAAGTGCTCGCCTTCCTGGAGGAGCATGCCACCATCGAGCAGGAGGCCGGCGGGTAAGCATGAGGCGCCGGCGTTCCGATAATATCCATGCTGAAAAGAGCGAGGTTCAGAACTTGAGCGTACCGTGGGTCATTGAACAGACGGCTCGCGGGGAACGGTCGTACGACCTGTTCTCCCGCCTGTTGAAGGATAGGATCGTCTTCCTGGGAACACCGGTTGACGACTACGTGGCGAACCTCATCGTCGCGCAACTGTTGTTCCTTGAGAAGGAGGACCCGGACAAGGACATCGAACTCTACATCAACACACCCGGAGGGTCCGTAACGGCTGGGCTCGCCATCTATGACGCGATGCAGTTCATCAAGTCGGATGTTGCGACCACCTGCGTGGGCCAGGCCGCAAGCATGGGCGCGGTGCTGCTCGCAGGGGGCGCACCCGGCAAACGGTACTGCCTCGAACACGCGCGCGTCATGATCCACCAGGTTAGCGCGGGCTTCCAGGGAACCGCAAGCGACATCAAGATTCACGCCGAGGAGATCCTCAAGTACGGCAAACTGCTGAATGAAATCCTCGCCAAACACACCGGCAAAACGCCCGACCAAGTGGAAAAGGATAGTGACCGAGACTACTTCCTGAGCGCGGACGAGGCTAAGGCGTATGGGCTTGTGGACCAAGTGCTGAAGGGCCGCAAGATTCGAAAGCCAGAGGAGAAATCGTGAGCAGACGATACGAATTGAGAGACCGGTGCGCCCTGTGCGGCAAGACGAAGCAGCAAGTCCAACGGCTCATCGTTGGTCTTTACGGCGGCATCTGCCCCGAGTGTGTGGAGCTCTGCAGCGAAGTCCTTCGCTCGCCAGCCGGCGACACATCCGTGAGCACGCCCGCCCAAGAGACGACGCCCGCCTACAGCCAAGAGATTCCAAAGCCGAGGCAGATCGTCGAGTTTCTTGACCAGTACGTTGTCGGTCAGGATCAAGCGAAGCGCGCTCTGAGCGTCGCGGTTTACAACCACTACAAGCGCATCAACTCCGAGTCGTCGGATGACGTTGACATTCAAAAAAGCAACATCCTGCTCGTCGGGCCGACCGGCTCGGGCAAGACGCTGCTCGCGCAAACGCTCGCGCGCATCCTGAACGTGCCCTTCGCCATCGCGGATGCAACCAGCCTTACCGAGGCGGGATACGTGGGCGAGGACGTCGAGAACATCTTGCTGAAACTGTACCAAGCCGCGGATAACGGCGGCTACTCGCGCAACCCAATCGAAGCAGCCCAGAGGGGGATCATCTACGTTGACGAGATTGACAAGATCGCGCGCAAGAGCGAGAACCCATCAATCACAAGAGACGTCAGCGGCGAAGGAGTGCAACAGGCGCTGCTCAAGATCCTCGAAGGAACCGTCGCCAACGTGCCGCCGGGTGGGGGAAGAAAGCATCCGCACGAAGAGTACATCCAAATCGACACGACCAACATCCTCTTCATCTGTGGCGGAGCGTTCGACGGCCTTGAAGACATTATCCTCAAACGTCAAAAAGGCAACACCATCGGCTTCCGGTCCGACCCGCAATCGCACAGCGAGCGAAAGAAGGACCTGCTCCGGCTCGTGCTCCCGGAGGACCTGCTGAAGTACGGCTTGATCCCGGAGTTCATCGGGCGCCTGCCGGTTATCGCAACGCTCGACAACCTGGATGAAGAGGCGCTCGTGCGCATCCTGGTCGAACCGAGGAACTCGCTGGTGCGACAATTCCGCAAGCTGTTCGAGATGGACGACGTTGAACTGGAGTTGGAGGAGGCTGCCCTTCGGGAGATCGCCGGCGAGGCTCTTCGTCGGGGCACCGGCGCCCGCGCCCTCCGAGCGATTATCGAATCCATCATGCTGGACGTGATGTACGAGGTCCCAAGTGATGGAAATGTTAAGAAAGTCACCATCCCAGCCGGTATAATCTCACAAGGCGCTAAGCCGACCCTGGTACCTAGAACGGAACAAAAGGCAAGCTAAGCGCCCGGAAGCGCTATGCCGGACTCGGTACGACGACACCTTACGGAACTCTTAGACGGCTTGAAGGAGCAGGTCATGGCCATGGGCCTTCATGTCGAGGACATGGTGGCTGACGCCGTCCGCGCCCTCATCGAACACGACGAACGCCTGGCGGGCGACGTCATTGACCGCGACCGGCAAACGAACAGCTACGAGATGCAAGTCTACGCCACTTGCGTGGACATTCTCGCCCGCGAAGCTCCGGTCGCCAAAGACCTGCGGTTTGTCGTGTCGGCGATGACGACCGCCACCGAACTGGAACGCGTTGGCGATGACGCAGTCTCGATCGCCAAGAAAGCGCTCACCACCGAGGAAACGGTGCCGCCCGAAGCCGTCGAGGCTCTCCGAGAGTTGTCCCAGATGTCGCGCTCCATGCTCGTCAACGTGCTGAAGGCGTTTGCAACCGGCGACGAGCAGATGCTCGAACAAGTCATCGAATCCGACAGCGAGGTAGACCGAACCTGGAAGAACATCCGCCGACGCATGCGCGCCATCATGACGGAGCAGCCCGAAAAGCTTCGCGACCTGGAAAAGGTCCTCAGCGCTTGCCATCACCTCGAGTACGTGGCCGACCACGCAGAGTCTATCGCCGAGCGCATCGAGTTCGTCCGCACGGGGGACCTCGCCCGCTTCTTGGTGCAGGATGACTAAGCGGGCCCTGGAGTGTATACTCTCGACACCATGAAGAAGGTTGGAGACCCCCGTTTTTCCCGCCGCGTGTTCCTTTGGTCCACGGTGTTCATCGTTTTCGCGGTCATCATCGCCGTCCTTCTGCTTGGGTGGCTCGTGCTCTACGCGCTGAAGTACGACCGAGAGGAAGAGGAATCACACCGGCTCGGCGTGAACCGGTTCCTCGCGGGCGGTTTCGCCGCTGAGGTACATGGCGTCGAAGATCGCGTTCAGGATTAGCCCCTGCTCGCCCGGAACCGGCGAGGGGCCGCCCGTTTCGATGGCGCTGAGAAAGGCCCGCACTTCCTCGGTGTACATGCTGTCCACTCGGGGAAGGTTCTTGGGCGTCATGTCGAACAGTTGACGATTCTCCTCGGTGTAGAACGTCAGGCTCGGCTCCCGGAGAAGGTCAACCGTCGCGCCCGACCGCGTCCCCATCAGTTCGCACCGCATCTGATCGTCGCCGATGTTCAGCATGAAGCTGGATTCAAGCGTAACGACCGCCCCGTTCTCGAACCGAATGAACCCAACCGCCGCGTCCTCAACGGTGAACCTCTCCCGGTCGTAGTCGCCCCACTGGTTCCAGAGCGAGGAGTCTTTGCCCAACTTTTGCCACGCTTTCGCGCTCGCCGATATGGGCCGAGGGTAACCCATCGCGAACAGAGTGAAGTCGAGGATGTGTACACCGATGTCGATCAGTGGCCCGCCGCCCTGCTTCTCTTTGTCTATGAACACGCCCCAGGTTGGCACGCCCCTACGGCGGAGCGCCATCGCCCGCGCGTAATAGATCTCTCCCATGCGCCCCGACCGAACGTACTCTCCGATGAACTTCCCGATTGAAGAGAAGCGATACTGGAGTCCGATCTGCAGCACTGCGCCGCTCTCGCGCTGAGCGGCGAGAATCTCGCGGCACTCGTCGCCGTTCATCGCCATCGGCTTCTCGAGAAGCACGTGCTTCCCTGCTTTGAGCGCATCTATCGCGGGCTGCTTGTGGTCGCGGTTCGGCGTAGCGATGCTCACTGCGTGCACGTCCGGCAGCGCCAACAACTCGCGATAGTCGGCGAAAACGTGTTTGACCCCGAAGCGCTCTACCGCCTCGTTTGCTCGCTGCTCGTCGACATCGGCAACTGCGACGATTTCGCACCGGTCGGCGCAAGCCGCGTATCCGGGCATGTGGCACGCCTGGGCGATTCCGCCTGAGCCGATGATGCCGACGCCGAGCCTCGCCACCGTTAGCCGGTTCCTGCAGCAGCGGGAAGCCGCTTTACCGTCTCAACCTTGCCCGACACGTAGGAGAAGATGCTTCCGACTTCAGGAAACTGCACCGGGTCTTGCAGCAACCACATAGTCTCTTTGTTGGCAATCTCGTCCGGTGTCTTTCCGGTCAACCCATAGTTGTACAACAAAGGCCCCTTGCCGTCATTGCGGATCCACACAGACTCGAAGCCCGTCAAATCATCCTCGCCACCGAACGCTTGAACCTTGTCGCCATAGTGCTCGCGGAGCAGTCTCTTCAGGTCGTGGCCGGTCTGGGCATCAGGGAACTTCCCCACTTCTGCAACGTACTGCAGCAGGTACCTCGTGGCCGCCTCGACCCTCTTCATAGCCGCCTCCGGGCCCAAGTCGGTAATCGGCTCCTGGATTTGGGTGGTGTTCGGCACGACGTACTCGTCCTTGCCCGAAGCACACCCGAAGAGGAGCAGCACGGCGCAACATATCAGAATGCAGACTCTCATTCGTTACCTCGCTCACTCGAGGATACCTCCTCGTTCCCCGCCTCCGCCTGGGCCGGAACCTCCGGCGAATCGTGCCGCCTCGGCGCCCGGCGCGACAGGAACACCCCAACCAACAGAATCAAGACCGTAACCCCCCAGAACAGTTGCGGGGGCATCTCGGGGAAGTGCCAGCCGAAGTCGTACGCCAGCGTTAGCGAGTGACCGGCGAGCGCGAACAACTTCACGCCCACCCAAGCGACGAGAGCGTACGCCATGTGCTCCAGCCCCGGGAACCGCTCCAGCACTCGAACCAGCACCAGGGCAGCGACACGGAGCAGCACTACGCCGCTGATGCCGCCGATGTAGATGATCGCAATCCGTTTCGATTCATCCTGGTAGTGCGAGGCAAGAGACACCGCGACAAGGATGCTGTCTATTGCGAACACGAGGTCGGTGAACTCGACGAGCGCGATGGTCTTCCAGAACCCCGCCTTGGGCAGTGGTTTCTCCCCGCTCTCCTGCTTGCGTGCCCTGAAGTGCTTAATCGGTAGGTAGAGCAGGTAGATCGCGCCGACCGCCTGGATGTACCAAAAGTCGATCAGCCGCGTCGCCAGCACGATTGCCAAGAAGCGCATCGTGAAGGAGCCGACAAGCCCAACGAGCAGCGCGTTCCGACGCTGGCGCGGGGGAAGGTGCCGCACGAGAAGGGCGATAACCAGCGCGTTATCCGCCGAAAGAAGCCCCTCAAGAAGAATCAGAAGCAGGATGACACCGACGTCGGCAGGCGTGAAGGTGAACGCAAGTGTCATCGTTTAGGCGGGCGCATTTTGCCACAAGCGGCGCATCCCGGGCTGCGCCCGGGTAAAATCAAGCCATGCCGATCTACGCCTACGAGTGCAGGTTGTGCGGTTCGACCCTTGAAGTGGAGCAGCGGATGAGCGACCAGCCGCTCTCCTCATGTCCGAAATGCAAGAAGCCCAAGGCCCTGATTCGGCTCATCCAGCCGGTCGCCGTCCACTTCCGAGGCTCGGGCTTCCACGTAACCGACTACTCGGCTTCCGCAAGCACGCGCGAGGCCAAGCCCGGCACCGACGACGCCTGCACGGGCAACCCCGCATCCTGCGCCTGCTCTGAAGAGGATTGACTCCGAGGCAGTAAACTGCCCAGCAAGATGCCCGAACCCTTGAAGACGCCCCTGCACGCCGAGCACGTCGCTCTCGGCGCGAGAATGGTCGAGTTCGCCGGTTGGGACATGCCCGTTCAGTACGAGGGCGTGATCAAGGAGTCAAGGGCGGTGCGGGAAGGCGCAGGCATGTTCGATGTGTCGCACATGGGGCGCACACGGCACCGAGGTGAGCTGGTCATCTCATTCCTCGACCGCCTCACGTCGAACGACGTCCTCAAGCTGGAAGACGGAGCCTCTCAGTACTCGCTGCTCTGCTACCCCCACGGCGGCGTCGTGGACGACATCATCGTGTACCGCATCCGCGAGACCGAGTTCTTCGTCGTCATCAACGCCGCAAACCGAGAGAAGGACCTCGAATGGATGGCGAAGCAGAACGACGGATCGGTCGCCATCGAGGACGAGACGTTCGATACCGCAATGATCGCCGTGCAAGGGCCGCGTGCCGTCGAGACGGTAGGGCGGCTGGCGTCCGCGCCCGTCGCCGACGTGCCCAGGTTTCACTCCGCAACCTGTGAAGTGGCCGGGGCGAGCGCCTTCCTGGGCCGAACCGGATACACCGGCGAGGACGGCTTCGAGATCATCGTCTCCGCCGACGACGCGCCGCTGGTCTGGCGGACGCTTCTAGGGGAGGGCGTTGTTCCCTGCGGTCTTGCGGCGCGTGACGTTCTCCGCGTTGAGGCAGGCCTGCCGCTTTACGGCCACGAACTCACGGAGGAGATCAACCCGATCGAAGCCGGCTTGGGATGGGTTTGCAAGAAGGATCGCCCCTTCATCGGAAGCGAGCCAATTGCGAAGATGCGCGCCGACGGCCCGCCGAGAAAACTGATGGGCATCCGAATGGAGTCCCGCATCGTGCCGCGCGAAGGCTATGTGGTTCGGCGCGATGGCCAAGAGATCGGAGTCGTGTCGAGCGGCGTCTTTAGCCCGATGCTCGATTGCGGTATCGCCTTCGCGTTCCTTCGCTCCGACGCCGCGGCGGCGGATCAGCCGTGCGAGGTGCTCATTCGGGATAAGGCGCACGCGGCGATGGTTGTCTCCAAGCGGTTCTTACAGGGCTGAGCGCTTTAGCCCAGATGCGCGTCCTCGCTGAGGGCGCGGGCGATCACCCATTCGCATCGCTCAAGGAGGCGAGTCGCCGCCACCGCGTCACACCGCTTTTGGCTCATCACGATTCGGACGGCGCGCTGGCGAAGCTTCTCACTTACCGGGGTCATGTGCGTCATCGCGTCCCCTGTGATGCGCCCGCACATCGCCATTGCGCCGAGCGAGATGATGTTCAGCGCTATCTTCTGCGCGGTTCCAGCCTTCATTCTTGTCGAGCCGGCGAGTATCTCCGGCCCGGTGTCCAAGACGACGCCGTGGTCTGCCAAGTGCACGAGGGGCACGTTCGGATTGTTGGCGATTCCTACGGTGAAGATGTTCCTCTCACGAGCCAACTCGAGGGCAGCCAAGACGTAGGGCGTCGCACCGCTTGCGGAGACGCCGATGACGAGATGCGGCGAGCGAGCCTCCGAAGGCTGCGCATCCGCATGAAGGGGCACGTCGCCGGGGCCGATGTTGCGAAGAACGTTGTCCAGGTCCCTTCGTCCTCGCTGTCGGTCGTCCTCGGCTCCTTCCGCCGACCGCATGTAGGCGCCGCCCGCAAGCAGCGCGACGAAGCGCTCGGGCGCGACGCCGAACGTCGGCGGCATCTCGGCGGCGTCCATCGCGGCGATTCTGCCGCTGGTGCCTGCGCCGACATAGATCGTCGTCCCGCCACGGTCGTAGCAGTTTGCGACCTCTTTAATGACGCGAATGAGTTGGGGAGCCGCGGCCTCAACCGCGCTCGCGGCAACTCGGCTCTCCTCGACCACGAGGCTCACCAACTCCTCCGCGGAGAGCGACGTTAGGTCCACCCGTCGCGGATGTTGCTCCTCTGTTCTCATTCGATTAGCCTTCCTGCAAGTTTCGCCGCGCCCAGCACAGGCTCGGGCGGCTCGAAGTCCAACTCGACCGAGTCGGCATCCACCCAAAAGCGTACCTGCTCGGCGAAGGCGTGGCACAGCACCGGGTAGCGCCACAGCCCGCCCTGGCAAGCCACGAACAGCTGCCGCCGCTCCACGGGCAACGCCTCTCGAACGTGGATGGCGAGTAGGTGCGCCAGCTTGCCGGCGTGCACCTTCATCGCTTTCAGGGCATACACCGCCCCAGCCTCGGCATCGCCCGCGAACGCCTTGAGCAGTGCGGCAAGCCGCCGAGGAGCGTCGCTCGCCGCATACAGCCCGGCGACAACCTCGGTGCGGCGTGTCGCGCCAAACACCTCTTGAACCGCCTCTCGCAAGCGGCTCGACACATCGTCTTCAGGCGAGTCCAGGTAGTGAAGCAAAGCCTCTCTGCCGTATTGGAAGGCGCTCCCTTCGTCGCCGAGCAGGTATCCCCTTCCTCCGGTGCGGTGAATCTCGCCGTCAGACGCGCGGCTTACGACGATGCTGCCGGTTCCCGCGACCACGCAAACATCGGCGCCGCTGCTCGCTTCGAGCGCCGCCTCGTAGTCGGGGACCACCGCCACTTTCCCTCCGGGGAATCGCTGCGCCAAGAGCCGACCCGCGGCGTCCCTCTGCCGTTCGTCCACCAAGCCGGCGAACGCTCCGCACACGGCGTCCGCATCCGGGCAACCCTCCAGCGCACCCTCAAGGGTCTCCGCGAGTGCCGCCTCACTCACCCAAGCGAGGTTGGCGGCGCCACCCTCACCCGACCAGACGGTCTTGCCGTCCTCGAGTGCGAGCGCCCGAACGCTCGTTCCGCCGCAGTCAATGCCGACGACGTGAGGCATACTTCGATTATGCCACCGCCGAGGAGAGGGCGCCAATGACCCAACCGGCGAATGAACCGGTCGCGATCGCCGTGCTCGGCCCTACGGCTTCGGGCAAGACCGCGCTCGCGGAGGCCCTTGCTGACCGCCTGGAGTGTCGGATCGTCAATGCGGACCTGTTCCAGATGTATCGTGGGCTGGACATCGGAACGGCCAAGCCCGCCCGCAGGGAGCTGTACGACCTCTTGGACGTTCTCGAGCCGGTGGAAGCGTTCACAGCAGGCAGGTTTGTGCATCTGGCGGCAGAGCGGTGCGCAGCGGCGTACGAACAATGCCGCCACGTCGTCGTGTGCGGAGGGACGGGGCTGTACGTTCGCGCCCTCTTCGAGGGCTACTCCCTGACTCCGCCACCCTCGTCGGATGAGCGGCGCCGACTGCGCGAGAGGCTCCATGAGGTCGGCATCGAGCGATTCGCCCAGGAATCGGGCGTGGATCTCGAATGCCTCAGCCAATCCGACCGCCGCAACCCTGTCCGAGTCCTGCGGGCGGCTGAGCGGCTCGCTGTGGAGAGGTGCAGGGCGGGGTCGCCCACACGGGATGCGCCGCGCTGGCACTCGAGGCGGCTCAAGTTTGCCCTGCTCCCGACTCGTGAATGGCTCCTTCCTCGAATACAACGCCGCATCGAGGAGATGCTCGCCAGTGGTTGGGAGGCGGAGGTTCGGAGCCTGCTCGAAGCCGGCATCCCCGAGACCGCGCCCGCGTTCCGCGCCATCGGCTACCGGGAGGTCGCCGCACTCTTCAGAGGTGAACTCACACAGGAAGATGCGGTGCGGTCAATCGAGACGCAGACGTGGCAGTATGCAAAGAGGCAGATGACGTGGCTTCGGCGGGAGCCGAACCGAATCGAATTGACGCCCGTCGAAGACACAACCGCCCACGTGGAAGCCATTTGCGGGTATATCTCGTAGAGGAGGGGCAAATGGGGCGCCCAATCAACGTACAAGACATGTTTCTGAACCAAGTCCGCAAAGAAGGGATTCCGGTCACGGTCTACGTGATGGGCGGGGTGAAGATTGTCGGCATTGTGAGAGGGTTTGACGCGTTCACGATCCTTCTGGAGAGCCCCGGCAAGCCGCCCGAGCTCGTGTACAAGCACGCCGTGTGCGCCATCCTCCCGCAGCGGCAGCCTACGGAAGCGAAAGCGGCGGTTGAAGTGGAGCGGGCAGTGTTACCGAAACGAGAGTCATGAGCCGCCTCGCCTTCACCAAGATGCACGGTTGCGGCAACGACTTCATCCTCGTGGATGCCTTCGAGACGCCGCCGCCTGCCGACGCCGCAGCCCT
Source organism: Armatimonadota bacterium (assembly GCA_040752255.1). Classification (GTDB taxonomy): domain Bacteria; phylum Armatimonadota; class Fimbriimonadia; order Fimbriimonadales; family ATM1; genus J051. The sequence continues at coordinate 13,550 of JBFMFD010000014.1, forward strand.
TGCACGGCAGCTGAACGACCGGCACTTCGGCATCGGCGGCGACGGCCTCATCCTCGTGCTCCCCGGCGACCGACTCCGCTTCAGGATGCGCATGTTCAACCCCGATGGCTCCGAAGCCGAGATGTGCGGGAACGGCATCAGATGCTTCGCTCGCCTCGTCCACGAGCGCGGCTATGCCGAAGGCGAGATTCCCGTGGAGACGGGTGCGGGCGACCTGACTCTGCTCATCGAGGAGGGCCTCGTGCGGGTGGATATGGGGGTCGCCAGACTGCTCAAAGGCGAGATTCCGATGACTGGGCCGCCCGAAGAGCCGGCGCAGCGCTTCCAACTTCGGATCGGCGAGCGAACCGTTGAAGCCACCGCCGTAAACATGGGGAACCCACACTGCGTCATCCCGATGGAAGCGGTAGACGACATTCCGCTCGCCGAGTGGGGGCCACCGATCGAGGGCAACACGGCACTCTTTCCTGAACGAACCAACGTGCACTTCGTGCAGGTGCTGACTCCGACGGAGATCAGGCAGCGGACATGGGAGAGAGGCGCAGGCGCTACGCTCGCGTGCGGCACCGGCGCGTGCGCGAGCGCCGTCGCTTGTCACAACCTCGGACTAACCGAGCGAGCGGTGACCGTTCATCTTCCGGGAGGAGACCTTCGTATCGAGTACGAAGAGTCGGGCCGCGTGTGGATGATCGGCCCCGCCGAGTACGTCTTCGAAGGTGTGTGGGAAGGCTAAGCGGCCTGCCCGGCGATGTCGTTCAGGAACTGAGCGAACCGGAAGCGTGTCGTGCCGCAGTAGTCGAAGAACTCGATGCCGAACTGGCTGTCGCCCTCGCTTCGCGTGACGATGCCGGTGAAGCGAAACTCCTCGTCCTCATCCGGACGCAGCGTTACCGCCATCAGCGTACCGGGAACGACGGGAGCTTCCGACTGCACGAGGCAGCCGACCATGCTGACGTCAATCGTTTGGCAGGCGAACGCCTCGAAGACAGGCTCTCCAGCGCCGTCGGCGACCATCGTGAGGGTCGCCGGCAGGTTGACGCGGAAGCGCGGAGCCCGGCGACGGTCTACGCGGTTCCAGCTGACGTTTTCCACATGAAGCACGAGACTCAAGCCGTAGCGACCGACTTCGCTGATGGTGCCTTCGGTGTGCTGGCTCTCTGAGCCGTTCTTGTAGACAAGCGAGACCCTCTCGCCGACCTTGACCGCCTTACCGAGTGCCTCGGCAGGCGCTAGGATGACCAACGGCTCGACCTGCTCGACCTTCACGGCGTGCGCGGTCGCGGACTCGTGGGAACTTTGGACCAGATAGAGCGTTTCACCGACGCTGAACATGTGTGCTTCTCCGGGGGCGGTGGTGCTGCCCTCTATTCGGGATTGTCGGGACTCTCACCGGAATCTTTAGCGTTGCGGCGGCCCGCCATCGCCCGAAAGGCGTAGGCCGACTCCTCGAGCCCGAGCCAGCGCGCCAGATACAAATACACCCATATTCCTGCGAGGCCTCCCAAGACGACGCGCAGCGCGGAGGCAAGGTTGTTGTACAGGCCGCGCCCGTCCGGAATCGCCAGACCAACGCCCCAAGCGACTACCGCCGCCCCGACTGCACAACCGCCACCGACCAGCAGGAGGCGAAGAAACCTCTTCCCCTCGACGCGCCCCAGCCGCACCCGAAGCCCCGCCACCATGCCGAACATCAGCACGATGGCGGAGATGGACGTCGCCAACGGAAGCCCCCGGAAGCCCAACCCGGCCGCCGGCTGCGTCAGCAGCCAACAGAGCACGAAGAAGAGGGCGGACACGACCGAGCCCAACAGGACCGGCGTCAAGGTATCGCGAATGGCGAAGTACGCCCGCATCAGCACAGGGTGCGCGCACCAGGCGAACACGCCGATGCTGAAGAACCGCAGCCCCTCTGCGGTAAGGCGAGTGTGCTCCGGTGTGAACTTGCCGTACTCGTTCAGCACGCGCACGATGTCCTCGCTGAACACGAACATCGCCGCGGAGAGGTAGAGCGTGATGAACACCACCGAGCGAAGGCTCTTCCCCAAGGCTGAGAGGAACTCATCCGTCTTGCTCAAGGCGTACAGCGTGCTCAACGTGGGAAACACGGCGATGGCGAACCCCTGGCCGAAGATTCCCAGCGGGGCTTGCATCAAGCGGTTGCCCAACTCCAAGTCGTTGATGATGCCTTCGCCGAAGTGACTCGCAAACGCGCGCATCACAATGGCGTAGACGCCCGGCAGGCTCAAGCCAAGCACAACCGGAAGCATGAGCCGGAACACTGCCAACACGCCCGGATGCTTCAGGTCAAGGCACGCCCGAAAGCGCGCGCCGAACCGATGCATCAACAACAGAGGAACAACCAGGTTCCCGGCAAGGGCGCCGACGAGCGCCCCCCAAGCCAGGCCGAACACCGGAAGAGGAAGCAGGGGCGCCAGCGCCAACGCCCCGAGAATGATGCCCACGTTGTACAGGCTCGGACTAAGGCCCGGAACGAGGAAGTGGTTGCGCGCGTTCATCGTGCCGAACATCAAGCCGCCCAAGAAGAAGCCGAACTGCGCCGGCAACAGAATGCGCGCCATCGCAACGGTCAGCGGCTTTCCCTCCTCGGGTAAGCCGGGCGCGGTCAAGGCTACGAGCGGCTCAGTCCAGATGAAGGCGCAGACCACAAAGGTGAGCACGACCAACCCCATGAACGTCGTGAGCGTGCTGTAGACCCTCCACGCCTGCTCCTCGTCGCCCGTGGCGATGTACTCGGAGAACACCGGGATGAACGCGCTGCTCAACGCGCCGCCCGCAATGAGAAAGAACAACAGGTCGGGCACTGAGAACGCGGCGCGGTAAGCGTCAACCTGAAGGTTGCTGCCGAACACGACCGAGATGACCGTGTCCCGAGCCTGACCAAGAATGCGGCTCAGCAGGATGAGGGAAGCCATCAGGGCGCTCGCCTGGGCTACCGACGGCGGTCCTGATGGCTTCCTCAACCCACGTTTGGGGGAGCGGCGCGCCTACGTGGACGCCAAAGCGCGATCCAGCATCGCCGCAATCTTCTGTTTGGGCTCGGCGCCGACCATGTGGTCAACCACCTGCCCACCCTTGAAAAGTAGGAGAGTGGGAATGTTCATCACACCGAACCGGACAGCGATGTCCGGGTCTTGATCAACGTCCACCTTGTAAACCTTGGCCTTGCCGGAATACTCCTGGGCAAGCGCCTCGACATGAGGGGCGATGGCCTTGCAGGGACCGCACCACTCTGCCCAAAAATCTACGAGGACTGGGACGTCGGATTGGAGAACTTTGCTGTCGAATTCGGCCGTGGTCACGGCTAAGTCTGCGGACATGGTAGTCGAAACGACCTCCTTGTGTTAGAATGTGCGCCGAGAATACCCCTTGCGGGAACGCTCAAGCAAGGTAGACTCGTCTTCAGGGTAACCTCCGGGGGCGCTCCTTGCGTCAGAATAGACGCGAGAGACCCGACCGACGCCCCTCCGGGCTCGGCTGGAGAACCGATTTTAGGAGGAAGTAGCGAATGCAGATTCGAGCGAAGAACCTATGGGCAGCCACCGCGCTGCTCGCTATCCCAGGCGCGGCCCTGGCGGCCGAGAGCGGCCTGATGGGCATCAAACTGTACGACACCGGCGTTGACGTCGTCAAGAAGTTCGGCTCGCCGACCGACATCGAAGCCATCACATTCGAAGGCCAACAGACTGGCGGTGGTGGCGGTGGCGGTACCGGCGGAGGCGGCTTTGGCGGCGGCGGAGGTGGCGGCGGCGGCGGCAACCAGACCGCCGAGGCTCGCCTCCCAGGCCAGTTTATCGTCCCCCCGCTCGGCATGAACCAGATGGGTGGCATCGTCCCCCCAGGTAGAGGTGACGCAGGCCAGCCTTCTGGCGGCGGTGGCGGCGCGGGTGGCGGAGGCACCACCGGAAACATCACCACCCAATACGTGCGCTGGATCTATCGCCGCGGCGCCGGCAGCAGCATCAACTTCGTTCTCAACAAGTTCAACAAGGTCGTCCAGATCGAAATCATCGGGATTTCCAATAGCGCAGCCCGAACCACGAAGGGCATCACGCTCGGCACCTCGATGGCATCCGTTATCCAAAAATACGGCGACCCGGACGGCTACGACATCGGAACCGACTACTTCATGGTTCGCTTCCTCCGCAGCCATAACGTGGCTTTCCGATTCGCGCGGGAGAACGCCAACACCCCGTACCGCTGCACCGGCATCGTTGTCTCGGCCGGCCAAGCATAGCGATGGCGAATGCCCGATGACAGGGAGACTGTTCGCGAGCGTAGCGACCTCGTCGCCCTGGTCTCGGAGCGCGTAGCGCTCAAAAAGTCGGGACGAACGTTTCGAGGGCTGTGTCCTTTCCACCAAGAGGACACGCCCTCTTTTTACGTCTACCCCGACAGCCAGACCTTCCATTGCTTCGGTTGCCAAAAGCACGGAGACATCTTCACCTGGGTGATGGAGACGGAGAACCTCGACTTTCGAGGCGCCCTCGACCTCCTCGCCCAGCGCGCTGGGATCAAACTCTCGTCCGGCGGCGGCAAGAGCGCAAGCCCATCCCAAAAGGACGACCGCGCCGAAGTGATGGAGGCCGCCCTCACTTGGTTCCGCAATCGCCTCCATGACTCAAGCGAAGCGCTCCAGTACTGCCGCGAGCGGGGCATTGACGACGAGACCATGGACAAGTGGGAGCTGGGATATGCGCCTGACGAGTACGAGGCGCTCACCACCCACCTGCAGCGCTCCGGCAAGAGGCTTGCGCTCGCCGCCGAATGCAGCCTGCTCACCGGAGATGTGTCCCGCGGCTACAACGACTTCTTCCGCGGACGACTCATCTTCCCTATCCGTGACACTCGTGGCCGCCTCGTCGCCTTCGGCGGAAGGGCGATCGCAGGCGCGGAACCGAAGTACCTCAACTCCCGAGACACGCCCGACTTCCACAAAGGCAGCACGCTGTTCGGACTCCACCTCGCCAAGGAGGAACTCAAGAAGACCAGCCGCATCGTGCTCTGCGAGGGGTACCTCGACGTCATTGCCTGCCATCGGGCGGGCGTTCGCACTGCTTGCGCACCTCTCGGCACCGCCTTCGGCTCGCAACACGCCGCGCTCGTGAAGCGCTGGGCGGATGAGGCCGTTGTGCTCTTCGACCCGGATGCCTCCGGGAGGAAGGCTGCCCTCCAGGCGGCAAGGCTACTGGAAAGAGAGGGCGTCCCAGCGCGCATTGCGCTTCTCCCATTCGGCATGGATCCGGACGACCTGCTTCGAACCGAAGGGCCCGCGCGGTTGATTCAGGCAGCAGAGAACCCGCTGTCGCCGACTCGGTTCCTAGTCGCCGGGCTGCTACGCGACCACGGCCTCGGGGAGCAGGCGGTGCCCACCGAGGTTCCGCAAGGCTTTTGGGACGAGTTGCTGCGCATTCTCGCGCATGAGGGAGACCCGTTGGAGTCGGTTGACGTGCTCGACGAGCTCGCCGGGCTGCACCCCGTCGCGCGGTCCGACCGGCAGGCTGCGTTTCGTGCTCTGAATCAACAGCTGGAGCGAATCCGCAAGGGCGCGCGCCACAAGAAGGAGGACGCACGGGAGCAGTCTTCCCCCTCTGGCCAACGCACTCCCAAGGTGCGGGGACCGGAAGGGCTGCTCCTCCGCGCCGCGCTGGACGACGACGTGGGAGGGCACATTCGCGACCGGCTGCTGGAAGAGGGGCTACTAACATCGGACGACGCAATCCGCCTTGCACACGCGTTGGTGGAGACGGGCATGGAAAGCCGAAACTCGATCCTCGCCCGGCTGGAGCCTGACGTAAAAAGCGAGCTACTCAGCCTCGAACCCCCACCGGATCCGTTCCGTGGCCCGCCTCCGCTCACGGAGAAGGTGGTGCTGGCGGCGATAGCGGTTCTGGAGCGAGAACGTGCCCGCCGCGAGCGCAACGGTTGACGCAAGCTCGTTTCGAGTACAACAGAGGCGAATGGACCTCGACCGCATTCTCGAACTCGCGCAGAACGGGCAGATCAGTGCCGAGGCGTTGAACTCCGCGCTGGGCGCCGTCGAGCCTGAAGCGATCGAAGGGGTTCTCGAGGCGCTGGAGGCGCGGGGCATCTCGGTGGACTACGGCGAAAAGCGTGCCGCGAAGCGCCGCCTGCCCCCTTTGCCCGACGAGGCGACCGTTCCTCTGGAAGAACTGCGCGCGATGGAGGCGGGAACGGTCAAGTCGGCAGGCGAGGCGTGGTTCGATGTTGTGGGAGGTTACGAACCTCTCACCCCGCGGGAGGAGGCTGCGCTGGCGCGGCGCATAGCGTCTGGAGACGACGAGGCGCTAAGGCTCATGGTGATGTGCAACCTGCGTCTGGTTGCAGAGACGGCGCGGTCGTTCATTGGCCGCGGTGTCCTGCGACAAGACCTCGTCCAGGAGGGTAACGCCGCTTTGGTTCGTGCCGCCCGACGCTACCGCGTGGACAGAGGATACAGGTTCGCCTCCTACGCCCGGTGGTGGATTCGGACCGCGATGGCGCGCTGCCTCTCTACGCAGTCTCGTGCCATTCGGCTGCCGCGCCGGCTTGGGAGGCTCCTCAAGCGCATCTCGGAGGCGCGCGCCCTGCTGGCCCAGCGACTCGGGCGAGAGCCGAGCGAGGCCGAGCTTGCTGAGGCGGTCGGCATTGCTGAGCGCCAAATCGCGGAGATTCGTGAGGCGATAGCCCCAACCCTCTCGCTCGAGGCGCCGGTGCGGGGCGAGGAGACGTCGAGCCTCGCAGACTTCATTGACGACTTGGGCGAGGAAGAGATCGGCGCCGAAGACCGCGCGCTGCTTCGCACGATGCTCAACCATCTACTGCTCGACCTTCCGCCCGAGGCGCAGCGAGTGCTCGCGCTACGCTATGGAATCGGCGAAGAAGGACCCTTCCCCGTGGAGGAGACCGCCCGCCGCCTCGGCATGAGCGAGGAGCAAGTTGAAGCGATCGAGGGGCAGGCGCTCGAAGCGATGCGCAAGCCATTCACCGACGACCCCTCCTTGAAGAACTGAATCACCGATGCGCAAGCCGATTCTTTCACCGACTCGTCTGACGACCTACCTCGCGTGCCCGGTGAAGTATCGCTGGACGTTCGTTGATCCGCGCGGCAAGGTGTTCCAGCGTGCGAAGTGGTACTACAGTTTCGGAACGTCGTTGCACCGGGCGCTCGAAGAGTTGTACAAAGGCGAACACTCCGGCGTGCCGGTTGTCGCCGAGGCGGTCGAGCGGCTTGAGGAGAACTGGGTGTCGGCGGGATACGTCAGCCCGGATGAGGCGGAAGAGGCGCTCGCAGAAGGGCGAAGCATCATCACCTCCTTCGTAGAAGCGGAAGTGGAGCGCGCCAAAGAGGTCGAGGTGCTCGACGTCGAGCGCAGGATTCAACTCGACATGGGAGAGTACGTCCTGCTGGGCGTGCTCGACCGAATCAACCGCCTCGACGAGGAGACCATTGAGGTGGTTGACTACAAGAGCTTGCGTGAGGGGACGACCGAAGACGACGTTCGGTACGACGTTGCGATGAACGTCTATCAGATTCTCGTGCGATCCGTGTTTCCGGCGAAGCGGTACTTCAGCACGATCATCGCCCTGCGCACGGGGGAGGCGACAAGCGTCGAGATCAGCAATGAAGAGGTGGCCGAGTTTCGGGTTGCCCTCGATAAGCTGGCTTCGGAGGTTCTGCACCGGGAATTCGAAGAGATCGAGCCTCGACCGAAGGCGATCTGCCACTCGTGCGACTTCCTTCGCCTCTGTCGCAAACACTCTGACTTTGCGGAGGCATTTGCGGCTGCTGAAGCCGAGGAGAGGTAGCCCGGCGCCCACATTGCGGCCCGCGAGCGGAAACCCAGACCCCGGGCGCGTGCGTACTCCTTCGGATAGGGTAGACACGCTCACCCGGACATGCGCCATGAAACGACTGACTTCGATCGCAGTTGCCGTCTTCGCTGCCGCCGGCTTCGCCGTCGCGCAGCCTTCGAACGCCGACCTTCTCTCCCAGGTCACCTTCCGCTCCATAGGCCCGGCGGTAACGGGCGGGCGGATCATTGACGTAGAGGCTCACCCTTCGCAGCCGCAGACCATCTACGCCGCTGCGGCATCGGGCGGCTTGTGGAAGACGGTGAACAACGGCACGACATGGGAACCGATCTTTGACGACCAGGGAACGGTATCGCTGGCGGACGTTGCGATAGCGCCCAGTAACCTCGAGGTCGTTTGGGTCGGAACCGGCGAGCACAACAACCAGCGCAGTTGTCATTACGGCGACGGAGTCTATAAGTCAACCGACGGCGGCAAGACATGGACGAACATGGGGCTTAGGGACAGCATCCACATCGGCCGCATCGCGATTCACCCGACGAACCCGGATGTCGTGCTGGTCGCGTCCTCGGGGCCTCTCTATCGGCCGGGCGGCGACCGCGGCGTTTATCGGACGACGGACGGGGGGAAGACCTGGTCGAAGACACTCGACGGCGACAACGACACCACCGGCTTCATTGACATTGCGATCAACCCCAAGAACCCGCGCGAGGTTTACGCGGCGGCGTATGACCGTCTTCGGCGGGCGTGGCACATTCGCGAGTCGGGCCCCGGTAGCGCGATTTACAAGAGCGAGGACGGCGGGGTCACGTGGAAGAAGCTCACCGAAGGGCTGCCTGAGAGCAAGCAGTTAGGGCGCATCGGGATTGCGATCTATCCCGAGGACCCGCGCACCGTGTACGCAATCATCGAGAACCGGAACCAGGGCGAGGCTTCGGGCGTGTATCGCACCAACGACGCCGGAAAGACTTGGACGCGCATGAGCGAGCGATCGGTTCCAGCCAGTTACTACTACTCGCAGATCCGAGTGGATCCCAAGAACGCCGACACCGTGTACGTGCTGAACGTGCAACTCCTCGTGAGCAACGATGGCGGAAAGACGTTCCGCAGGCTGGACTCTCGCATTCACGTGGATCATCACGGAATGTGGATTGACCCGAACAACCCTGACCGCCTTCTGGTTGGAAACGACGGCGGGTTCTACATGTCGTACGACAAGGGGGCGACATGGCGCTTCATTGACAACCTCCCGATTCCTCAGTTCTACGCGATCGGCGCGGACATGGCCGTTCCGTACAACGTGTTCGGAGGATTGCAGGACAACGGCGTGTGGCACGGCCCGTCGAAGACGCGCAAACCGAGCGGGATTGCCAACGCGGACTGGAAGAACATCCTTGGGGGCGACGGGTTCTACGCCATCGCCGACCCGGAGGATCCAGCGACGATCTACACCTCGTCTCAATTCGGCGGGTTCGCGCGCGTGGATATGAAGACGCGGACTTCGCAGCGGATTGCGCCTAGCGAGCAGGGTCTTCGCAGGAACTGGATGACTCCGTTTCTGCTTTCCCCTCACAACTCGAAGATCGTGTATTGGGGCGCGCAGAAGGTGTTCCGCTCGCTGAATCGTGGAGACACATGGCAAGCGATCAGCGAAGACCTAACGACGAACAATGCGGAGAAGATTCGAGGCAACGTCCCACACTGCACCATTACGACCATTGATGAGTCGCCGCTGGAGGCGGGGATCATTTGGGTCGGCACGGACGACGGCAACGTGTGGGTGACGCCGGACGGCGGCCACACTTGGAATCAGGTGAACCAGAACATCGCCGGCGCGCCGAAGGAGTGGTGGGTGAGTCGAGTGGTCGCCTCCCCGCACGACGTAAACACCGCTTTTGTCGCCTTCACGGGCTTCCGAGAGGACGACTTCACTCCGTTCATCTTCAAAACTACCGACATGGGCAAGACGTGGACGTCCATCGTGGGCAACTTGGCGAACGAGCAGATTGCGGTCATTCGGCAGGACACGATGAATCCGAACCTGCTCATCGTCGGGACGGAGCGCGCTTGTTACGCGACGCTGAACGGCGGCGCGGAGTGGGTGCGACTCACGAACGGCCTTCCGACAACGCCGGTACAGGATCTGATCATCCATCCACGCGAGAGCGACCTGATCCTGGGCACGCACGGGCGCGGTGTGTTCATCGCGGACATCACTCCCCTGCGCCAGTTGACGCCCGAAGTTCTGCAGAAGGACGCTCACCTCTTTCAACCGAATCGGGCGTTGGCTCACAACTTCATCGCCGATATGTTTGACGCCTTTCAAGGTCACGGACGCTGGACGGCGCCCAACCCAGAGTTCGGTGCGGTGATTTGGTACTACCTGAAGTCGGCTGAGGAGTCCGTGACCGTCGAGATCCTGGACGCGACGGGGCGGGTGATGCGGGAGCTGCGCGTTGAGGGCAAGGCCGGTCTCAATCGTGTAGCATGGCCCCTGAACCGACAAGGCGCCCGCGGCATAGTAGACGCAGGCACCTATGGCGTTCGGCTCAAGGTCGGCGAGGCCGTCCAGTCCACGACGCTCGAAGTCGTGGACTGGGAGCGTTAGCGACCGCCACCGAGCTTTTCGACGGGCGTGGTTGGCGTTCCCTTTGGCGTCGCGCCTCCGGCGATTCCGCCGCCTGCGCCGCCGGTTCCGGTTCCGTATCCTCGCTCTACGCTCTGTCCGCCCGCTCCGCCGAGGGCGCTATCGAGTTCTCCGCCGAAGGAGTCCTGTCCCCCTCCGCCCTCGGGCTGCTGGGGTTCGTACGTTCCTCGGTTGTTTCGGAATGTCTGCATGACGTTGAGCACCGCTGCGGCGAGGGACTCGTCCATCATTACGGCGTCGTACTCAGGAAGCCCTTCTCTGTTCGAGCCGTTCAAGCCTTCGACCAGCTGGCGATACAGTTGTGGGTTCCAGAGGACCTCGGTCTGTCCGCTCAACCAGAGGTCGAGGAATCGTGGGTCCACCGCGGAGTGGATGTAGAACTCTTCGACGTTGTACATGTAGCGGTCTGCGCCAAGCCACTCGAGACCGCGGCTCGCGTAGTACTGCACGACATCGAACAGAACCCGGCCAAACCAATACGCAGGGTCCTGGACTGCAACGCGGCTGACCCCAACCTCGGTGAGCACCTTGTGGCCGCTGGGCCACGGATAGTAGTACACGCCGGGGCCGTTCGCACCGTCGTAGACATACACATGGGACGAGTCGTAGACCCAGTTGTCGCCCCAGATGGACTTCATCGCGTTCTTGAAGTTATCGTAGTTCTGTCGCACCAAGGCTCGCATCGCCGGGTCGTCCACCGGATCAGGAGCGGGAAGGCCGATCGAGCGCACCCACGCCCGGAAGTTGTGGTCGTACATGTTCCACTTGAGGTACCCCTCCAACTCGGGCCCGTTGAACGCCTGCATGCGTGCGTTCGACGGCATGATCCCACGCAGGAACGCAACCTTGTCGAGCATGAACTCGGTCACGGAAGTCATTCCTGCTCCAGCCGCGATGGAGGTGAGGCATCGCCGGGCGTCGCCGATGTATGGGTACCGTTCGCGGATGGCAGCCCAAGCGCTCGCCGGTATCAACTCCTCCATTCCGGGCGTTCTGTCGGCGCCGGTGAACAGATAGTCCACGCCTTGCTCTCCCAGTTCCTCGGCGACCGCGCCGGCGTGGTACAGGTCGTACGTCGGAACGCTGCCGAACACGTCGTTGTCTCGAAGACACTCAAAGCCCCAACCAACGACCTGCTGGATTTGCCGCTGCCGGACTGTGCGAGACTGGTCAAACGTCCAGACCTTGACGTTCGCGCCCATGACCCTGGCGGTGTATCTCTCCAGGCCCGGTGGGGGCGACGCGGCAAGCGCCGACTTGCGGCCAAGCCCCAGCGGCAGTGCGGCGGTCAGGGTCGCCATACCGGTAACTCGTAAAAACTCGCGGCGGGAAAGGCTCATTTGTTAACTCCTCCAAGCGGTGACAGGCCCAAGCGGTCAGGGATGCTCAGGCTGTAGCGAGATGATTCCACTCGGCGCGAAGCCCGCCGCACGCAAGGCTCTCAGTTACAACTTGTGCCAGGCTAAGGCGCGACCAACTGCATCTCGCCTTCGGCGATGTCGTGGCCACGCACAAACGAGCATCGCCGCGCCTGGTCGTAGTGCACCTCGATCACACGATCCGCCGCCTCGTTGATGCCCTCGATATGGCTGATGACGAGCACTTGCTCGAACATATCGCTCAACTCGCGCAACTGCTCCATCACCGCTTGGCGACGGTCCTCGTCCAGAGATCCGAACACCTCATCAAGAATCAAGAGGCCGAACGGTTGGCCGGAACGCGCCCGTATGAGGTGCGACAGCCCAAGCCGGAGGCTGAGCATCACGATGTCTTGCTCACCCCCGCTGATCACCTGCTTCCTGCCCGCCTGTGCGCCGAAGTGATCAACCAGCGTCGGCTCGAAGTCCGCGCTCAGCTCGATCTCGGTGTAGCGGCCACGCGAGAGCGCGGCAAGGTACTCGGAGGCAACTCTCGCCAACTGCGGCTGAATCGACTCCGTCAACTCCCTTGAAAGCGCCTCAAGCGCCTTCGCAAGCGACTTGTTCAGCAGTTCATCCGCAGCCGCGGCTCGCTCCTCGCGAAGCGCCTCTTCGATCGCTTCAAGGTTCTGCTTCGCGGTTGCCAACCTCTGCTCCATGTCGGCGACACGCTGGGACGCAGCATCGAGATTGGCGGCGGCCACCTGCACCGCCCCCTTGAGACGCTCGTACTCTTGAACGACCTGCCCTGCGCTCGCTTCATCCAAGCCGGACTCCTCAACCTTTTTCCGGCGCTGCTCGATCTCGTCAATCACGCCCGCGACCTTCTTCTGCGCCTCCTCCAAGCGCACAGCGGCGGTAGCGTACTGCTTCTCTGCGTCCGCGGTCGCGAGGTATCTCCGGTAGTCCTCCTGGAGCGAAGCCAACTCCGCCGTTACTTTCGTCCACGCGCTTTTGTCGAAGGGAACCGGCTCGCCGAGTTCGTCTCGCTTCTGACGTAGGCTCGCCTCGGCTTTGAGAAGGGCAGCCTGCTCGCCCTGCAGCAGTTGCGCCTGCGTGCTCAGTTTGGCGAGAGCCTCTACTGCACGCCCCTCACCTTCTCTCGCTTCGTCCAGCGCCTTCCTCGCGGCAACGAACTCTTTCGGCTCCGCTTCCGCCTGAGTCAGCGCGCGCTCGGCGAGGGCCAACTCCTTGGTAACCTCTTTGAGGCTCTTCTCCTTCTCGGCTTGCGCGGGCAGCAGCCCACCCGGCAAGGCCTGACCGCAGGTGGTGCACACGCCGCCCTTCACTGCGCTTTCGAGTTGCCGGATTTCCCGCTCCAGAGCGGACTTGCGCTCTGTTAGGGTCGTTACTTGCTGTTGTGCGCTCGCCTTCAGTTCGTCCCAGGACTTACGCTGCGCCTCCACTTCAGCTTCGGCTACCGACCGCGCCCGACTCGCCTGCTCGACTGCCGCCTGTGCCGCCTCCAGGTCAACATCCCCGATCTGGGCGATGCGCTCCTTGATCCCCTCTACCTGCTGTTCGAGGTGCACGATCTCACTCAAAAGGTGGGCCTGCGCGTCCGCCTTGTCTTTGAGCACCTGAAGGTTTTGGCGTTCCGCCTCCAGTTGATCGTATCGTTTTGCCCGCTCTGCGAGGGCGTTACGCTCGGCGAGCCGCTTCTCCGCCTCTTGCTTCTCCTTTTCGCGCTCTCCGGCGGACTGCTCCAGCAGCTCCTTCATCTCCTCCAGGCGTGCGATGTCTGCGAGCAGAGCGAGCGCATCATTTGCGGCCTTCCACCCGGGCTCCAACTCCTTCAGCGCGT
>JBFMFD010000015.1:0-25131 GCA_040752255.1 Armatimonadota bacterium
CCGCCCCCGCTGGTACACTTCGAGTCCATGCGCTTCGCGGCTCTCCTCGCGCTGGCGGCTCTGCCTGCGTTTTCTCTTGCCGACCGACTGCTCACCATTCCGACGGGGGTAACGCTTGTGCCCGGCGAGGCGAGCGCAGAGGCGCTCTATCGAACCGACAACCACAGAACCACTGGTTTTCTGCAGGTCGGCTTGCCTCTCTTCTTCGAGCTCGGCGCGATGATGGACGGCGGCGAGCTTGCGGTCCACCTTCAGTACAGCGTCGTGCAGCCTTTCCCGGAGTACGCCCCTGGCATCGCGATCGGCGTTTGGGACGCGGGGAACGACTCGCCCGACGGCCGTGGGCTTTGGGTCGCGGCAACGTGGCAATTCAACGTGTACGCCGACTGGGCGCAACGCGAGCGGATTTCATTCACCCTCGGAGGAGGCAGCGGCCCGCGCTTCCGAGGCGCGTTCGTCGGGCTGGAGCTGCCCGTCTATACCGGCTGGAGCCTGCTGATGGAGCACGACTCGCGTTTGCTGACCTTTGGCGTAGGGTTCGAGCCGGTCGAGCACGTCCGGTTTCGCGGATTGGTGCGCGACGGCCGGGCGGCTTACTCGTTCACGCTGCGGTACGGGTTCTAGGCTCGCGGGGTCGGTCGCCCTTCCTCGTGGATCAACCTTCGAAACCGATGCTTCCCCACGCGCAGCACCTTGCCCGCGACGTCTTCGAGGGCGACGTCCGCCTTCGGGTCGCCGACTCGCTCGCCGTCCAGGTAAACCGCTCCGCTCTGCATCAACCGCCGCGCCTCGCTCACGCTCTTCGCCAACCCGATGGCATGGATGAGCGCGGGCATCTGGACCTTGCCGTCGCGCACGCAACTGCCCGGAATCGAGACCTCGGGCGCCTCTTCGGGCACCTCGCGCTTGCTGAAGGTGCGCAGGAAGAACTCATCCGCCTCTTGCGCCGCTTGCTCTCCGTGATAGAGCGCGACGATCTCACGCGCCAGTCGTCGCTTCGCGTCCCGTGGGTTTAGCGCGCCGCCTTTCATCGCTTCCTCGATTTCGGCGATCTCCTCTTCGGGCACGTCTGTGCAGAGCATGAACCAGTTCACGATGAGCTCGTCGGGGATGGACATGGTTTTGCCGAACATCTCGTTCGGCTCCTCGGTGATGCCGACATAGTTGCCGAGCGACTGCGACATCTTCTCCTTCCCGTCGGTGCCGACGAGCAGCGGCATCAGCATCACGACTTGCGGCTCTTGGTCGTAGTCTCGCTGCAGGTCTCTCCCCACGAGGTTGTTGAACTTCTGATCGGTACCGCCCAACTCCACGTCCGACTCAACCGCGACGGAGTCGTAGCCCTGGCAGAGGGGATACAGAATCTCGTGCAGACCGATCGGGCGGTCCTCTTCCATTCGGTTCTTGAAGTCGTCGCGCTCGAGGATGCGGGCGACGGTCGTTCTCGCCGCGAGGCGGATGACGTCGGAGAAGTCCATCTTGCCGAGCCAGTCGGCGTTGTATCGAACTTCGGTCCTTTCGGGATCGAGGATCTTGTAGATCTGCTGCGAAACGCCCTCGACGTTCCTCCTCACCTCTTCCCGGGTGAGTTGCGGCCGCGTTTTCGATTTGCCGCTCGGGTCTCCGATCATGGCGGTGAAGTCGCCGATGATGAGCACCGCGGTGTGCCCGAGACGCTGGAAGTCGCGCAGTTTTCGCAGCACGACCGCCCAGCCGAGGGTGACGCTCGCGGCGGTTGGGTCAACGCCAAGCTTTACCCGCAGCGGGCGGTCCTTCCTCAGTTTGGCGAGGAGTTCCTCCTCGTTGATAATCTCGGCACAGCCGCGCGAGAGAGCGCGGAGTTGCTCTTCGGGACGCATCGCCCGTGCATAATAGCACCATGAAAGGGATTCTTTGCTCGGTAGCCGCATTGTCGCTTCTCGCCCTCGTGGGGTGTGGCGGCACAAAGGAGGAGACCGCAGACCCGGCCTCCTCGTCCAACTCTTCGCCCCAACCGGAGCAGCCGGACCGACCGGCCGAGCCCACCGAGACCGACGCCACAGTGACGGTCGAGGTGCTGACGCCCGAAGTGAACGCCGGCGAGAAGGCGAAGGTAGTGGTTCGGGTCGAAGTTCCGGAGGGGCTGCACGCCTACACACCTGAAGTCGGAGGCTCGTATCGCCCGCTGCGGATTGACCTAAAGGACGGCCCGGTGGACATGCTGACGCCGGAGTTCCCCAAAGGCGAGATGAAGGAGTTTCCGGGCCTTTCCTCCGAGCCACTCTCCGTCTATGAGGGGAGGGTAGACATTCCGGTCGAGGTTACGCTGTCGAAGGACGCCAAGGGCGAAGTGACGGCAACGCTTACCGTCGAGACGCAGCTTTGCACGGATGAGGTCTGCTACCCGCCCAACCAGCACGACGTCACCTTCACCCTCAAGGTGAACTGAGGAGTGGACGCCGCGGAGCGCAAGACCGAAGCGCCTTCGCGCAACCCGTTGACCGAGCGCGGGGATGCGGTGTATCGCTCCGTGCGGTGGCTGGTGCGGAACTTCATCTTCCAGCCGCTTGGCGGCTTCCGCGTTGAAGGGCTTGAGAACGTGCCTCGAGGCGGGCCACTCATCGTTGCGGCGAACCATGTCAGTTTTGCAGATCCCCCTGCAGTCGCCTGCGCGATGCCCCGTCCGGTTCGGTTCATGGCGCAGGCTGGGCTGTTTCGGCCGCCGCTGTTCGGGCCGCTGATTCGGCGGCTGGGGGCGTTCCCTGTCCACCGGGGCGAGGCGGACAAAGCCGCCATCCGGCGGGCGCTCGAGTTGCTCGACGAGGGTTGGGCGCTGCTCATCTTCCCCGAGGGCACGCGGGGGGACGGAAAGCGCCTCGGCGAGGCGAACCGTGGGGTGGAGTTGCTCGCGAAGAGGTCGGGTGCGCAGATCCTGCCGGTCGGCATAACGGGGACGCTGCGTTGGTTGCCGAAGGGCGCTAAGTTGCCTCGGCCGACACGCATCACCGTGCGGTTCGGCGAGGTTTTCGCCTGGTCGGATGACGAGGACTTCCGCAGCGACCTGATGTTGCGCATCAGCCCGCTGTGTGGCGTGCCCGTGGGATCGCCGCGCCCATAAAAGCAGTCCGCCTGCGAGCGCTTTGGCACGCCGCTTGCATCTCTCCGAAGGCACGAAAGGAGAGAACAACATGGCCCTCACGAAAGGAGCGGCGAGCCTGCTCGCCATCGCGGTTGCCACCCAGGCTCTGGGAGCGACATTCGATGTCACCCTCATCGACCACGGAGGAGACTTCTCCTTCGACGCCTCGGCCCGCTATTGGGAGCCGGGCATCAACCAGGTTGCGTCCGAGCCGCCCGTAACACTAACAGGCGCTAACCGGAGCGTAACGCTCTTCATCATCAGCGAAGGCGTCGCGCGACCGGGCTGGCGCTTCGCCGGAGAACAGTTCCTGACGGTACACGGCAGCGTGCAATGGAGCGGCAGCTCGAATCCCGACCAGGTGCTTCGTATCCGGACGCTCATCCAGGACCTCGACAATGGGCACGAGTACCGTATCGAATCTTGGCTGAACGCATCGGGCCAGCACACGACCGGGCCTGCGCCATTCGTCGCCCCGACGACGCGTGTTCGCTGGGTGGATACGATCGAGTTGGTGACGGGGTCCACCGGCACGCTGACGCAGTTCGTTAGCGCGAACCACACGATGAACATGCAGCCGGTGCCCGAGCCTGCCACGGGTCTCGCGGTGGTGGTCGCTGCGGCTTCTCTGCTGCGTCGGAAGCGCTAGTCGAAGGGCTGCTCTCCGTCCACTTCGAGGCGGCGAGCAGGTTCGGCTGACTTGGTGTCCCAGTTGTCGCAATCCAGCCGACGGCAGTAGACCATCGTTTGAATCTTTCCGTCCTTGGTTTCGACCTGCGCCCGAGCCGCGAACCGGCACTCGTCGCACAGGTCCGGTTCGATGAGACGAACTACTTTGAGCTCCCGCTTACGCACTTCTGATTCCACCCCTGCCGCCGGTGCGTTTGTGCCGTCTCAGGTGTCTTCGGGCTTCCGTCAGCCTACGGGGATGGACGCGTAAACCGGCACTTCTCTCGGCACGGCGGTGGGTCGCATCTGTCAGAATCACCGTTCGAATGGAAGCAGAGGTCGCGAACCTCGTCCGCGAGGCGCTGGGCGACGATGTCGCCTCGAGCGCTTCGTTCGTTATCGAGTCGGACCTGGCGCCCAGCGGAGAGTACGGTCGGGCGGCGCTCGTCGCGACATCAACTGCCCTCTACCGGCTTGCCCTCGAGGGTGGGAAGGTCCGAGTGATCCAAGAGGTACCGCTCCATGACCTTGATGAGGTTCGGTACGAGGAACTCGTAGACGCTGCCTCCATCGTCGGCGTCCGTGACGGCACGACGTTCGAACTCATTCGCGCCACCGCCGTGCACGGCACGATGCTCGTCCACGCCGCGAAGACGCTCAACCGGCTGCGAGAGGGGCTGGCCGTGCAGGCTGAGGCGATCGAGCCGAGGCGCTGCCCGAAGTGCCGCCGGCCGCTCCCGCCCGACAGCGACGTGTGCGAGTTCTGCACCAGTCACGGCAAGACGCTCATCCGCTTGATGCGCTTCCTGAAGCCGTACAAGTGGCGGGTGGCGTTCAGCGCGGCGCTACTGTTTGCGATTACCGCTCTCGATCTCTTGCCGGGATACCTCATCCGCGTCCTGGTTGATTCGGTGCTCGAACCGAAGGATCCGAGCCTGTTCGTTCTGCTGATCGTCGCCTTTGCGGGTGCGCGAGTCGTCTCCACCGGATTGCAGATGGTGCGCTTCTGGACGAACGCGTGGCTCGGCAAGCAGGTTACGATGGACATCCGCAATCGGCTGTTCGAGCACTTCCAGGCTCTCTCGCTCTCGTTCTATGACCGGCGCACGGTCGGCAGCGTGATGTCTCGAATGACAAACGACACGGGTGCTCTCTATGAGGTGCTCGTGGACGGCATTCCGATGGTGCTGCGCAATGGGCTGCTGCTTATCGGCATCCCGGTCGCGTTGCTGTGGATGAACTGGCAGGTTGCGATCTGGACTTTGCTGCCGATACCGTTCATCCTCATCCTCGTGCGCTACTTCCGGCATCGAATCGTTCGCGTGTGGCGTCGCTATTGGCACACGTGGTCGCGGTTGAGCGGCGCATTGAACGGCATCCTGAGCGGGATGCGAATCGTCAAGGCGTTCCGAGGCGAGCAGCACGAGGTGCGTCGCTTCGGCCGCCGAATCCAAGACCTCGCCGACACGGGGTACACCGCCGAGACCGTCTGGGCGACGTTCTATCCCGTTATCATGCTGCTGGTCGGCCTCGGGTCGCTTCTCGTGTGGTTCGTGGGCGGAAGCGCCATCCTGTACGGCGAAGCGGGCGCGGAGACGATGACCGTCGGCGAGCTGTTCGCGTTCACTTTCTGGCTCAGCATGATGACCGGACCGCTCGAGATCATGAGCCGCCTCATTGACTGGATGAGCCGAGCGCTGACAGCGAGCGAGCGGGTCTTCGAGGTGCTCGACACGATCCCCGACATCCGGCAGCCCGCAGATCCGAAGCGCCTCGGTGACTACGCGCAGGTGATTCGCTTTGAGAACGTGCGCTTCGGCTACGAGAAGGCACACGAGGTGCTGCACGACATCAACCTGGAGGTGCGCCCCGGCGAGATGATCGGAATCGTCGGCCCGAGCGGCAGCGGGAAGACGACGCTCATGAACCTCTTGCTACGCTTCTATGACCCGACCGAGGGGCGCATCACCATCGGCGGCGTGGACATCCGAGAGTTGGATCTTGACGAGTACCGACGTTTCGTCAGCATCGTGCCGCAAGAGTCGTTCCTCTTCCCCGGAAGCGTGAGGCACAACGTCGCCTACGGTCGCCCGGATGCAGAGCCCGAGGAGGTGATGCAGGCAGCGGCAAGCGCCAACGCGCACGACTTCGTCATCAAGTTTCCGGATGGATACGACTCATACGTGGGCGAGCGGGGCCAGCGGCTCTCGGGCGGAGAGCGCCAACGCATCGCGATCGCGCGCGCCATCCTGCACGATCCGAAGGTGCTCGTTCTTGACGAGGCGACGAGCAGCGTCGACACCGAGACCGAGCGACGGATTCAGGAAGCGCTGCAGAACCTGATCGAAGGGCGAACCGTGTTTGCGGTCGCCCACCGCCTCAGCACGTTGCGCAACGCCGACCGCATCATCGTGATGGACGAGGGGCGCATCGTGGAAGTCGGCACGCACGAGGACTTGATGGAGATGGACGGGCTGTATCGCAAACTCGTGAACATGCAACTCGACCTCGCCCGGGTCCGCGCAGAGTTCGTCGGCATCGAGGAAGAGGAAGCGGAGGCGGGCGCGCCGTAGCGCGCAGGCCCCCGCTTCCTCCCGCTACCCAATCTTGCTCATGTCAGGATGCAGCTTCGTGCTTCCGGTTTCCGCTTGAAACGCCATGGCAAGGGCGACGAGTTGCTCCTCGTGATACAGCGTGCCGACGATGGAGAACCCGCGATCGTTTTCGGGCGTTGGAACGAACATCTGCGGGTGGCCGGTGAAGTTCGTGATTGTGAGAGCGCCCAGGCCGCGTTGCGGGCTGATGAACACGTCGTAGTCCTTCGTCTTCTCGGCGTACTCGCGCATCAGCACGGTTCGAGCGCGCATCGCCCGAAGGTAATCCACGCCGGTCACGTAGCGATTCGAGCGATAGATGCGAGGCCAAGCGCTGTTGCCGAGTTTCTCGATCTCAGGACCGAGCGTGAAGTCATCGAACGCCGCCGCAGCCTCGACGCCGAGGATGTTGGTTACCGCGTCCGGCAGTTCGGGCATCTCGATGAGCCGAATCTGGTAGCCCATCCCGCGGAAGATGCGAACGATTGGGTCATTCTCCATCTTGTCTTCCGGCGTTCCCTCGCCCCCTCCGCTGGGGAGGTAACCGACTCTTAGGCGCTTGGAGTCCACCATGTTCGGATCGATTATCACTCGGTCGGTGCTCGATGGATCGCGCGGGTCCGCTCCGGCTATCGCCTTCAATACGTGGTAGCAGTCCTCGGCGGTGCGGCAGATCGGGCCGATCTTGTCCATCGTCCAACTCACCGCCATCGCGCCGTACCGGCTCACTCTGCCGTATGTCGGTCGCAGACCGGTTACCCGACAGCGGTGGCTGGGCGAGACAATCGAGCCGAGCGTCTCTGTTCCGATTGCAAAACCGACCAGACCCGCGACGGTCGCGCTGGCGGAACCGGCGGACGAGCCGCTCGAGCCTTGCTCGGGGTTCCACGGATTCTTCGTGGTTCCTCGGAACCAGACGTCGCCCATCGCGAGCGCGCCGAGGCTCAGCTTGGCAACGATGACCGCGCCCGCCCGATCCAGCTTCTCCACGACGGCGGCGTCGTAGTCGAACCGCTGATCCTTGAACGGCTCCGCGCCCCAAGTGGTCGGGTACTCCTTGGTTGCGAAGAGGTCCTTGATGCCGCAAGGGATGCCGTGCAACACGCCCTTGTAGTTGCCTGACATGATCTCCTGCTCCGCCTTGCGCGCTTGGCGCATCGCGAGTTCGGGCGTGAGCGTGACAACGCAAAGCAGCTTTTCGCCGTACTGCTCCAGGCGCTGCAGGTAAAGGCGAGTGAGTTCGACCGGCGAGACCTCACGCGAGCGCACCATCCGCGCCAGTTCGGTGAGCGGCTTGAAGTGCAACTCCTCTTCCCCAGAAGGCGTGCGCTGTGCGACCGAGCCGCCGAGCGGCGCGGCGACCGGTCCGCCGCGAGGCTGGGTGACCGGCCGCCCGGGAGGGCCTTCGATCGGTCGGAACAGCGTGGGTGGCTCGACGGAGTAGTCCATCTGCTTTTCCCTCAAGGCGATCGCCTCGCGCCGGAGGGTGTTCACGTCGCGGAGAATCTGCTGCCGCTGCTCTTCGGTGAACTGTATGCCCGCGACCTTCTCCGCCCGGGCGAGGTCTTCGGCGGTGAGTTCATCGTCTTGCCCTAGTTCGCGCTTCTCTTCCGTAATCTCGGCGAGGAGGCTCGGCGAGGCGACGAGGCTGCCGGTTGCGACCATGGCAGCCAGCAGGAAATCCTTTCGCGATATGGGCTGGTCGAGGTGCTGGTGTGCTCGTGCCATGGGTGCATCTTACACCGTTGGGCGCAAGGGGCGTGGCCGGAGAAGGCTCAGCCTCCCACGCCGAACGCTCGGCGAACGTCCTCCGGGAGGCCGCTGAAGCGAAGCGGCTCGGTTTCGGGGTGGAAGTCGAGGGGTATGGCGAAGCGGCGAACGATCCCGGGGCGAACGTGGATCGTAACCCAAAGCATCTCCCGGGTGCCGACTACGTACCGCCCTCTCATAGCGGCGGCGAGTTCAATACCGCGCCACGAGCCATAGGACGCGCGTATCTCATCCAGGGTCATCGGTTGATTCAGCAGGGTGTCCGGCTCGCGCAGGCGCGTCTCTTCGTTGACGACGGCGCGCTGCGAGATGCGCTCCGTCGTTAGAACCGCGCCGCGCAGCGACAGCATGGGTGCCGCTTCGCTACCCGTTAGCAGCCATTCCGGCGTGGTCCCTGCTTCGATGCCGCTCTCCAACAGGAGGTGTCGGTAGCCGATGATCTCGCGGATCCAGTCTCTCTGCTCCGGCCGAGCCGAGCCCAAATCAAACTGCGCCCTCCCGGACGTGAGGAGCGCATATTCCTGCTCTCTGAGCGAGCCGATGTACATCAGCACAGCAAGCGCGTAATCGTCGTTCTCGAACTGGGTTACGCGAGGGTAAGACCGACCGCAAAACGCATAGGTGAACCATTGGTACGCGGTCGTGACGGGGGAGCGGTACGCGGCGGTATTCGATTGGAAGTGGTACTCGGCGAACGCGCGGAGCGAAAGCCCCTTCTCGGCGCGCGCCCGATCCATGAGGCGTTGTAGAACGTCGCGGGGCACCCGCTGCCGCTCCGAGTTGAGAGGGTTCCTGGGCCTCACCAGCAGCCAGCCGTCGGCGAGGCTGATTTCGTGCTCGTCCGCCAAAGCGCTGAGGAACGCCGCCGCGTCCACGCTGCCGTCACGCTCCAATGCTACGACCAAGTTTAGAGCTGAATCCTGGACGCACGCTGCGAGGCGAACACCCATTTGCTCGGCGACTGACGCAAGCACCTCGGCTACGCCGAACGCGAGGGGGTCCGTTTTCAAGGGCTGGAACATCGCCGCCGTCGCCGCGGCGGTAGGGTTGGGCAGCACACCCGGAGGCATGCGCTCCGGCGCGAGAAAGGCGAGCACTTCGTGCGAGAGCCCCGAAAGCCGAACAGATCGGTTGAGGCGAAGGCCCTCGGGAAGGTGGAGGTCCGACGGAAGGCGCGTCGGCATTCGGACGGACGCAGTGCCTGCGAAACGGCCGCCGCCGTCATACACGACGAACAGGCACATAACGTCGTCCTGCCGGCGAGTCAAGAACAGCTGCAGCCTTGAAACGTTTCCATCGGTCAGAGATTGGGAGTGTGATCTTAGATCCCGAACCTGCGGCTCTATGGGCGAGTCGCTATACGTTTGTTCGGCGAGCACCTCAAGCGCCAGAGCCGACAGCCGCGCCAGCAGTCGCTTGAGTTCATCGGCGTTTGGAATCGCCCGCTGCACCTGCGTGGGTCTGTCGGAATACATGACCGTTCGATAGTACGGTAGGTCCGCGAACGTCTCTTCACCTAGGGCGCGGATTGTCGCGTTCAAGAGAACTTGCGCCGGGGTCTGCACGGACGCCCATGTGGGAACCCGGAAGTTCGCTCCCGGCGGCGACACGCTGCCGTATCCGTTCCGACTGAGTTCGTCGGCGCGCTGAAGAGACGTTCGAAGGCTGTTGGAGTACTGCTCCAGATCCGCCGTTGTGGGGATGGGCACACGCTGCGTGATGAACGTGCGAACTGCTTGCAAGCGCTCCTGGCGGTCCTTTGCATGCAGCGCGTTCGCTGTCTCACTGTCCCTGACCAGTGTGCCATCCTTCCACTCGGCGTGGAGCACGTGAGCCAACCGCTGCATCAATTCCTCCTCGCCCGCCCCGTGCGCGGCGACGAGGATGACCTCGCCCGACATCGGCGGCTGCGTCTTGAGCGGCTGCTCCCGCCCTTCGCTCAGCCGTTCGAGGTACGCGTCAACGGTGCCGACGAAGTGGTCTTGTGCAAGGGATAGCGAAGCCGCGGCGGTCGCCGCCGCCATGCAGATCAGCTTCCTGCCGGGGCGCGATGGCATATTTTGGTCATGAGTATACACAAGAGGAACCTCGCATCGGACGCTCTTACCTCGCGCGGCCGATGACGCCCACCGAGCGTGAGTGGCCGAGGGCGGAGTAGGCAAGCGCAAGGGCGCAGACCAGGTCGTCGTGATAGCCTCCGACCGCCCCGTACACGACCCTGCCTCGCGCCGTGCCCTTCCCCTCGAAGTGCTCCAACTCTCGAACCAGGTCCGGGTCGGGCAGCAAGCGAATCGTTCCGCGCTCGAATCCCCAAGCCAGCAGTTCGATGATATCGGCCTTGCTCGATTGGGTGAAGACGAAGCCCTCCACGCCCAGGCCTGGGCACTCGGAGCGGAGCTGCTCCGTAACCGGGTCGCCCACACCCGTCGCGTCGCACAGGATTCGATGAGCGGCGTGGCGAGTCGCAAACTCCGTAACGCGAGAGACCATCGCAGCCCAGCCGAGGCCCGACCACCGCGCTGCATCCACCACCTCGCAGCGCGATCGCAAGCCGCGCACGGCGACAGCGGCGGTGAAGTCCTCGCAGCGCGCCCAGTCTACGCCGACGACCACCTCTCCGACATCAACACGCCTTGCGGACATCGCGCGCTCAAGCGCCTCATACGCGAACACGGTCGTCGTCGCGTCGAGGAACTCCGCTTCATACTCGGTGCGGAACGAGCGCTCGCTGAGAATCTCGCGCTGCAGCGCGAGGTACTCGGCGCTTACGCGCGGGCTCTCGCTGCTCGGTGAGCGGCGGCTCCAGAATCCGTTCTCTCCGCGCTCGCCCATGCGAAAGAGGCGATAGAAGAAGTTCCTTCCTCGCGGCGTGCTGATGAGCGTCATGCGGCCATCGTTGGCGGCGAGCATCGGCATCGCGACTTCTGTGATGAGTTCCTCGGGAACGAACGCGGCTTCATCGAGGAGGATATGGTCTGCGCCGTCGCCTCGAAGGTTGTGCGCCTCATGCCCGCTTCTGGCGTCGAACACGTGGACGATTGCGCCCGTCCTCTTGCCCCCTTCGTGAACGCGAATCGTCGGATGGGGCGTCTGCACAGCGGTGTAGGCGACGCCGACCGCCGTGAGCATCCACTTCATACGTTCGAAGACGATGCGCGCCTGGGCGAGCGTGGGAGCGATGGCGATTTGGCGGCTTCGCCGGCTCAGGAACACTCGCCGCGCCATGTCGGCTGCGGTCGCGTCGGTCTTGCCCCAGCGCCTGCCGCACGCGAGGACGCGGAAGCGGGCGTTCGAGTCGAGGTACGCCCTCTGCCCGACGTGCGGCACCCACCCCGCCTTGGCGAGGCGGCGGAAGAACTGCTTGTCCACATGGAACTCTAGGAGCCGAGCGGGGCGGTTGTCAGAGGCCCATTCCCGTGTCAGATATATTCGAGTGAGGGCCAGCGCAAGCCCCGCGACTTGCAAAGCGTCACTGCGGGGTGACCGACGACCACTCCGGCTCAGGCTCGTCGGTGAAGAGTGACCACAACGAGAAGCGCGACCCAGCACCCGGCATCCCCACCGGTGTCTGCAACTCTAGCATGGCGGTCTGGACGGAGCCATCCTTGCGCAGCCTAAGCAGCGGGCCTTCGAACATGTGCCATGCCCAAAGGCAGAACCCTCGCATTCCCTGGTTGTACGACGCCGTCTTGTGTCCGTGCAGGCGGCAGGCTGCGACACCGTGGTTCGGGTCGGCATCATTGAGCTTACTCAGAAAGGTCGAGTCACGCCCGAATCGGCTTAGGGTCTCGTAGCTCGTCGTAAAGCGCGGGGCGCGTCCACGGCATGAATCAAACTTTGATGCGTACCCACCGACCGGGTCAACCGGGCACATTGCAAGTTTCGCGTCGAAGACTCCAAAAGAGATGAGGTCATCCGTGGAGGGAAAGCGCATCTTGCGACCCTCTACAGTTTCTTCGTATATCTGAAGCGCTAATCCGTACTGGCGAAGATGAGCGATGCACGGTGATCGAAGTGCGGTCGATCGCGTGCTGACAAACGCTGGCACAACTAGTGCTGCTGCCAGCACGATGATTGCGATGACCACCAGCACCTCCACAAGCGTGAGCCCATTGTTCCGGCAGCGGCTATTCACTCTTCGGTCTCCTGGCTGGAATCACGACTGAGCAGGGTTCCTGCGATGCCCACGCATAAGCATATCTGAAACGCGAGCCCGATCAATGCAATAATGATCTCGACTCCAACGTATCCGTACCCCGCTTGCAACAGCACAAGGTAGAGGGCCATTACCAATGGCATTCCTGTAAAGCCGATTAGGGCAGTAGGGATCGAGGTGGCAGCGCGCGCCGTGAACGGGAGGGCGGATCCATATGCGACGAGGCCAATAATAATATTATATCGCAATATCTGCTGATCCGACATGCCTCCGAATCCTGCCGCACGTACTAGAATGTCAATGAGAGCCCTGTATGAGGCTGCAGCCACGGCGGCAACGAACGTAGCCGCCAGGCGCCGCGCCCACCTCGGCTGGCTTAAGGCTCGGGGCATTCTGCCTCCGAGCACTTGTACTGTGCGCCGCCGCCTTCACATGGGGGCTGTGAGGAAGAATTATTGCAGCAGCCGTCGTCAACCCACGGCGTGCAGCAGATCGCGATCTTGCCTGAGCCGCAGTCGTAAGTGCGCATGAGCCGGGAGCGGCGATAGTTATTTTCAAAGAGGGTTCCCGGTGTGCAGTCGGTGTTCTTCGGCCTGAGAACGCACCAGGTCTGGCTCATTGACTGAATCCAAGTACAGTTGTCGCAAGAGATGGGAGGCAACGTGCCCTGCCCCAGCGCGGCCGCGGGCTCAGAGAGGTTCTCTACCAGATCGGCAGCACTGACCGGACCTGGCGGAGGCACCCCGCGACAGCCATCGCCGACAGCGCGGCGGCTCTCCTGCTTGGCCGACCATACCGCCAAGTTCGCCCCGGCAAGCAACCAAGCCAACGAAAGAAGCGACATTATCTTCAGGTTCATCTCGTCACGCTCTTACTCCTTATTGTCGCCAGAGGCGTGTTCGTGACACGCCTCGCTAAACCGTTCGCCTCAACGGTTCAAGTACGCGTCGCGGACGCGTCGCCTCAGCCTGCTGACCCTTTGCCGCAGCGCCTCCTCGGACGCGCCCAGGATCTCCGACAGTTCGGTGTACGACCATCCGTCGAGCAGCGCCAACTTGAGCAACCGGATGTCCTCGGTGGACTCGATGCCCGCGGCGCGGCAGCACGTCCTCAGGAGCGCCTCGGCAGAAGCGGGGTCAATCGGAATCGGCGATCCCTCGAGTCTCGCGTCGTCTTCACTGTCGAGCGGTACCTCCCTACGCCTCGCCCGTCGCCGTACAAGGTTGAGCGCTACGTTGTGCGCGACGGATCGAACGAGGTGAGCGTTGGCGAGGCGCTCCGTGCCCCACTTCAAGAGGACAATCAGCATCGCCTCGGAAACGACGTCTTCCGCATCTTGCGCGGAAAGAGCGTGCGCAATCTCCAGACTGCGCTGCAACTGCGACAGGTCGTAACGTTCGGCGCTCATCAGGTTGATAGTACCCTCTACAAGCCGGACACTCGCATCGCTGCCGAGAAGTACGGTTGTCACCCTTCCCGCAGCACGAGAACCTCTGCGTCGCCTTCGATTCGTAACGAGACCGAGTCTGCGCCGCCTTGCTCGAAGTAATCCAGTACGAACGGGTACACGCCGCGCTTCATGTAGACACTCGCCGAACGCTCGACGAACCCGTGCAGCCCGTCGTTGTCAACTACCGTTGCGCCTGCGATGCGAAGCACGCTGCCGTCATCGCTACCGAGATAGAATTCATATTCACCATCAGCTGGAACATCGAGGTAGCCGGAGAACCGGATGCCGTACTGTTCCTCTCTCTGTTTGACGTGTGTCCCGACCCGGTCGGTCGCGCCGGTCTCGACAGGCACGAGGGTGTCGAAGTCGGGAACACGAGACCAAGAACCGTGATACAGTCGGTAGGCAACGCCAGGCACGAGCCCGGTTGCCGCGTGCGCGTCCGGAAGCAGACACGCGATGCGGGTCTCGTCGCTGCTGTGCGAGCCGCCGTTGCGGAACGTCGCAGCACGCACCACGGTGCCCGCGTGAATCCTGAACGGCCGCTCGTACGGAGTGGAAGCCGCGGTGGGGGCGCTGCCATCCGTTGTGTACCGAATGAGCATGCCATGCGGCGGCGGTTGGAACTTCACCGTCGCCTCGGAGTCGAAAACGAGTGGCGCGGTAGCCGGTTGGGGCGCAGGAATGCGGTAGGTTACGCCAAGCGCGTCAAGCCGAGCGTAGTGAAGGTCGAGCCTCTCGAGGAACTCCTGCAGGTTCTTCTGCTCCTGCGGCAGCCAGAGCGCCTCCGCGAGGGCCGTAGCGCGTGGAAACGCCATGTAGAGCACCCGCTCCTCATCGGGCATCCACTCGGTCCACAAGTTGCCTTGCGCGCCGAGGATGCGCGTCGCCTCGCTGCTTGTGAAGTCGGGCGGGACGGGGTCGAAGAGATAGACCTCCTCCGTAGGTGTTGTGCCGTAAGAGTAGTCGAAATAGCAGTGGGACGTAGGGCACATGACTGCGTCGCGCCCCTGGCGTACCGCCTCGATGCCGCCTTCGATGCCTCGCCAAGACATGACGGTTGCGTTCCGTGCGAGGCCGCCCTCGAGGATCTCGTCCCATCCGATCAGTTTGCGACCGCGCGCGGTCAGGAGCGCGTCGATGCGGCGAATGAAGTAGCTCTGCAACTCGTCCACGTTCTGCAACCGCTCTTCATCCATTCGCCGCTTGCACCGGCTACAATTGCTCCACCACCCTTTGTACACTTCGTCACCGCCGATGTGTATGAACTCGGATGGAAACAGGTCGAGCGTTTCGTCGAGAACGTTCTCAAGGAACTCGAAGGTCTCTTCGCTGCCGGCGCAGTAGACGTTTTGGTTCTCGCCTGGCGGGTCGCATGCGAGGTTGGGGTAGCAGACGATTGACGGAAGAGTGTGCCCCGGCAATTCGATTTCAGGAACGACGGTTACATGTCGTTGGGCGGCGTACGCGACGATCTCTCGAATCTGCGCGCGCGTGTAGTATCCACCGTACTCTCCGCCGCTTCGCGTTTCGGGGAAGTTGAGCGCCGCCTGGCTCCACTCACCGCGCTTGGGCGCGCTTCGCCATGCGCCGCGCTCGGTGAGCAGAGGGTAACGCAGGCTCTCCATCCTCCAACCTCCGTCGTCGATCAGGTGCCAGTGGAAGACGTTGAACTTGTGAAAGGCAATCAGGTCAATGAAGCGCTTGATGAACTCGGGCGGGAAGAAATGGCGCGACACGTCGAGGTGCATTCCCCGCCATGCAAAGCGGGGCTTGTCGGCAATTCTGGCGCAAGGAATGAGCCAATCATGTGTCTGCTTCGTGGGTAAGAGCGACTGATGCGGCAGCATCTGCCGTAGCGTTTGGACGGCATAGAACAGACCCGCGGGCGCGGTGGCGCGAGCGACGATGCGATCTGGAGCGACCGCGAGAACGTAGCCCTCTCTTCCAAGAGCGACAACCTCCGGCGACGTGTCGAGCAGGAGCGCGATCGAATTCGGAGCCTCGGCGTTGCCTCCACGCACCGGCAGGGGGAACCCCGTCGCCGGGCGAAGCGACCGAGCGAGGAACCGAGCCTCGTCGAGAGCCTCAGCCGAAGCGATGATGGTTGTGTTCCAACTCAGCCGGAACGCCCCGGGCTTCGGCGAGTAGTCGAGGGGCCGCGGAATGATTGCAGGCGAGGCAAGGATCGACAACATGGCGACAGATGCGAGCAACACATCACGATTGTGCCCCAAGTCGAGACGTTGACAGGCGCTGCCCTCGAATCCAAACAACGATGCGGGTCGCCGTGCGCGCTCCGCCAAGACCAACGAAGGAGGTTCACACTGAACGGTATGAAAGAAGACACCTCGCAAGCCACGCTGGACGCCGAAAGGCTGCTCGCCGACGCCGCGGCGCTCGGCCCCGGCTATCGGGGAACGCGACTCGAGATGCCGGATGCCGAGAGAATCGAGCGTGCCAGGGAATTGATGGAGAAGTGGGATGACGAGGCGCTTGGCCCGCCGCCGGAGTACCTTGTGCAGATGAGCCAGGGCGACCTCCAGCAGTGGCTGGAGCGGCGCGCGAAGCTGTTTGAGATCGGCGAGTATGAGGACAAGGGCTTGCTGGTTCGCGAGGAGGACCTGCAGCGACTCGCGGACAACTTTCAGTTTCCGGTCAGCGTGTTGATCGAGCACGTTGAGAACCCGCTCCGCCTCGGGTACCTCACTTCGGTCGAGGCGCTGGGGCCTGAGCTGTTCGGCACACTTGCGCTCACGCCGGAGGCTGACACGCTGCTTGAGAAGAGCGGGGCGAGGTCGCTGAGCTTGAGCGTGAGTCGCGACTTGGAGCAGATTTTCGAAGTGAGCATCGTCTCGAACCCTCGCGTCGAGACGGCGCGGCTGTTCTGTGAAGACTTCCGGGACTCAACCTCGCGCGGCGTACAGCGCAAGGTCGCCGAACTGCAGGATCGGCTGCGACAGACGGAAACCGAGCGACTCGTGGACGACCTTGTGCGCAAGGGGCAGTTGCCTCCGGCATCGCGCGAGTCGGCGGTCGCGCTGCTGTTCTCGGCGCGAGAGGAGATGCGCGGCAAGGTGGAGGCGTTTTTGGAGTCGCTCCCGCCTGCGTTCCTGTCCGGCGAGATCGTTCCGATGTCGCAGTCGCGCCCAGAGGTGAGCGCCGACGAGGCGGAGTTCTACGCCCGCACGTTCCCTGATCTCGATCTTGGCGAGATTCTCAAGCACAGAGGCGCGTGATGCGTGCAAGAGAATGGCCGGGGTCGAGTGACTCCGGCCATTCGTGCTTGTTCGCGCTTTGGGCCGCTACTTCTTGTGCCTTCGCTTGAGCAGGGCGAGCACGCCGACGCCGAGCGCCATGATGGTGGCCGGCTCAGGAATCGGGTTGTAGTACATCAGGCCGAGCAAGTTGCCCGAACCCGTGGACCCGATGAGGGTCGCCTGGCCCGTGTCCATGTTGATCGTGTACAGGTTGTCGGTGCTGTTGTCAACAAGGTACATGAGGCCGTTGTCATGGTTGTAGGCGAGCCCGTTCGGGTTGGTGGGGCCGCCCAGTGGCCCGATGAGCGTCACGGAGCCGTTGGCTCGGTTCATGCGATAGAAGCTGTCCGTTCCGCTGTTGGTGGAGTACAGGACGTCGGTATCGCTGTTGTATCCGAGGTTGGTGAACGAGGTTAGCCCTGACGTGCCGATCAAGTTCGCCGTGCCGTTGGTCTTATCAATGTTGTAAAGACCGTTGTTGTGCGACGAGGCGCCGTACAAGGTTCCGGTACTGCTGTCGTACTCGAGGCCGTGCATGACGATGCTCGTGTCGCCGTAAGGCCCGATGAGGGTCGCCGTTCCCGTGTTCAGGTCGAGCGAGAAGACCGAATCGAGCGATGTGGACGTGAGGTAGATGATGTCGTTGGCTCTGTCGTAGGCGAGGCCACCCGTTACGCCGGCGTTCGAACTGATGGTCCCGAACTGGGTCTTTGCGCCGGTGTTCATGTCAATGTTGTACAGGTTGCGGCTGCTGTCCACGGCGATGAGCCTGCCCTGCGAGAGGGCGGAGGTTCCGACCGCCGCGGTCGCCACGAGCGCAACAACCTTAGCAATAGCGAACTGTTTCATTCTCTTCTCTCCTTTAATCTATCACGGACCCGGCAAAGCGCCTTCGCACGCGACGCTAAAGAGTCTACCATCGAGCACCCGCTGAGGTGTACCGACAGAATTGCCGGTTATGCGATCTATGTCGTGCGCGAGCGAAGACACCTTGCCGAATCGGGCACATCTCTCCTATTTGCATGTGAACGCAACTGAGACTCTCTCGCCGGCGGACGCTGAGCGCCGCTTGGCGAGGCAAAACAGGAGGACACCGTAATTGGCAGCACTTACGACAGCCTACGAGACTAAGCATCGTCCGACGCTGATCCAGCAATACAAAGTCGCCGGCTCCACGACCATCTACAAGGGCGCGCTCGTTGGAGTCAATTCCAGCGGCTACCTGGTTCCGATGGCGCACGGCACCGCCAACCTGACGTTCGTCGGGACCGCCGAGGAAACCGTTGACAACTCAGACGGCTCGAACGGCGACAAGGCGTGCAACGTTGCCAAGTCCGGGAGCGGCGTGTATGCCGACGCAGGCACCGCGACGCAAGCGGACATCGGCAAAGTTGTCAATGTCGTCAGCGACAACGAGGTGCAAATCGGAACCCTCGGCTTGACGAACGTGTACGCAGTCGGCGTGCTCGTCGCGCTTGAGACTACGTCCACCGGCGTGGCGGGCTTGCGCGTCCGCATTGACACCAAAGTGAACTAAGGAGGACCTAACTTGGCAATCACGAAAAGCGACATTCCCAACCTTCTCCTTCCCGGGCTGAAGACTGAGTTCGACCAGGCATATCGCAACCGAGTGGAGACGGGCATCGCGCAACAGATCGCGACGGTTGTCAACACGACGATCCCGTCGCAGAAGTACGCGTGGCTCGGCAGCACTCCGACGATGCGCGAGTTCCTCGACGAGCGGCAGCCTGAGGGCATGCGCGAGTACAACTACACGATTGAGGATAAGACGTTCGAGGCGAGCATTGCCGTTGATCGCCGCGCAGTGGAGGACGACCAGTACGACCTGATTCGCATCCGCGTGCGGGAACTTGCGGACCGCGTCGCGGAGCACCAGCACAAGATCGTCGTCGAGGCGCTGGCGAAGGGCTTCACCGACCTCGGCTACGACGGCGTCTCGTTCTTCAACACGGCGCATCCGACAAGCCCCGGCTCGACGTACAGCAACCGGACGACGAGCGCGCTCTCCGAGGCTGCATTGGCGGCGGGAATCAACCAGATGATGCAGGTTCCGGATGATCGCGGCGAGCCGCTGGGCGTTGTGCCCGACACGCTGCTTGTCGGCCCGAAGCTGCAGTGGGACGCGATCGCGCTGATCGAAAGCCCGGTCGTCGTGTACAAGGGCAATGCGACGGACAGCGCACCGAGTACGCCGTACAAGAACGTGTTCCAGGGCAAACTGAAGCTGGTCGTGTCGCCGTATCTTCGCGGCTCTTACGACGACTATTGGTTCCTTCTGGACTCGACTCGCGCGGTTCGCTCGGTCATCTTGCAGCAGCGCAGCGATGTACCGGTGGAGTTCAGCGCTCTCGAGTCGGGGTCGCAAAGCGAGTCTGCATGGTGGCGCGATCGGTACTTCTATGGCGTTCGCGCGCGCTACAACGTCGGGTACGGCCTGTGGCAGACGGCGTACGGAGCGATTCTGTGATGAACGGCTTGCTCGATCCCATTACCATTGCGGCGATGATTGTAACGCTGGGCATCGGCGGTGTCGTCGGCGCACTTGCGAGCGCTGCGCTCGCCGGACGAAGCGTGCGCGATTCGTTCCTGCGCTTCGAGGCAGCGTTTCGCGCGTACGTCTCGGAGCGCGACGACGAGCCGACCCGGGAGTTGCGGGACCTCTTCGAGGACCTGCGCGACTCGATCGCAAGCGCAGACAGCGCGCTCAAGAACCTGCAGCGCGCGCTGAAGCCGAGGCGAAGGTGACCGAGACGCTTTCGATCGTCGGCGCCTTCGTAGCGACGGCTGCATGGATGATGCGGACGGCGATGCGGCATCAGAACGACATCGCCGGCCGCTTCATCCTACACCTGGAGCAGGCGATTCGTGATCAGCAGACGGAGAACCGGCTCTTCCGCACCGCGATTCGGGAGTTGACCGGCGCGGTGCGGAAGAACACGAAGGTGATTCAGCAATTGACGACACAAGGGGAGAATCATGAGCCTGAACGTAACCCGCGACGCGGTGAAGCGAAAGTGCCGAATCAGCGTTAGCGACTTCGACACAGAGATTGATAACCTGATTGACGAGCAGTTGGCCGTTATCGAGTTTGCCGTTTTGCAGGAGCACCTCGACGATACATCCAATGCGGGCTTGCAGGCGACGCTGACGCTCGGCGCAACCGAGGTCATCGCCGGCGAGTTCCTTGCTCAGTCGTATCGCGAGCCGGGGGCCAGCGAGACCATCGCGTTCGCGGACGTGTTCATCGGCAACCGCTTCGACGGACGCTTTCGTTCCGACATCGCGGACCCGTTCGGGTTGAAGGCGATGGGCTGGTCGAGGCTTGCGCCCTATCTGAAGCCGAGCGCCCGCTCGCACGCTTCGACGAGCACGCGCATCCGCGTTTCCTCGCCCGTGTTGACCGACGAGGAGGGCGACAGCAGATGGTAGAAGCGGTGTTCCGAGTACGGCGAATCATCGAGCGGCACGGGGAGACGTTCCAGGCTGGAGGTGCCGATCACAAGGGCGTGTTCGGCATCATCTCCTCCGGCGTTGCCAAGCGGTACGCCGCCTCGGCGGCGGTGGACGGGGCGAACCGGCCGCTCTGGATGGTTGTGGTTCGGGACGACGACACGACCCAAACGACGGACACCATTTCTTGGGCGGGTCTCTCGCTGACGATCCTTGCGATTGTGGAGCGGCGGCTCCGCGGAGCGGCGGTCTTGAAGGTCATCGTCGCGCATTAGAAACGGTGTGGGCTAATCGAGATGCCGACATCGGACAGCACGGAGTGCGTACTCGTTGCGATGCGACGGCTGATAGCCCACGCTCTGCGTCAAACCAAGACTCAGCGCTCGCCTCGCAGTTCGAGGCGGGCGCTTGCCGCTTGGCCGGCGCTCGACACCTCAAGCGTATAGACTCCCGCTTCGAGGTACTTGGGCCTGTATTCCTCGAACGGGTCTTTGAGGATCTCCTGCACGGTCTGCGGTTTCCAGTCCAACCCCTCGGGCGGGATCGGTTTGCCCGGCGAGAGCATGAGGCTCACGTCGAAGAAGTTCAAGCCATGCGCGCCGTTCCGATCCTCGCTCCGGACCACCGCGCCGCTCGAGTCCTTGATCTGCACGCGAACGGCGCCGGCGCCCGATAACCAGAAGGCGACGCGCACGGTGCGGTCGGGGTTGTACTCCGCGTACGGCGAGCGCCGCTCGTAGCCCCACATCGCGGAGCGCGACACGGGCGCGATCGGGAAGACGTGAACCGGCTTGGCGCGCACTTCGGCGGTGAGTTGCTGGATGAGCGATACGTCAGCGACGAACACGCTTCGCCCGTGCGTCGCGAGCACCAGTTCTCGATCACGCGGGTGCACTTGCAAGTCGTGCACCGGCACATGCGGAAGGTTCCCCGTCATCACGGTCCATGTCGCCCCCGCATCCCAAGAGAGGAAGACGCCGAGGTCGGTGCCGACGTACAAGAGATCCCGCACGAGCGGGTCCTCGCGCACGACGTTGATCGGCTCGTTCGGCAAGCCGTAGGAGATGCGCGTCCAGGTCTCTCCGCGGTCGGTACTTCGGAAAAGATAAGGGGCGAAATCGTCCTCTCGATAGCCGCTCAGAGCGACATAGACCGTATCAGGGTCATGCGGCGAGGCGACGATCCGAGAAGTCCACTTGAACGGGATCAGTCCTCGCGATATCTCTCGCCAGTTGACCCCGCCGTCGTCGGTGCGCCAGACGCGGCCGTTGTCGGTTCCAACGTACAGCAACCCGAACTGCAAGGGGCTTTCGCTGATTGCGGTGCAGGTTCCGAACGGCACGTCTCCCTGTCTCGGCTCGCCGGTGAGGTCGCCTGAGATCGGCGTCCATGTTCGCCCCTGGTCAAGTGATCGGAACACACGATTGGCGGCATAGTAGAGAATGTCCGGGTGGTGCGACGACAGGAGGAACGGAGTTACCCAGTTGTAGCGTAGTGGCGACTCCCCCGCTCCGCTGCGGGGCGTGATGCCCCACGACTCGCGTGTCAGGAAGTTCCGCGCCGAGGCGGAGCCGAACTGCGAAGACGTGAAGACCGTCTCGTTGGTGCGCAGGTCCACCTGTACGGTTGCGCCGTCGCCTCCGCCGATCGTCTCCCAGTCCCACATGTCGTTTCGCAAAGGATCGTGGGTGCTGGGGCCGCGCATGGTTCCGTTGTCTTGCAGACCGCCGTAGATGCGATACGGTCTTGCGTTGTCGAGTGCGACGGTCGTGAACTGGCCGACCGGCAGGTTGTTCACCTTTTGCCAGGTGTTGCCCCCGTCCCAACTGAGGTTCAGCCCGCCGTCATTGCCGAGAGCGATGCGCCGCGGCCATCGAGGGTCAATCCAGATGGCGTGGTGGTCAACATGCACGCCGCGACCGCCGACGCTGCGAAACGTCTTGCCCCCATCTTCGCTCATCAGAATCGGCACTCCGAGCAGGAACACCTTGTCGGGGTTCGTCGGATCTACTCCGACTTGGCCGAAGTAGTAGCCGTAGGTGTTGTAGAGGCTGTCGAGTCGAAAGTCGTGCGTTCGCCTCCAGGTGCGCCCGCCGTCGTCGCTGCGGTACAGTTCCGCCCCGATGATGGTGTCCTCGAACATCGTGGCGTTGGCGTCGCGCATGCGATCAATGATGTGTTGCACCTTCATCTCGCCAGCGCGCATCTTCTGCAGAACTTCGTCGAGGTCGAGGTCGGGCAGCGAGCGTCGGAAGAACCTCGTCAGCACGTCGCGCGGCACCTGCAGGAACTGCTCCTCGTTCAGCATTTGGAGCCTGCGGAGCGTGAGTTCTCCCGAGGGCACGCGCTCATCGTCGCGGCCTGCCTCGGGTCGCGGCGCTTGGTTGTCAATCAGCGCGTACATCACGTTCGGCCTGGTGCGACAAATGCCGACGCCGATGCGCCCCATGTACTGCCCGTCCGGCAGCCCTGCAGTTACCTTCGTCCAGGTGTCGCCTCCGTCATCGGAGCGGTAGAGTCCGCTGCCGGGCCCGCTTTCGAGGAAGTTCCATGCGCGACGGTCTCGCTCCCACATGCAGGCGAAGAGGACGTCTGGGTTGCTCGGATGCATCGCGATGTCAATGGCGCCGGTGCGCTCGTTGACTTTGAGGACGTGTTCCCATGTCCGCCCGCCGTCTTTCGTCCGATACACTCCGCGCTCGTCGTTCCAGGAGTAGAGGTGACCGATGGCGGCGACGAATACCGTGTTTGGATTGCGCGGATGGATGAGCACCCGCCCGATGTGGTGCGTCTCTTCGAGGCCCATGTGCTGCCAGGTTCCTCCGCCGTCCTCCGACTTGAAGACACCCGTGCCCGCGTAGGATGTTCGGCTTGAGTTGGCTTCGCCGGTGCCGACCCAGATGAGGCGACCGTTCGGTCCGGAGACGTCAATGTCTCCGATGCCGTTTGCGCTCTCGCGGTCGAAGAGCGGCTCCCAAGTGGTGCCCATGTTCGTGGTTCGCCAAAGCCCCCCGGTTGCGAAGGCGATGAGGAGGCCGGCGGGCTCGCCATCGGGCACGGCGATGTCCACGATGCGCCCGCCTTGGATGGTGGGGCCGACGTTGCGGAAGAGCACTTGGCTGAGGGGCGACTCGCGCTCCATCCTCAGACGAAGTTCGTAGCCTTGGAGGCGCTCTTGCGCCGACATCCCGCGGACGGGCTGGTGGAAGGCGCGCAACTCTTCCAGTTTGTCCATCTGTTGCAGGGCGAGGGCCATGAAGGCGAGGGTTCCAACCATGGGGCGGATTATACTGACGCCGAGCGTGGTTGACGTTGGGGCGCTATCGCTCCCTATTGAGAAGGGAGCAGATGCGAAAGGTCTTGCGAAGAGTCAAGCGGTGGATGATGCGCGACCAGGCGCCCGCAGTTACGCGTGCCTCGGCGGATGTGCTGCGCTATCCCGGGGCGTCGGCGGCGGCGTTCGGCCAGGGGCTGAGCCTGGCGACGTACGAGGAGATGCTTTGCGACCCGCTGGTGCGCTCGGCGGTAACGGTGAAGAAGCTGGGCGCGCTCGCGGTTCCGTGGCGCGTCGAGCCGGAGGGCGACGAGCGGGCGCGCTTCATCCGCTTCGCGCTGGACGAGCTTCACGGGAGCGCGAACACGATCCTCTTTGACGCCCTCGATGCGATTGCGAAGGGGTTCGCGGTGCTCGAAAAAGTGTTTCGCCCCGTTGACGCCGGCGAGTTCCGAGGCAAGGTCATCCTGGGCGCCGTGAAGCCGAAGGACCCTGCTCTGTTCGGTTTCGACACGGATGAGTTCCTCAACCTCCGCGGGCTGTATCTGCATGTTCCAGGTCGCTCGGAGGTTCGGCTACCTCGTGAGAAGTTCATCGTCTACGCCTACAACCGCCGCTATCATCAACCGATGGGCGAGTCGGACCTTCGCGCCGCGCATTCGCATTGGCGGGTGAAGCGCGAGTTGATCCGGCAATGGTCGGCGCACCTTGAGAAGTACGCGTCACCGACCGTGCTTGGGCGATTCCGCCGCGGGCTTCCGGAGGACGCGCAGACGGCGCTGCTCGATGCGCTGGAGCGTCTGCAGCGGCAGGCAGCGGTCGTTCATCCCGACGATGTGGAGATCTCGTTGCTGGATGCCGGGCGGGAGGCGCGGTCGTCGTACCTCGAAGCGATTGACTATCACAACCGCGAGATCGCCCGCGCGATCTTGGGCGAGACCCTGACTACCGACGACTCACGCAAGGTCGGCTCGCTCGCGCTTGGAAAGGTGCACCTTCAGGTGCTCATCATGCAGTTGGCGGGATTGCGGAAGGATCTGCAAGAGTCGGTGATGAACGAGCAGGTCATCCGTCCGCTGATTGACCTGAACTACGGCGGCGGGCCGTACCCGACGTTCGTGTTCGACGAGCCGGTGTTGGACGTGTTCGTTACGGGGCAGGTCGTGTAGATTCCATCATTTACGGTATCGTCTCACCTCGACCTCTGCAGCCGCACCAAGAACACAAGTGCTACTAGACCGCTTGGCATCAAGAACAACCATGGAATGTCACCGCCTGGGGTCCACGAGTTCAGATAGCCCAGGCCAAACGTAAGCAGACAAACCACCGCACCTGTGACAGCCCGCTGCCGCGGCGATGCTGCCCGCAA
>JBFMFD010000016.1:0-24721 GCA_040752255.1 Armatimonadota bacterium
CTGCCCGCAGTGCGGTGGCTCTGCGCGGCGGGAGACCGACACGATGGGGGGCTTCGCCTGCTCGTCTTGGTACTTCCTGCGCTTCTGCGACCCGCACAACGACGACGAGCCGTTCTCGCGGGAGAAAGTCGAATACTGGATGCCCGTGGATTGCTACGTCGGGGGAGCGGAGCACGCGGTGATGCACCTGCTGTACGCCCGGTTCTGGACGAAAGTGCTGCACGACGAAGGGCTGCTGCCGTTCGTCGAGCCGTTCTCGGTGCTTCGCAACCAAGGGATGCTCCTCGCGCCCACTCCTTATCGCAAGCCACGCGAGGGGGAGACTCTGCGCGTAGGCGAAGAGGGCATTCTCATTTCGCAGGAAGAGGCGCAGCAGTTGCCCCCCAACGAGGTCTTCTACAAGTGGGAGAAGATGAGCAAGTCGAAGGGCAACGTGGTTACGCCGGATGAGGCGGTTGAGAAGTACGGCGCCGACGCGCTGCGGGTTTACGAACTGTTCGAGGCGCCGTTCGAGCAGGCGATTCAGTGGTCGGAAGAGCGCGTTCAGGGCGCCATACGATTCCTGCACCGCGTTTTCCGAGTTCTGTCGGAGGTGCGCCCGCGGTACGTTGAGGATTGGCGTGAGAGGTTGAGCGGCGCACCGGCGGGGGCGCCGGGGGTACGGGCGAGCGGCGCACCGGCGGGGACGCCGGGGGTACGGGCGAGCGGCGCACCGGCGGGGACGCCGGGGGTACAGGCTGACCGCGCGCTTCGTCGCGCGACGCACACGGCGATCGCGAAAGTAACGGAAGACATCGAGCGATTTGCTTTCAACACCGCCGTCGCCGCGCTGATGGAGTTCACGAACGCTCTCATAGACGCAGCGGCGAAGGGGGAGGCGAGTGACGCTGCGCTGTCCGAAGCGGCAGAGACTCTCATTCTGTTGTTGTCCCCGTTCGCGCCTCACACGGCGGACGAGTTGTGGCAAGCGTACGGCAAGAGCGGCTTCACGCTCGAGCAGCGCTACCCGGTTGCCGACGAGCGATGCCTCGAAGCGGACGAGGTGAAGGTGGTTGTTCAGGTGAACGGCAAGGTGCGCGATACGCTCGTCGT
Organism: Armatimonadota bacterium; assembly: GCA_040752255.1. GTDB lineage: Bacteria > Armatimonadota > Fimbriimonadia > Fimbriimonadales > ATM1 > J051. Next base: position 1,093 of record JBFMFD010000016.1, read on the forward strand.
CAAGCCCGGCACTCCACAGCCTGTGCTCGAAGAGAAGGCGCTGGCGAGCGAGAAGGTGCAGCGCGCGCTCGACGGCAAAGCGGTCTCACGCGTGGTCGTGGTGCCGGACAAGTTGATCAACGTCGTGGTCAAGTAGAGGCGGCGGGTCGTAGGCCCGTAGGCAAGCGCGCGTTACGGGAGATTGCGAGCTCTAGTGACATGCTCTACGGCGAGCGGCGAGGCGAAAGTTCTGGTTCCGCCCACAGGCGTTACGCCCTGGCGCCGGTAGTGATGACGCTGGCGATGGCGAAGGAGCGGCGGATGTCTTCGACGCAGACCTTCACGCGCTTGCCTATGTGCGCCTCTCCCTCGGCGAGTTCGAGGTAGTAGCCGTCGTCGGTCCAGCCCACGGCCTTTGTGGAGCCCGGCAAAGTGGATGCGCGGACGTTGCATTCGATGACTTGCGCGCGACGGAACGGCACAAGTTCGCGATCAAGCTCGGCGATATCCGCCTCCTCGATGCGATACTCATCTTGCGCCAAAGTGGGGTTGCTTCGGACGTAGATGGCGCGGCGTAGGCGGTGCTCCAGCTCCTCGACGTTCTCACCATCCGGCCCGATGAGGGACTCGCACACGGCTGGGCTGCACTCGACGTAGAACGCGTTGCCCGGACTGCCCAGCGCGCGCTGAAGGTCGCGTTCGACCCAAAGCGATACCGTTTCGGTGCTCGGAACGCGTCCCAGCCCTTCGCACTCGGGGCAGAGGGAAGTGATGCTCTCGGTTACCGACTCGCCGGTTCGCTTCCGAGTCATTTCAACAAGGCCGAGGCTGCTGATGCGCCCAACGCGCGTGCGGGCGCGGTCGCGCTTGAGGACGTCCTGGAAGTGCTTGAGCAACTTCTTTCTGTCGTTGGCGCTCGCCATGTCAATGAAGTCAACGACGATGATGCCTCCGATGTCGCGCAATCTGAGCTGTCTTCCGACCTCCTCAGCGGCTTCGAGGTTGGCTTGCAGGATCGTGTCGGCGAGGTTCACCGTTCCGACATGCTTACCGGTGTTGACGTCGATGGCGGTTATCGCCTCCGTCTCGTCTATCACAAGGTAGGAACCCGACTTTAGCCACACCTTGTTGTCAAGGAGCCGTTCGAGGTCTTTCTCGATGTTGTAGTGGTCGAAGATCGGGTTGTCCCCGTCGTAGAGGAAGATGCGGTCGCGCAACTTCGGCATGAGGATCTCGGTAACGGCGTGTACTTTCTCGAACTCGTCCGGGTCGTCAATGACGATTTTGGTTACGTCCTCAGTTACGATGTCGCGCAGTGTACGATAGAGGAGCGACTGGTCGCGGTAAACGCACGCAGGGGCGCGATGCGACTTGGCACTCTCGATGACGGCGCTCCACGCGTTCTGGAGATAGCGCACGTCTTGCTTCAATTCGGTTTGCGTTCTCTGCTCGCACTCCGTTCGCATGATGAGGCCGAATCCTTCGGGTCGGATCTTCTCGCCGATGCGCTTCAGTCGGTCGCGCTCCTTGCGGTCTTCGATCTTTCGGCTCACGCCGAGGTGGTTCAGCGTGGGCATCAAAACGACGTAGCGGCCAGGGAGAGCGATCCGCGTTGAGACGCGTGCGCCCTTCGTTCCGCGGGGGCCCTTGATGACCTGCACCATCACCTCTTGTCCGGGCTTGAGCAGGTCCTTGATCTTTCGCCTGCGAAGTTCGCTTCGCTTGATGCCCGCAGGAGACTCGCCGTCGCCGTCGTCCTCGGGCAGGATGTCGGCCACATAGAGGAACGCGTTTCGTTCGAGGCCGATGTCCACGAAAGCGGCGTCCATGCCCGGTAGGACGTTTTGGACAATTCCCTTGTAGATGCTGCCGACGACGCGCTCTTCTCGCTCTACGCGAAACTCCATCAGCCTGCCGTCTTCCAGAACCGCGATGCGCGTCTCGCGGGGAGTAACGTTGACAACAATTTGTCTATTCATACAGTTGTGTGTGCTCGGGTACTCCAGAAGGGGAGCGGCCTAAGCACTAGGGCGCGCGAAATGGGAAGGCGATGCCAGGCGGACCCGAATGTACGCCCGGCGCCCTCGCCGGTAGCGCGTCCGGGCAAGATTTTACCTGAGGCGGTTACCAAGTGCGCGTTCCAGATGCGAGCCTCTGCGAGCCTCGGTGCCCGGGAAGAGCGACCCGATCGCTCGGGTCAACCTCGGTTCCGTCGGGCAGGGTCTCGAGGACGTTGATACCGTGCAGGAGCGCCTCGTTCTGGCGCGCATGATGCTCGGCAACCCATTCCATCCGTTCGGAAGGATCGCCGCTTGTGGCAGCCTCGATCCCCTCGCGATAGTGTCCCGTGTCGAGGAAGTCGTCCGCCGAGGCGTCCCCGCGCATGATGCGGTCCATGCGCTCGGCGTTTTCTCGCGCCTGCTCGAACCGTTCCCGCGCTTCCTGTGCTCGTTCGGCGCGCTCCTGCCATCGCTCGATGGTGTCCCAAAAGCCTCCCTGCGGGAACGGCGGGCGGTGCCAGGCGAAGAGATTCTCGAAGGGCAAGCGCTGGGCTTTTCGTTTCGGCACGCCGACGAACGTCCAGCCGACGTTCTCGAACGTCGCGCGGTTCTCTGGTGAGATGAGCGTGATGCGTTTGAACTTGTACGCGGTCAGCCCTTCATCGGTCGGGCATCGCTGCCCGGGGATCGAGTCGTCGTACTCCACTTCGCTGACGTAGCCAGGCGGGCCCTCAAGACGTACGATGCGCCCCTTCGAGTCGCGCGTAATCTTGAATGGCTGCGGCACCACAACGTACACCGTTAGTCGAACAAATGTCTGCGGGTCGTAGCGGATTGCGTACCCTTCGGGTTTCCACAGCCATCGCCCTGTGGGAACTTCGCCGCGTGCTTCCTTCGCCGGGGGCAGCACAGCCAGTCGCTCGAGCTCCTCGAACGGCTGGTTGGCCTTGTACACCATGCCCCGAAGCTTGTTCTCGGCTTCGAGAACAGGTCGTAGCGCGCGGTCGAACCTTCCCATGAGTTGGCCCATCACCCGGTCTTCGAGAAAGTCCAGTCCGACGCCGTCGAGTTTTCGTCGCTCCTCTTCGGTCAGCAGCCTAAGCGCCGCCTCCCTCGCCCTGCCTTGCAGTTTCGAAGGCTTGGCTCGCGAGAGGAGCGCCCAGATGAGCGTCTGCACATCACCGTGGTCAACCTCAGGCATAAGGTCGGCACGTTGGATTACGCTGCGGATGATGTCTGCTGCCGAGCCGCGCCAAGGTCCGTGTACCATGCCGTGCCCAGCCCACGGGCCGGGCGTACCCGCGCGCACTCAGTAGGAGCGAAGGTGGATGACATAGTGCCCGGGCTGGAGTTTCCAGACCCTGCCCTGCCTGTCCTCTTGGGTAAGCAGTTTGTAGTCGCCGGGGTCCCATCCGTCAAGGAACGGAAGCCCAAAGTCTGCCACATCGAGCGAAGTTGTAAGCGGTTCCTCCTTCTTGAGCAGGCTCTCAAGCCCGGGCAGGTCAATGCGGGGCAACCGTCCCCCAATGTCGGGGAACTGCGCCGCCGCAAGACAGGCAAAGACGAGTGCCGTCGTGACCATGGCTGAATTCTACCCACCGGTGCGGCAAAATGGCTGTGTGCATCGCAGCCGGCTCACTCCCAAACTGCTCGAGGCGGCGTATCGCGAGGGGTTGTTCCCGATGGGCGATACGCACGGTCGGGTTGTTTGGTTCTGCCCCGATCCGCGCGCGATCATCCCCATGGGTGGGATGCGTGTCTCGCGCTCGCTGCGACGGTCGGCAAAACGCTATGAGGTGACTTTCGACACCGCCTACCGAGAGGTGATGACCCGCTGCGCGGCGCGCGAGGAGGGCACGTGGATTACGCCCCAATTCCTCGACGTGTACACCGAAATGCACCGCATAGGCAAAGGGCACTCTGCCGAAGCCTGGAAGGACGGCCGCCTCGTCGGCGGCGTGTACGGGGTCGCGCTCGGGGGCGCGTTCATGGCTGAGTCCATGTTTCATTCAGAGACGGACGCCGGAAAAGTTGCGCTCTGGCGACTGATGCAGCGGCTCGAGCGCCGAGGGTTCGCCCTGTTCGACGTTCAGTTCCAGACTCCGCACCTCGCTTCGTTGGGCGCGGTCGAGATCGCGGCGAGCGACTACCGTCGGCTCCTGGAGAAGGCGCTATCCCTTCAGGTCAAGAAGGTTGAATGACGCGTTGCGCAGATCGTCGAGGCGATTGGAAAGGTTCGCCTCTTCAAGGATGAGCCGCTCGAAGAGGTCGTCAATCGGCTCTTGTGCTTTATAGTCGGTGCGCAGGTCTATCAACCCCGCGATGTTGCCGTCGGTTGTAAGGTACAGCTCGGTGAACGCGGGCTCGTCGGGGTCTCCAAAGAGGAAGACTTGATGATGCGGCTGTGGGTCTCCTCTCAGGATCATCGAGAGGTCGCCTACATCGCTGAAGAAGTAGGGCACCTTGCGATAAGCCTTGGTGTCGCCCGCAAGCGCGCGGCCAACATGCTCACCTGTCCACTTGGCGTGCAGGTGGTGCTCGATGCGTGTGTTGCGCTTGGTCACGATGTCTGGATACTCCGCGACATCTCCCGCGACCCAGATGTTCGGGTCGGAGGTTTGGAGGGCGCTCGATGCCTTCACACCGCTCTCGCCCATCTCGAGGCCCGCCTGCTTGGCGAGGGAGACGTTCGGCCTCGCGCCAACGCAAACCACGACGACATCGGCGGGCACGTCCTCGCCTTTGTCGGTTCGCAGCAGTTTGTCCGCTCGCTCGACGGCGGTCTGATTCGTCAGGATGCGCACGCCCATCTGTTCGAGGTAGCGATGCACGGCTTGCGCGGCTGTCTTAGACGGGAAGAGGCTCCACACCGAGTCACCTTTCTCGATGATGGTGACCTCCGCGCCCTTGCCGGCAAGCGCAGCGGCAGCCTCGGCGCCGATGTACCCGCCCCCGACGAGAACAACCTTGTCCGCGGCGGAGATCATCGCTCTTAGGCGCACGGCGTCGTCGGTGGTACGCAGCACCGACGTGTTCGGCGCGTCGGCGAGCGGCTCGAGCTCGACCGGCGAGGAGCCGAGGGCATAAAGCGCCTTGCCGTACTCGACCTTCGAGCCGTCGCCGAGGATGACCTCCTTCGCCTCCGTGTCAATACCGGCGATTTCGGTGTTGAGCATCAGGTCGACGCCGTTGTCGGTGTAGAACGAGGCGTCCTTGGCGTGGATGTCCTCGGGTGTGAAGTCGTCGCGGACGATGAACTTCTTGCTCAGCGGCGGCCGGTCGTAGGGCGGCTGGTCGTCTGCGGTGATGATGGCGAGAGTGCTGTTCGGGTCGCGCTCTCGGAAGGCGGCGGCGGCGTACCCGCACGCCGTCCCCCCGCCGAGGAGGAGCACATCGTATCGCTTGCGTGGCATGGGCCTATTCTATACGGAGCGGCAAGCCTGCGGGGACTTGTCCGACGCGTCCGACCCGTCCGACTTCTCCTTAGTGGGTAGACTGGCTGGGACATGGGAACCGCGGGCGCCCGAGCCGGCCGCGTCGAAGCCAGCGAGCCGAAGGAGGTGAGGCGTGACCTTCCGTGGTACATCGCCTATTGCGCCTACCACCTCTTACTCCTACCGGTACTCGCTTGCGTCGGCTTGGCGCGATTTCGTCGGGAGAAGCTGCGGGGAATCGGCTGGGGACGACTTGCAGGAGGAGCAGCGCCCACGGGCGAGGGGCCGTGGCTGGTGCTCGTCGCCGGGGCGCTCGGTGAGACGCGCACAGCGTTGAGCGCCGCCCGCTACCTTTCCCGCCACTTGCCGACAGCCGTCTGGCTGCAACAGGCGAAGCCGTACCAGGTCGCCCTGCGGGCGTCGGGCGATGTGCCGGTTGGTCTCGCTCCTCTGAACAACCCGGTCAGCGCCCTCATCGCCATTCTCCGGTGGAGGCCCAAGGCGCTGATCTTCGTTGAGGGCACGAGCAACCTTCACCTGATGATGGTGGCGCGGCTCCTCGGCATCCCCGCCGTCATCGCAAACGTCTCCCTGACCGAGTACCGCATGCGGAAGTACCTCTCCCGTCCGTTTGGCGCCAAGAGGTTCCAGATTGCCGACCGGGTTCTTGCCCAAGGGGAGGAGCACCGCGCCCGTTTGGAGCGCCTCGGGGTCCGCGCCGATCGAATCTCAGTAACCGGCCCGCCAGTCCCGCCGCCCCAGGGGGGCGGGGATCGCAGCCGCTCCATTGACGAGTGGAGGGAACGCCTCGGCGTGAGGGACAGCGACCTGCTCGTCGTTGCGGGGAGCACCTACCCGGAGGAGGAGCCTGCGCTGCTCGAGGCGTTCGCACTCGTCAAGCAGCACCGGCCGGATGCGCGCCTGGTGCTCGCTCCTCGGCACACGAGCGGCGAGGGGGTGGACCGCGCGTTGCGGGGAAGCGGATTTGAGTACGAGAGGCGCTCTCTGCTGAACGGCAAGCCGGCTTCGGCTGAGGTAGTTTTGCTGGATACCCAGGGCGAGCTCGGCCGGTTGTGGGGCGTGGCAACGGTGGCTTTCGTTGGCGGGTCGCTGCTGCCGCGCGGCCCTGGCCACTCGCCGTTGGAGCCGCTGAGTTGGTGCGTACCGGTGACAATGGGCCCTGAATATCACCAGCAGGCTGCGGCGGTTGACGCGTGCAGGGAGTGGGGGGTGGTTCGGATTTGCGACGCGCCTCGGACGCTGGCCGAGGAGTGGCTTCGTGCCTCAGAGGATGAAGAGTATCGGCGGGCGTTTCGCAGGCGATGCGAGGCGTTCCTCGAGGCGGGGCAAGAGGTGTACCAGCGCTGGTGGGAGTGCGTCTTTCGGACGGCGTAGCGCCCCGCCGCTCTACAGCAGAACCTCACAGATTCCGATAACAATCCCATGAGCCCCTCCAGGCGCCGACGCGGCGTCAGCCTGGCTGAGGTGATGGTGGCGACGGCGTTCATGGCGGTCGCGGTCACCGCGCTTCTCCAGACAATCTGGGTCGTGCACGAGAACGAGTCGGTCGCAAAGAACCGGGCGGTGGGGCTTGCCACAGCGGAGACGATGATCGCCGAGGTACGCACGAGCGTGCTGGACGGCACGTTCGCCACGGGAACGACAAGCTCGGTAGTGACGCTGCCGGGCATCAAAGGCGACGTCACCAAGACCCGCACCGTCACACAGGTTTCCGGCTTCACGGAACTGTACGAAGTCGTCGCGAAGGTGGCTTGGTCGGGCGACTCGGTTCAACTAGTGACTTACGTGAGGTACCCGGATGGTTAGACGCGGCTTCACGGTTCTCGAACTGCTGCTGACGCTGACGCTGACGGCGATCCTTGCAGGGACGTTGGTTTCGCTTTATGTCTTCGTCGCAACGCGCGCGGCGCACGGCGTTGCCGAGAACAACGTGCTCACGCAGGTTCGTAGTGTGACAAGCGACATCTCACGCACGATTGCAAACTCAGTGCGTTGCGAACTTGTGATCGTCGGAGGGAAGACCGCGCTCAAGTGCACGATGCCGGAGCAGGAGGGTGCGAAGGATGCGCGCGGCAACGTGGTCGAGTACACGCCGAAGAGCCTCAGTCCGCGGGCGATCGAGCAGTGGGGTGTTGGGAAGCGGATTTGGTTCTATCAAGCAGACCATACGGGTGTACTCGGCACCGCCGGCACGATTCTCTGGAAGGCGATACGAGCGGACGATGCGGTTCCGGGTTCGGGGGATGTAGGTCGGGAGTGGTCGTACTACTACGGTGGCGCGCTCTACCGCTGGAACTTGATCACGAGCGTGTCGTTCGCAGTGACTGCAAGTGCGCGCCGGGCATCGGTAACGGTTACCGGGGCGGTTCTCGCTGGTAGGTCGGAAGAGCGTGGCGATCCCTCAGCGACGGATCCGATTGAAAAGGCTCAGACGTACGCGCTGACGATGTCTCGAGAGGCGTTTTGGTTGAGGTGGCGAAAGTGAGGCAGCGGGGCAGCGCCATCTTGGTGGTCCTCGTGCTTGTGTCGGCAACGGCGGTTATTGTCATCGCTGCCGCCGACCTGACGATCTCGGCTATGGCGGGACAGTGGCGGCGGTACCATCAGATCCACGCTCACTATGTCGCGGATGCGGCTGTCGAGTGGGCACAGGCCAAGCGCAAAGCCGGCACCCTAGCACTTCCTGCGAATCAGAACCTGACGATTGACGGCTCGCAGGTCAACGTCGTAGTCTCGGACAACTCGGTCTCCCTGAAGCGCAGCCTGCGTGTCGAGACGACCGTCAAAGAGGGCGGGCTCACCTTCAAGCAGTCGCGCGTCGTCGGTGACGGCATCGTTCCGAAGCACTTCTACTACGCCCTTGCATGCGAGGACCAGTTTCAGATAAGCACCAATCTGACGACCGGGTCAGGCGGCAGGCTAGGCGACATCTTCTGCAACAATAAGGTTACGATTACGGCACTGGGAGTGATCGTGAACGGCGACCTGGAAGTGGTGGGCAGCTTGTCGGGAACGCCGTCCGTCACGGGCAGCATATGGAATCCGTGCCCCTCGATTGCGTTTCCAATGGTGAACGCGGGCAACTATGCCGTGGGTGCGATTCCGGTGCTGGTCGCGGACATCAACGGCTGGTCGTTTACGCCCACGGTGCTGGACTACGAGACGCTCTACGCGCCCGGCAACGCGAATCTCAGCGGCACATACGACGGCAAGGGGGTCATCTTCGTCGCCAACGATATCAGGATTGTCGGGGACGTGCACTACGCAGACAACAACTCGGTGATGGCGGTCATCGCCCTCAACTCAATCACCGTCGAGGCCGGCGTAACGCACATAGACGGCTACTACTTCGCCGGGCAGAAGTTCACATCCGACTCCCCGAACCTCACGCTTGGTCGGGGCTCGATCGTAACGTCGCGCTTTGACTTGAAGGGGGCGTTGACCGCCACCTATGACCCCTGGGTTTGGAACGACCCGGAAGAGGGCAAGCGGCTGAAGCTTCCCGGCTTCTGGCCATAGGAACCACACATGACAGAACAAGAGAGGACAGGACAAGAATGGAGAGGCGGATACATCATCCGCTGGGCGCTCATCGGCGCGGCGGGTGTCGTGCTGTTCGACCAGCTGAGCAACCCCTTGGTCGCTGCGGGGCTTGCGGTTGCTGCGCTCAGTAACCTTGTCGTTTGGGTGTTGAGCAAGCGCGGGGGGCAGTTTGCTCGGCGGCGGTGCCTCCAACTCATGTCCGCTCTTCGCGTTGCCGACGGCGTCGGCGCTTGTCTTCTCACGGCGTATCCCGGCGCGAGCGGCTACCCGGTGTATCTCTTGGCGATTCCTCCCTTGGTCGTGGAGGCGACTTCGCGAAGGGACGCTCGGCGGATGGGCGGCATGCTTGCGGTGTTCGTCGGGTCGCTCTACGGCGCGACCCTGCTCGGGGCATCCATGCAGGGCTTCGGCGTTGGCACCGCGCTGCTCGCTCTCAGCGCGTTCGCGTCGTTCGTGCTCGCGGGCTTTCGCGAGCGGGATGAGGTACTCGTTCGTCACGAGCGTCGGCTGTCGTTGGTGCTGGAGTGCGGCGCGACGCTTGCTTCAACTCGCGACCTTCGTTCCGCGATGCTCGCGGTTCTGAAGGCGATTGTTCACGAGACGGGCGCGACGTGCGGCTATGTGATGCAGTCGGAGGACGAGGGCGGCTCGGCGTTGGTGACCGAGGTTGCGTACAGCAGGGAGGGCGAGTTCCAGTTTCCGGAACGGATTGAGGTTGGGAGCGGCTTGTCGGGCTATGTGGCCGAGACGGGTCAACCGGTGAACGTGAGCAGCGGTGAAGGGAACGCGGACGAGTTCGACGGTCTGCCCCCCGGCGTGCATGCCGCCGCCTGTGTCCCTCTTCTCGCGCGTTCGTATGGCCCTGCGCGCGACGACGCAGTGGACCAGATTCTCGGAGTGCTCACGCTGTTGGGCTACTCGGAGGGCGTGGAGTTCGACAGCGAGGACATGGAGTTGGTTCGGACGCTGGGGTCGTTGCTGGCGATTGCCGTCGCGAACGCGAAGATGGAGACGCGTCAGCACGCGACGTTCCTGCGGACGATGGAGAGTCTGGCAACGGCGCTGGAGGCGCGCGATGAGTACACGCGTGGTCACTCGCAGCGGGTGTCGGAGGTCTCGATGATGATCGGCGAGCGGATGGGATTGAGCGCGGCGGCGTTGGAGGAGCTGCGTGTGGGGACGATCCTTCACGACATCGGCAAGATCGGCGTTCCTGACGCGATTCTGAACAAGCCGGGCAAGCTGACGGACGAGGAGTTCGAGATCATGAAGACGCACACGCTGAAGGGTTTTGAAATCTGCAAGCCCTTAAACCTCTCGGAGGGCGTCTTGATGATTATCCGCAATCACCATGAGCGGTTGGACGGCAGCGGCTATCCAGATAGTCTGCGCGGAGGGGACCTTCCGCTGCCGTTGCGGATCGTTTGTGTGGCGGACGCGTTCGACGCCATGAGTTCTCGTCGTCCGTACCGCGGTGTGATGACTCCAAAAGCAGTGCTGTCGGAGTTGAGTCGCTATGCGGGGACGCAGTTCGACCCAGTGGTGGTCGAGCACCTCAAGGAGTTGTTGAATTCGCCGAGGATGGTCGCGCTTTACTTCCGGAGCGACGGCGACGAAGGAGAAGAGAAGTGGGCAGCTTAGGGGTCGGGTTCCGATCTGAGCGCTCCGTCGGTTTGGGCGTTGACATCGGCAGCCGGGTGGTCCAAGTTGCCGAGGTGCAGAAGGCGGGCGAGCGCTTGGAGCTGTCGGGTATCGGGTCGTTCACAATCGCTCCCGGCTTCGTTGAGCGGGGCGTTGTGACGGACCCGGGCGGCATGGGAAAGGGGATACGGGACGCTCTTGCCCAGTCGAAGATCGCCTCGCGCCGAGCGACGTTCTCCGTGCCGAGCCACGTTGCCGTGTTGCGCTGGTTGAACCTTCCGAACCTGCCGGAAGACGAGCTGCGGGAGGCGGCAAAGTTCAAGGTAAAGCGGCACCTTCCATTCCCCGTTGCGGACGCGTACATTGAGGCCTGTCCCCTTTCGGGCGGTGGGGGCGAAGACCGGGAGGAGAGTGAGCACCTTGTGATCGCGGTGCCGCGCCGCGTCATTGACTCGCGCGCCGACGCGCTGGAAGCTGCGGGCATCGAGCCGGCTCGGGCGGAGTTGGAGGCTCAGGCGATTCTCAGAATCGTTGACGCGAGGCTGCAGCGCAAGAGCCCTCTGTGGAGCGACGCGTCGCTGACGATCATAGACATCGGCGGAACGACGACGCACATGTACGTGGTGCAGAGCCGGCAGTTGCACTTCATGCGAGGGGTGCCGTTCGGTTCTGAGATGTTCGTTCGCGCAATTGCCGATGGGGCGGGCGTTGACGCGGAAACGGCAACGGCGTTTCTTTCATCGGAAGGGACCAGCCTCGACGAGAGCGGGACGCTGCAGATCCGCTCGGAGGGCGCCATTGCTTCTCTTCCGCTGACGGGTGAGCTGGAGAAGTTGACGCGGGAGTTCCTGCGGCTGCTGCGCTACTTCCGGTCTTTGCACCCTGAGCGAAGTTACGCAGGGATTCTGGACCATGTTCTTTTGTGCGGAGGCATGGCGGGCCTGCGCGGCTTGGATGCGTATCTCGCCACCATCCTGGGGCTTCACGTAGACAGGATGCGGCCGTTGAGCGACATGGTCGGATCGTTCGACCCCGAGTCGTTTTCCGCCATCAGCGCGAGGCAGGAGGCGTTCACCGTCGTCATCGGCGTGGCGCTATCGGGTCTCTCCCGCTCCGGTTTGGGCGAGGGGAGGAAGGAGTACAGTCGTGAGTTTATCTGGGCACGCTCGGCATGAGCATCGGTCGGTAAACGTCGAGCTGAACCTCCTGACGGAGCGGCTGCGCGAGCGCAAGCGCCTGGCGGAACAGACGCGCAAGTGGACGCTCGCGCTGCTCGGTTCGTTGGCGCTGAGCGGGATGGTTGTGCTCGGACTGTTCGATTGGTATCGTGACACCAAAGCGGACGTAGAGCGCCTAAAGACGAAGGTGAACCAGCTCGCTGAGCCTGCCGCCGCCCTGAAGGCGAGAGCGGAAGTGGCGGGCCGGCAGTTGGATGTGAGCGCGATGCTTGGCGCATCCTCTCAGAACAACGACCGCTTCATGACCGCCCTTGTGTCGGCTTTGAACTCCATCCCTCCCACGGTCGCCATCTCGAGGCTCCACGCCGAGGTCATCGGAGGAACGCTGACGGTTACAGGGGGAGCAGACTCTGAATCGCTGAGAGACGCCCAGGAGCTTGTCATCTCTCTGAAGCGTGGGCAGGGCGAGGCGGTGCTCACCTCCGCGCGGAGGAACGACTACCTGGGACCGGGCGGAGTCGGCTTCGAATTCATCCTGAAGACGAAGGTGGGAGCAGAATGAGGTTTGCTCTGCGAGCCGAGAGCGCGCTGCGAAGCGTCAGACTCGCGACCCTCGGTCTTTGGGGCGTCAGCGGTCTGGTCGTTGTTGCACTCGGCGGACACGGCCTTTGGTTGGCCGGGGAGAAAGGGAGAACAGCGGGCGAAGCCTCTCGCCTCGAGGCAGAGATGCAGGCTGCAGAGGCGACGCTCGAAGAGGCATCGCGCGTCGAGGTTCCCGAGAACTTGCGCGGCCTCGCCGCCGTGTCAGCCTTCCAGCGTGAGTTGGAGACGCTGTGCAAAGCGTCCGGCGCGCAACTCACGGAGTTCTCGAGCGGGTCTGAGTTGCTGCCCTTCGTTACCCGCTTCGCTCTCGGAGCACAGCAGTCCGATTGGAGCGAAACTGAGGTTAGCTTCACCGCAAGAGGCAACGAGCAACAGGTTGTGAATGTGCTGCTGAATCTGAGCAACCAGCCGGTTCCCGTGGAGATGACATCCCTGGACATGGAGCGGATTGCCACCGACCGCTTGGGTAGCGCAACCGTGGAGGCGAGGGGCCGCGTTCGAGTCCTCTCGAAGTCTGGATGAAGGTAGGAGACAAGAAGAAAGCTGTCATTCTTGGCGCGGTCGCCGTCGTCGTGGTCGGCGTCGCCGTGGTTCGAGTCCTTCCGCAAGGAGGGGGAGGCAGTGCAGGCGGCGCCATTGCGGAGGATGCTGCGGCAGGCACGAACGCCGACGCCTCCACCGGCTTCCAGCCGGATGGGCTTGTGACGGCGCCGTTCTCCCACCCGCTCCTCGCGAAGCGCGAAAGCCCGCAGAACCAAGACCCACAGGGCGGGCCGGCAGTGACAGGCGGCGGCGACGACGCCCCGCATGGAGTCGGAGGAGGCTATTTGCCCGGGCCACTGGTGTTCTTACCTGAGGGGGAAGAGGAATCAGGCCAAGAATCTGAGCAGGCGCCTCGCGCGGAGGTTCTTCTCCGCCTCCAGGCGGTCGTTCACGCCGGGCGGCCCGTGGCGATTCTCGAAGTGGGCGGGAGGACGATCCGCGTAGGCGAGGGAGCGAGTCCGATGCAAGGCTGGAAAGTCATCAAGGTGAGCAGCAGCAGCGTGACCCTGAAGGGCACGGACGGCGAGCGCACGCTCCGCGTCGGCGAATCGGTGTCGCTCAGTGCGCCACCGACGACGGCGCAACAGAAGGAGGGATAGAAGATGGAAGGAACATTGGCGGCTTTGGCATGGATTCTCAGCCTTTTGGGCGTCGGGATATCCGGCGCACCCGACACGCCCGCCGCGAGCAGCACATTCGCCAGCGAGCACACGGTAGCCGTAGTGGAGCCTCGCGTCTCCATCAACGCCGTGGACGCCGAACTCGCCTTCCTGCTTCGGGAGATCGGTCTTCAGGCGAAGCGGAACATTGTGCTGTTGAGCCCGACCGACAAGCGCCTGACGGTTAACCTCGACGATGTCCCGTTCTCGAGAATGATTCGGCACATCTCGGCGATGTGCGGTTTGAGCTTCCTCGAAGTGGACGAAACGTTTGTCATCGGCACGAGCGACGTGTTGAGCGCGAACTACCCGGAGGAGTGGTCGGCCTCGCACCCGTTGCCTCCACTTCCTGCTGGAAAGTTCGAGATCGTCACCGAGACCTATAAGGTCAACTACGTTGACCCCCGCCAGATCGCGGCGACGCTGACGGAGTTGTTCAAGGCGGCGAACCTGTCCGTGATCGCCGGGCCCGCGTCTCGTACGCCGACGATATCCTCAAACCAGCAGACGGACCAAAAGACCGGCATCGAGGCGAGCGTCATGTCTGAGTCGTCGGCCCTGCCGTCCGACTATGGGCGCACGCTGATCCTTCGAGGGTCGCAAGAGGTGGTGCAAGCGGCGATTGACGCCGCGAAGAAGATGGATGTCCCTCGACCGCAGGTTTCCATTGGCGTAACGATACACGACATCTCGAACGAGGCGGTGAGAGAGTTGGGCCTATCCTGGTCGTACGGCGACATCGTGCTGACGGAGCAAAGCCCGGACGGCGTGGAGTTCGGGTCGTTCAGCCGCGCACCGCAGACGTTCACCGCAAAGATTAAGGCTCTCGAACAGGAGGACAAGGCGAAGTTGCTCGCGGCTCCAAACGTAACCGTCTTGGACGGCGAGCGCGCCTTCGTCCTAATCGGCACGCGATTGAACTTCCCTGTGCTGCTTGGGTTCTCCGACGCGGGCACGCCGATCTTCGACCGCCAAGAGGAGCGAGTGGGCATCTACCTCCAAGTTGCCGCAACGGTCAGTGACGACGGTCAGATTACGCTCAGCCTCTATCCGCAGGTGTCGGTTGTTACGAGTTTCTTGGAGATCAACGGCGCGAGCTATCCCCAGATCTCCACGCGCGAGGCGCAAACAAGCATACGCGTGAAGACGGGCGACACCATCGTCATTGGCGGAATGTTGAAGGACGAAGAGGTTCACACCATCGAGAAGGTGCCCATCCTCAGCGACATCCCCGTGCTCGGCGAGCTGTTCAAGCGTCGAAAGCGGAGCAAGATCTCCTCTCAAGTCATCATTACGATCACTCCACGAATCATCGAAGAGCGGAAAGAGGGATGAACTTAGACAAGCCGATCGGCGAGATCTTTGTCGAAGAGGGATACCTCACGCAAGAGGAGTTGGATGCGATCCTCTCCGAGAGGATGGACACAACTGAGCCGCTCGGCGACCTGCTCGTGCGCCTCGGAAAGATCACCGAGAAGCAGAAACTCAAGTGCCTCGGCCTTCAGATGGGCATCCCGTTCGTGGACCTTGCACGGATGGAGATTGATACCGCGGCTGCCCGCACCATTCCCCACGCCGCTGCAATTCGGCTGCTTGCAATTCCTGTCGAGCGCACAGAGTTCTCGGCGAGCGTCGCAATGGTCAATCCGCTTGACCTCGCGGCGCTGGACGAGCTCGCGTCCTTGACCGGGTTGGAGATTGACCCCCTGCTCGCAACCGAGGAAGACGTGCGCGATGCCATCTTCCGCGCGTTCGGCGCATACGATGACCTGGGCGAGATCGTCGGCGAGGCGGTGAAGGGCGTTGACCCGGACGAGTTGCGCGTGTCCACAGTTGACGCGGACGAGGACCAAGTCAACGTCATCGAACTGAAGGAGGTTGTTGAGGGCGCGCCGGTCATCAAGTTGGCGAACGCGCTCCTGACCCGCGCGATCATGATGCGAGCAAGCGACATTCACATCGAGCCACAGCCTCGGAAAGTACGCGTTCGCTTTCGCATTGACGGCTTGCTGCAGGAGGTCATGGTGATCCCGAAGGACCTGCAGCATCCTCTCGTGTCTCGCCTTAAGATCATCGCGCAGTTAGACATCGCCGAGAGGCGAATCCCTCAAGACGGGCGCTGCACAATGCTCTCGCCACAAGGCGAGTTCGACTTCAGACTTTCAACGTATCCGAGCGTTCACGGAGAGAACGTCGTCATCAGGATTCTGGACAAGTCGGGCGCGATGATTGACCTCGACCGCTTGGGCCTCGGGGAGGAGACGCTGACTGCCGTCCTCCGAAGCACCGAGGAGCCGCAAGGGATGGTGCTGGTTACCGGGCCGACAGGCTCCGGGAAAACGACGACTCTGTACGCGATTCTGCACAAGTTGAACGCGATTCACCGCCACATCATCACGATCGAAGACCCCGTCGAATATCAACTCGAAGGCATCGTGCAGGCGAACGTGAACCCGAAGGCAGGCGTGACGTTCGCGTCCGGACTGCGAAGCATCCTGCGACAGGACCCCGACGTGATCTTGGTCGGCGAAGTTCGAGACGGGGAGACGGCGACGATCGCGGTCGAGTCTGCCCTCACCGGCCACCTCGTTCTCACCAGCCTTCACGCGAACGACAGCCCCTCGGCGATAACTCGCTTGGTGGACCTCGGCATTGAGCCGTTCCTGCTTGGAGCGAGTGTAACGTGCAGCATTGCCCAGCGGCTCGTTCGCGTCGTTTGCCCGAAGTGCCGAGAGGCGTACTCTCCCCCGGCCGACGTGCTTGTTCGGCTGGGCCTCACGCTGGACCATGAGTATGTCCGTGGGCGCGGCTGTGAGCACTGCGCCAAGACGGGTTATCGCGGGCGGGCGGGACTGTTCGAGGCGATGGCGGTGAGCAGCGAGATTCGTCGCCTTATCGTCGCGAACGCGCCCGCGCAAGAGATTCGCGCTCTCGCCGAGAAGCAGGGCATGCTGTCCCTTCGCGACGACGCAAGGCGCAAGGTGCTTGCCGGTGTTACCACCGTCGAAGAGGTCATTCGCGTCACTACGGAGGCGGCGTGATGCATGCGTTCAAGTACAAGGGCGTGCAGGCCGGGCAAAAGGTGGAGGGCGAGGTAGTCGCTGCAACCATCGAGGAGGCGGAGCGAAGGCTCGCTGCACAGGACGTCACCGTCATCGCCTTGCTGCCCTCAAAGCGGAGCATGGGCGCCCAGGGCGAGTCGCGGGTGTCGCAGGTCGGCGGTTCCCTGAGAAGAAGGCGCGTTCCCCTGGCGCACCTCGCAACGCTGCTGCACGACCTCGGAGTCATGGCCGCTGCGGGGGTTCCGTTCGTCGAGGCGCTCGATGCGGTGGCGGACGCCGCGCCGAGCGAGAAGCTTAGGCAGACCGTCCTTGCGATTCGAGAAGAGGTGGTCTCAGGCAAGAGCTTGAGCGTGGCGCTACGGGCGTCGGAAGCGTTTCCCAGCGTGGTTTGCGAGTTGGTGCACGTTGCGGAAGAGGGCGGCCGCCTCGACCTCGCGCTCAGGGCAGCGTCGTCCTATCTTGAGCGAGTCGTTGAGATGCGAAAGCGCATCGTGAACGCGCTGCTCTATCCAATGGTGTTGCTCAGCGTCGCAATCATCACGGGCGTGGTGCTGGTCGTCATCGTGTTGCCGAAGTTCTCAGCGATTTTCGATCGAATGGGGGCGAACATTCCGATTACGACGCAGTGGATGCTCTCGTTCGGCGAGGCGCTCCGCAGCAATCCGCTCTACACCGTGGGCATCGTGGTCGGTTCGCTACTCGTCGTTCGATGGTTGTGGAAACTGGCGATGACAAGTAGAGCCGTGGCGGGCGCGATTCTGCGGGTGCCGGTGCTGGGAAACCTTGTCGCCAGGCTCGCCTTGGCGCGAGCGTTCCAGAGCATCGCGACGCTTATCTCGAGTAACGTGCCGCTCCTCGATTCCGTGCGCCAAGCAGCGAACGTGTCGGGGAATCCGGTGATACGCGACGCCCTGGTGGGCTCGTGCAGCGCGATGGAGCACGGGGTGGCGTTCAGCGACGCTCTCAAGCAGACGTCGGTCATCCCGAAGACGCTGATTCAGATGGTCGCGGTCGGGGAGCGCACCGGCCAGTTGCCGAAGCTGATGGCCGCGAGCGCCGAGCACATGGAGCAGGATGTGGACGGGCGGCTCAAGGCGCTCGTCTCCATCGTGGAGCCTGTGATGGTCGTAGTCATGGGTGCCCTGGTGGGCTTGATTACCCTGAGTATCATCCTGCCAATCTATACCGTGGTCCAGAACATCCGATGAAAACCCTTCAGTCCCGCCGAGGGCTTGCCGATAATCTCCCTCGGGAGCACCTGACCCCTGGAGCGAAGCAGATGAAGTTTCGAAACGGTTCAACGGATAGAGCGTTCACCCTGGTAGAACTGCTGGTCGTCATCATCATCCTGGCGGTTCTCGCCGCTGTGGTTATCCCGCGGTTCGCGGACTCAGGCCTTCGGAGCAAGGAGTCGGCCTTGAAGGCGAACCTGCGGCTCTACCGCGGGGCGGTTGAGATGTTCCGCAACGACACCGGCGCCTTCCCGGCGTCGCTTGCCGACCTGGCGGCGACATCGGCGCCCGCCAACGGGCTCGACACTTCCGGCGCGGCGAAGGTGATCAATGCGTCGGACTGGAAGGGTCCCTACTTGCAGCGCATCGAGAACGACCCGGTTTCCGGCAACCCATTCAACTACGGCACGACCTCTCCAAACGTCGGTAGGGTGACTTCCTCGGCATCCGGCAACGCGACGGACGGCACCGCGTACTCGAGCTGGTAGCGCATTCGACCTAAGGGACAGGGGTTGGAGGGCGGCGTCACCCAAAAGTGGCGCCGCTTTGCTTTGCCGACCTCTGTCGGCGTGGTCTTCGAAAAGACTCTCAACGGTCGCCGCCGCCGCGCGCTGCCCCCTCGTCGTTGTACAGAACCCTTACCCGCGTCCTCTTGCTCTGCTCGTCCGCGTAATTCGACCTCGTGCACCCCGCAAAACGGCGTCCACCAGTCGGAACTCACCAAGCAAACGGCGAACTCCAGCGCAGGGAGCGCATGCAGAATCGGAAGATACTGCCTTGCCCGCATGATGCTTTCGCCAAGTGGCGTACAGTATTCCCCACGCGGGCGCCTGCAGCGACTTACCGATGCCCTCGCACTCTGTGCCTCCAACGCCTCAGTTCAGACGGTCGTACCTGCGGACGGGCCTACCCACCGGGCCGGGATGTGGAGTCCGCGATGTCGGCATCTAGCCGGTAGCGGATGAGATGGGAGTGTGCCACGAGGCGCCCGCCCCCTCGCTCCCACTCCGCCGCTCCAGCGGACACACGAATCTGCCGAATAGGGAACGGCCAGCCTTCCGCAAACACAGGGCCCGACAACGGCACCATCTCTTCGATCAGGCTACGAACCTGCCGCAGCGCGCGGATCGCCGGAGCGGAGAAGCGCGCTCGACCTGACTTGGAGTCCATATAGGAGCTTGCCCAAAGGGACGCCATCATCAGCCTGTCGGACGCCTCCCCCCCCACCGCGGGTAACCACAAGGTCAACGCAAACGGGTCGCCCGAGGGGAAACGCGGCGGCGGGTCCCTCTCCTTCCTCAGAAGGCTCGCCCGGAGACGAGCGATCGCGGCCGAGTCAGCCAGTCTCATCACCACCCGACTCACAGCCGGGTCGAGTATGGACTGTCCGACGTCTGACGACAGCGCGCTCATCTCGGACGGCCTCCGGACCGCCAACAACCGCCCATCCCAAGTACGCATCAACGTCTTTAGCGGCGCGATCATCTCCTCGCGCGTCGCAAAGAAATCGAACCAACGACGCACGGCGAACCGGGGCAACACGATGCGCCGAGGTGCCTCGCCGCATCGCTGTCTGGCGGCGCGCCACAAAGCAGCAAGGGCATCGCTAGGTGCCATTGGCCTAAGGTGAAGTAGCTCACGCGCAAGCGATAGCTCACTCGCGCGCAGCCGGCACGGTCCCTCAGCCGAGGCACCAAACCACAAGTGGCGGCACATGAGCAGATCGGTGGCTTCGTAGGCTTGGCGCTCCAGTTCCTCGCTGATCGATTGATCCGTGTAACCTGGCCAGCACGACGGAGAAGCAGTAACGTCCCCCCGGAGAGATTGCACATATATGATGTACTGCTCCGTGGAGAGGGGCATGGCGATGTAGAACTGAAAGCTGTGATCGCTTCCCGGCCTAAACGCGGCAAAGTGCTGCCCGTCTGCGGTGGCCCCGAGCGCCTCGAGCGGCCCGTCGTAGTAATCAACGACGAACCATCGCACGACCTTAGTCTGCACGTTGCGAAGCCCCCTCGTCATTGAACAGAACTCTCACGCGGGCGCGCTCGCCGTCGAGCGAAACGAACGCGTTGGATCGGCGATACAGAATCTCCGACTGGAGCGTTGTTGCATGCAGCGTCCGCCCGTCCAGCCACGCCAGCGACAGCACCGCCGAGCTATGCGCTGACCTGAAGACGACGCCCTCGCGGATCGCATCTTCTTCGACCTCTACACCAACGGGAAACAACGCGACGACCGTGGCGGAGTCGCCCATTCCCCACAGCTCACTTCCTACCCACGCGACCAGCCGACCATCGGGGCTAACTTTGCGAGCCGTTTCGCGATAGCCCACCTGCTGCTGCCCGCCAAACGGCATCCACCAATCGGGGTTGGCGAGGCAAATGGCGAACCCCAGCGCCGGAAGAGCGTACAGGATTGGAAGGTAGCGCTTCCCCACGTTGCGCCTAGTATTCCCGATGTGGCCACATCATGCCACGGTTCCGATGCCCTCGCCCGAAACCCCCGGCAGAACACCATCAACTTTTTGCAGCGCCATCCTTCGCCGAAGCACCTCTGCCAGAACCGAGCGGTAGTCTGTCGTAACTCGAAGGTCGCCCGGCTCCTCGAGGCGCTCCGGTGCGAGGCCGGGCCAATCGCCGTGCACCTTCCCGCCTACGACGCCCTCACCGAGCAAGAACATCACGCTCGCGCGCCCGTGGTCCGTTCCCAGCCCGGCGTTCTCGTATGCGCGCCGGCCGAACTCGGTCATCACGACGACGGTGACGCGGCTCAAGTGCTCAGCCACGTCGGCGGCGAACGCCGACAGAGAGCGCGCCAAGTCATCGAGTAGTAAGGCGTGCCAGCCGGTCGTCGCGCCTTGCGCAACGTGCGTGTCCCAGCCGCCCTTTTCAAGGCAAGCGACCTCCAGGCCGACGCCCGCGTGGATGAGCTGCGCCGTCTGGGCGAATGCCAGCCCGAGGTCCGACTCAGGATACGGCTCGGACGCAGATGGAGCGGCAGGCAGATTCTCAACAAGGTCGAGCGCTTCAAGCGTGGCTCGACCGGCTTGGGTAAGAACGTCTCCGCCGGAGGAGTACAGCGCGGTAAGCGAACGGCGGAGACGCCTCGCCTGCGCGCCGTCGCCGCGCAAGCGGTATTGCTTCAGGTTTTCAAGCGCGATTCCACTGGTGCCGCCGCGCATCGAGTCGGGCAGAACGTTTGAGAACGCGATCGAGCGAAGCGGGGATGGGCCGGTCGCTCGTTCGTTCAAGTACCTCGCAACCCAGCCGCTCGAAGCATGCTCGCTTGCTGCCGCCACGCCGCGCTCCATTGCGCTCATCGCCTCGAAGTGCGAGCGGGTGCGGTCTTGCGAGCCCACGGCGTGCACCACCGCCAGCCTTCCCTCGCGGAAGTGTCGCAACAGTGGAGCAAGCGAAGGGTGCAAACCGAAGAAGCCGTCCAAGTCGAGCACGTCGCGTTTGCGCAACGCTAAGGAAGGCCGCAAGCGGTGATACTCGTCTTCGCCGAACGGCACGACCGTGTTCAGCCCGTCGCAGCCGCCCCGCAAGAAGAGCACAACCAACACCGGCGCATCAGGGTCGCTCCGCTGCCGCAGACTGATCTGCGAGAGCGCGCTCCCCGCAGCCAGTCCGAGCGCCCCGGCTAAGAGCGACCGCCGAGAGAGCATTCTGTAACCGTCGCAGCAGTATTCCATTGTCTTATCTCCATTGGAACTCAGGGCTGCAGAGGCAGAGCGCGAGCGCCTCATCTCGCCGAAGGTCGCGGCGAAGCAGCGCACTGAGAGGGTCGTCGCCCGCGCGGCGTCCGAGAGTCGCTTCGACAGGCCCCGCCCCCTCCAGCGTGGGCACGCTTGTGCCGGGAACCGCTCCGCTCACCAGGTCGAGCGCGAAGTTCCACCTTCCCAGGAGCGAGCCGGTCCACGCCTCGGGCGCCATGGGGTAGCCGTCCGGCATCGGCCACTCGTAGGATGGCTGCCCCATATCAACAAGATAGCGCAGAACGCCCCGCCCGTCCGTCGTCGCGTTGAGCGCTCGCAGCGACGCCACCACGAAGTCGAACGGCCTCCTCGGAATCGGCGGTGCATCGAGGAGCGCCCCCGACAGCAGGAGCGGACGCAGCATCGCCTTGATGTCGCCCCCGGTTTGCGAATACAGTTCGGCAAGCCGGTCGCGCCACTCGCCGTGTCCGCCCCCTAAGAAGCGGTCAACCAGTTTGCCGGCGATGAATCGCGCGGTGTTCGGATGGCCGGCGAGAATCTGAAGAACGCGCTCTCCGTCCTCGATGCCGCCGCCCGCGGGTATGCGATGACCAAGAACCGTTTTCTCACCGAAGTCGTGCTGCGACGGGTCGAAGCGAAACGTTCCTCGTTGGCGACCGAAGCGGTTCTCGATCGTCCATCCGGTGAAGCATCGGGCGACCTCTTGCACGTCCTGCTGCGTGTATCCGCCGTTCACGCCGAGGGTGTGCAGCTCCATCAGTTCGCGTGCGTAGTTCTCGTTCGGCTTTCCCTTCAGGTTGGCGTCGTTGTCCAGGTACTCAAGCATCGCGGGACTCTTCGCCGAATGGAACAGCAGGTCAGGGAACTTGCCCAGCGCGTGCTTGCGAATGACGCTTACCTCGTCGAGTGGCTTCCGCCAGGCGGCAAACTGCTTCCGAGCGTAGATGTTGAAGTGGTCGCTCCAGAACTCGACCATGCGTTCGAGCAGTTGATTCCTCCCGTAGACCGAGCGCAACACCGCCGCCTGTTGCAGTTGGGTAACGACCTCACCTTCCGGCAGGTCGCGCAGCTCTGCAGGCGCGAGGTTGAACACGTCGAGGCGCTGCAGCTGCAACGCGAGCCAGGGGTCCTCCTCCTCGTCGGCTTGAAGTTGCCGCCCGATCCAGCGCTCCCTTCCCTCGTTGCGCACTTCTTCTGCGGCGCGAAGGTTGAATCCGAAGGCAACGCGGTTCAGCGTCCGCGTCAGCGGTTCCGGGTGGGGCGGCAGCTCCGCCACGCCGAGGCTCTTGCTGCCGACGAGCGAGCGCAGCCCCGAGCCGCAACCGCTGAGGAGAGACGCGCCCGCGCCGACAAGCGCGGCTTGCAGCAGCTCGCGTCGGTTCATCGCTTACGCTCCTCGCATCTCGGCGGCGGTTTCGGTCTGAGCACGTGTAACAAGCGCGATGGTCCCCGCTCCTACCGAGAGAACGATCAGCAGCGGCGTGATGACGAAGAAGCCCAGCACCGGAAACGCAGCCGCAGCCACGAGCAGCCCCGCGCTGCGCGTAAGCGCGGAATACGCGGAGACCTCGGGATCGTGCCGCATGATGCGGTTGGCAACCAGCCGCGCGAAGCCGGCCGACCCGACCGCGGCGAGCGCGAGCGTCGCCGCAAAGCCGAACAGCCCCGCCAACTTCGCCACCGGCAGGGCCAACGACGCGAGCACAGTCGATACGAACAGCAGCGCGAACGTTGCGAACAAGCCGACGACGAAGCACTTCGCCCAGGACTGCCGAAGTGCGGCGTGCGCGGCGTCGGTCCTTCGGGTGAAGAGCAACGCGGCGCAGATCGTGAGCGCCCAAGCGGACACGGCTGCTCCGAGCACCGTTGCCACAACTGCCAAGACATCGCCAATCGTGATTCCCATCTGTTTGATTCCTCCTCCGGCGCATGCCCGCGGTCCTTCCCCGGCGGTCGGGCGCCGATTCTTTCGCCCTTAGGGTACACGGGAAGTACGCTTGGGTGTACGCGGGC
>JBFMFD010000017.1:0-24610 GCA_040752255.1 Armatimonadota bacterium
CTCGAATGGCCGGGGCGTAAGGGCCGAGACGACCACCTCCCATCGGCCAGCCCTTTGGGTTACCGTGAGGATCTCGTCGAGTCGGCTGCCGGAGCGCCGCGCAAACTCCTCTTCAAGGGCGGAAACGATCGAGGAGCGAAGGTGCGACGCTTGGCTGATGCGAACCAACGTCACGGTGAGGTACCACGTCATGAACCCGAGCACAGCCATGGAGGGCGCAAAGCGAAGCACGAACCGCAGCAGGCCGACGTCGCGCATCTCGCGCTCGGCGCCTAAGTCATACAGCAGAAACACTCCGCATGCCGCAAGTTGGATTCCGAACAGGTTCGTGAGGAACAGCAGAAACGCCCCTCCGCCCAGGTGCAGCGAGCCGTCCGCGAGGAATAGTCCGCAAGCCGCCAAGGGAGGGGCGAGCGCGACCGACACCGCAACGCCCGGAAGCGCAGCAGCAACCTTTGGGTTTGCTACGGCGTACGCCCCGGCAAGCCCTGAAGCGACAGCGATGATGAGGTCATATAGCGTCGGCGCAGTGCGGCTCAGCATCTCGGACTGCGGCTCCAAGTTCAGCGGCACGAGGCCGATGACGAACGACACCCCGACGGTCAGCAGAACGCCGAACAGGGTTGAAAACAGCGCCCGCTTGAGCAGCGGCAGGTTGCCCGAGATGAGGGCGAGAGCCAACCCGAAGATCGGCCCCATGAGGGGCGCAACAAGCATCGCACCGATGACGACAGCCGTGCTGTTCGAGAGCAGGCCGTAGGCGGCGATGATCGTAGACAGGATGATGAGGGTGTAGAAGCGGATGGAGGGCGTCGAGCCGTCCCGAATCTCTTGGTACACCTCGCGCCGCTCCTCGCGCGAGAGGCGGCCGCGAATCAGACCCCATAACCTCCCGACCGAGGCCTCCTCTGGTGCAGCCTGTTCGGGTGCCACCGCCGGATTATACACGCGGAGTCGGTCTTCGCCCCGAGCGGAACATTTTCTGAATGTGGAAAGTCACACAGGCGAACCTTCGCAAACGCGCAGGCTCGAGGAGGAAAAACGAATGACCATGCTGGCAGTTTTCGCCACCGCTGTGGTGGCGTTCCAAGGCAGTTCGCCCCCGCAGGTTCCCCGCGACGGCATCCCCCAGGGCAGCGGGCACACCCTGCTCGACGACCAGTTCTCTAAGGTGAAGTCGGTCACCCCCGACTCCTCCGTTCCCGGCGGCCAGCGCGCCACGTTGCGCTGGCTCAAGTGGATCGTGTACGTCCGCCCGACCGGAAACAGCCGCATCACGACCTCGACGACGTGCAAGAACCCTTGCACGAAAGCAGGTGCGCACATTCATCCAGGCGAGTGCAGCATCGGCACCTGCGCGGAGGCGTGCGAAGTGAAGTCGCACGACGTTGAGATCACTTCGTCCTCAAGCTCCTCCGCCTCGACGTCGGTGAAGCAGGCGGTCGAGCGCGCCGTGACGGTGATGAACAGAATCGTCGCGGAAGCCGGAATCGAATACGGCCCCTTCAGCGCCAAGGTGGAAGGCACCCACGAGCGGACGACAACGACCAAGGCGTCCTGGGAGCAAACCATCTCCGCCACCATCAGTAGCTCGGTGGGTGGTTCGAACAAGGTCTCGCTCGGGCACTTCAACTCCGACCCATGCACGAGCGAGATTCGGTACTACGGCACGAGGGAGTACGAGCTGCGCCTGCTGTGCCAGGTCCTCGAGCAGGACTACTATGCGGAGAGCTGGGTTATCGGCGGTGGGCCTACAGGCATCCTGCCCAGCGGCGGCTTGAAAGCGACCGGCACGGCGCGATTCGTCGGCGGCATCTCGGACGAACAGATCGGAACGTACCACATTCCGAGCGACGAGCCGATCGCGTCGAAGAAGACCGCCGATTGCCAATGCCGTAAGTCGGTCATCACGCCCGGCGGCGGCAACACCACCACGCCCCCTGGAGGCGGAACAACCACACCCCCCTCTGGAGGAACAATAACGCCTCAAGGTCGCCAAAACATCGTTCCCGAGGGAACCCAAAAGTTCACGGTTACTCCCGGATCCCAGGAGCAGGTGTATGTGAACAACCCGTTCGAAATGCCGCTCATCTGCGGCTATGCGAACTTCACCGTGGAGATCAAGCCCGGCGAGACAAAGGCGATCGAGACGAAGGACCCGATCACGCCCGTCGTCCTCACAACGGCAGCGGGCGCGGCACTCTACGGCATCGTGATTGACCGAACCGGCTCATCGGAGAGGGTGCAGGTGAACGCCATCAAGCCCATCCCACCGGTTGCGCAGACGGGAGGTCAGCAGCCGTCCACCATCGAGCTTAGCCCGAAGGATGAACTGCCGGTTGCCCCACCCGCAGTCGCACCGGAAACGCCGAGGGTGGTTTACGACCCGGTTGCCCCGCGGACGAACGACATGCTCCGGCAGGTTCTGACCGGCGGAGTGCCGCTCGGCACAATCCACGCTCTCGGCTCCGCGAGCGGCGTCATGCAGGCTGTCGGCGAGTTTCCGGCAGGCAGTCGGTTCGGGTTCGCCGAGGGCACGGAGCGCGCAATGGGCAACACGTTGATCGAGGTGCGCGAGGGCGACATCATCAAGCGAGCGTACTTCCATGTGCCCGACGTGTCCAACCTAACTCGGCCGAACGTGGTCGTGCTGGACGGCGAAGGCCAAACGATCGCGATCGGTCCCACGCTCGAAGTCGTGCGTCCCCAGATGCAGTCCTCGCTTCAGCCTGCGGACGGCCCTCCCGGCAGCGCGGCGACGTTGACCATTGATTGCCGCGAGATTCTTGCCATCCTCTCGCTGGAGGGAATGGGCGAGCCGGGGTCGTTCGATGTGGTGCTGAACTACGCGAACTCGGGCGGCGCGAGCGGCCCCCAGCGCGTGCCGCTGGATGAATCCGGGGTCGTCAGCGTCGAGGTTACGCGCGGCTCGGCTCCGGGCGGCTTCCAAGTGGGTATCGGGCTCGCCCCGCGAACACCGGACCTGTTCTCGATGACGCCTGGCGCGCCCTGCTGTTCAAAGAAGTAGCGCCAATCCCGCCCCGTCCTTAGCCCCCGCAGGCCGAGCCGCCTCGGGGGCTTGCTTCTACTGAGGTATGCAGCCCGAATAGCCGCCTCGATGCAGTCGACGACGACGCAGGTAGAATCGACTTATGAAGTCAGCAACATTGATTCTGCTGTTCTCTTTGGCGGGAGCACTGGTTCCGTCGTCTGGAGGGGCGCAGCTTTGGGTCTTCCCGTCCGGCGAGGGGGACGATGCCGATGTAGCGGCGGTAGCGGTCAGCCCAGATGGAGGAATCGTATTCGTCGGGACCGCCGACCAAGGCAAGACCGTGGACATGGTCGTCGCCAAGTATGACCCTTCGGGCAAGCTTCTTTGGTCGGAAGTCTATGACGGTCCACTTCAGCTTGATGACGAGGCGCGGGACGTTCTTGTAGACGCCCAGAGCAATGTCTATGTTCTCGTAAGAGAAGACTTCTCCAATCGAGATATAACATCAATTGGAACAGTACACAAGTATAGTTCAACAGGAACGCGTCTCTGGAGGAAGGAGCTGCCCGCCCTCGCGAGAACCGTCGCACCCAGTGCACTCGCATGGACAAGCAACGGCATGGTGGCCGTTACTGCGACGGTGCAGTGGGTGCCGGGTTCGTCCGCCTTCGGCGCGGGAGTTCTCACAGGTGAAGGCGACATCCACTGGTGGACCACGGTGGTTCCCCCAAGCGGGCTTCTCGCAGCCGCCACCGATCTCGCTGTGGGCGACAACAACAACGTGTATGTGTCGGGATTCGCCCGCATGCAGTTTGGATACGACAGTGCGGCACTGTTGGCGTTCGATCCGACCGGGGTGCTTCTGTGGGAGCGGTACTATAACACTGAGAATCCGGGTGACAACAGGTTCTTTCGTGTGGCGACGGATGACGCCACGGGAAGGGTCATCGCCGGTGGACATGGCAGGCGACAAGAACACCACTCGGGAGCGCTGGTGATTCAGGCATACGACCAAGAGGGCGCACTTCTGTGGGACTGGTGGCATGACGGCTCTGGTGGCGATATGGATTATGTGGCTGATTTCGTCGTAACCGAGGGGGGCTACGTCCACTTCACCGGCAGATACGTCGTTGAGAACAACGCACGCCGCATGATGGCTGGACGCCTCCGCCCTGGCGGAACTCTCGAGTGGCTTTCGATCGTGTCGGGCCCCCTGCACGGCAACGGGGAGAGCACTGCACTTACCATTGATGATGAAGGGAACACTTGGGTCACAGGGACTACAACGGTCGCTTCCATGCCTGGATTGTCGGTCGCAAAGTTTGACCGGACCGGAGCTCTTGAATGGCTGCTCCAAAGGGGAACCGATTCTTACACGAAGGGTATAGCTACAAGCATTGCGCGTGCGCCGGACGGAGTCGTTTATGCTGGTGGACTGGTCACTCGCAATCGCATCGAGCACCTCGCCATCGCCAAGATCCTGGAGCCGGAGGTCCTCGCGCCAACAGACTTCGCCATCACCCGCGGCCTCCTCGTCGGGGGCGGCCTCGAGCAGCTGCTGCGATCCGACGACAGCAGAATATCTATCCTCGCTTTGCCGTATAACGAAGTAGCAGTTGCATCCGCCGAGGTTGTCGTGTCCTCCGTTGCGCAGGCCCGCACTGGGTCCGAGTTGATTGTGCGCCTGGAGGCCGCCGCGTCGGCGTCGCCTGTGAGGCAGCGCCTTGAGCTTTTCAACTACACCCTTGGCGCTTGGGTACAGATCGCCGAGATTGATGCTGCGACATCCGACCGCTACCTGGAAGTCGCCGTCACTGCCGATGTGGAAGAGTATATAGATCCTAACTCTGGCAGAATGGACCTGCGAGTTGGTTTTCACAACCGCGGCGTATCGGAGGCAGCTTGGGTGGCCACGTTGGACTTCGTTCAATTCGTGCTGATTCCCTAATAGACACTGCCGGTGGCGGCCACGCATTCCTGGTCGAAGGCGGCAGCACAGCGGGTACGCTCCATGCGATGATCGCCCGCTACTCCACGGAGGCCATGAACCGAATCTGGAGCGACCAGGCACGCACCGAGACCTGGCTTCGCGTCGAACTCGCCATCTGCGAAGCAGCCGAGAGGCATGGCGCGATCCCCGCGGGAACGACCGACGCCATCCGCGCCAAGGCCGCGTTTGACCTCGATCGAATGGCGGAACTGGAGAAGGAAACGCGCCACGACCTGATGGCGTTCGTTCGCAACGTGGCGGAGAACGTCGGCCCGCCCGCGCGGCACTTCCACTACGGCGTTACGTCCTACGACGTGATTGACACGAGCCTCGCGCTGATGATGCGCGAGTCGTTGACCCAGACCCTCCGCTCCCTGCTTGCGCTACAGAAGCAGGTGAGGAGCCTGGCGCTGGAGCACAGAGACACGCCGATGATCGGACGCACGCACGGCATCCACGCCGAGCCGATCACGTTCGGTTACAAAGCGGCGTCGTGGCTGACCGAATTGCGAAGGGCAAGACGCAGGCTGAGCCGGTCCAAACGCGAGGTCTCGGTTGGAAAAGTGAGCGGGCCGGTAGGGGTGCGCGGCGTCCTCGGACGGGAGATCGAGGCGGAGGCTTGCCGCATCCTCGGTCTGCGCCCCGACCCTATCTCAACGCAGATCGTTGCGAGAGACCGCCACGCCAACGTGCTCAACGTCGTCGCCACGCTCGGAGCGACGCTCGAGCGGATCGCGACCGAACTGCGCAACTTGCAGCGCACGGAGATCCTCGAGGTGCAGGAGGAGTTCGCCGCCGGTCAAACCGGCAGCAGCGCGATGCCGCACAAGCGCAATCCGTGGCACAGCGAGACCGTCTGCGGCCTTGCGAGGGTGCTTCGAGGCAACGCGACGGCGATGATGGAGAGCATCGCCACGTGGCACGAGCGCGACCTGACGAACTCGAGCGTCGAGCGAATCGTCCTGCCCGACTCATTCCACCTGATTGACTTCATGCTGAACAGGATGACGAGGGTGCTCGCCGGCCTTGAGATTCGAGCGGATCGCATGCGCGCGAACCTGGAACTGATGGGCGACCTGGTGTACAGCGAGCATCTGATGATCGCGCTCATCGGAAAGGGCTGCTCGCGCGAAGAGGCCTACAAGATCGCGCAGCGCAACGCCGCGCGCGCGTGGGAAGGGGAAGACTATCATGCTTGCGTGAGCGAAGACCCCGACGTTCTGTCGCTGCTGTCGCCGCGGGAGATCGAGGAGGTGTTTAGCCTCGAGCACCACCTGCGCGACGTCGGCCCCGCCGTAGACGACGTGCTGAGCGACCGGCGCATGTGCTGAGGTATTCTATCGCCGCCCCGCCCCCGTAGCTCAGGGGATAGAGCACGAACCTCCTAAGTTCGGTGTCGCAGGTTCGAGTCCTGCCGGGGGCGCCACTACTCGAACAGGTGCATCGCCCTCGCCCAAAGCGAGACATGGTACGCCAGGAGCACTCCCATGAGGACGTTCGCGGCAATCGTCGCTCGCCGGGCGAAAGCGGAGCGCGGCCACAGGAACAGCATCGCCGCGCAGACCAGCAACGTCAGCGCCAACTTGAGGTACTCGAACAGGCCGACGCTCAGCGCCCACGCGAGAAGGGGGTTCAGTTCCCTGCCGCCTGCGTTCAACGCCGCGAGGGTAAAGCCGAAGTCCGCAAGGCCCAGAGCAGCGTAGAGCACGATCGCTCGTGGAACGGGGGCGTTGGCTTCCGTCGTCCGCATCTCGGCATATCCTGTTCCATGTTCCAGCCTGCGGCTACACCGCAGAACTGCGCGCCCCGCAATACGT
The DNA here is from genome assembly GCA_040752255.1 of Armatimonadota bacterium. Taxonomy (GTDB): domain Bacteria; phylum Armatimonadota; class Fimbriimonadia; order Fimbriimonadales; family ATM1; genus J051. The sequence goes on from JBFMFD010000017.1 coordinate 6,800, forward strand.
ACGGGAGAGTTCTTTGGCGGCCGGGGCTTGACACGGCGGATGGGGAGAGGGTAGAAGAGCATATGACGGAGATGGCAGTGGAATGAAGAGACGCTTTGCTTTTCGGCGTGGCTGGTGTCAGCACGCCCTCGTTCTCGCCGTATGCATTGGCAGCGCAGCCCGGCTGTCCGCGCAAGGCGGGCCGACGTTCGGGATCACGGTCGGCCCTGAGGTCGGTCGAATTCGGTACTGGGAGAACCTCTACGACCCGGTCACGGGCGAGAGGGGGATTCAGGCTGCGCAGTTCACCTGCACGGTTACCGCACAGAACGTGGCGCCGGATGCGACCCTTGAGTACATATGGTCTCCGGTGATTGACCTGACTCAGCCGCCCCAGCCTCCCCCGCCCTCGCAAGGACAGCTGATTGTTCAACCCCCGGGCAACACCGCCGAGGTAACCGCGTACGGGCTCTTTCCCGGCATCTTTACCGTGAGATGCACGGTAATCGTGCATAGGCCCGGCTTCCCCGACCAGTCGTATCCCCTGGAGCAGGCGTGTGCAGCGATCGGAGGGCCGCTGGAACTGTCGGTTTACGATGGCGAGTGGGGTCCTCCAGAGCATGACTTCTACCAAGAAGACAACCCTTGGTACCTCCAATACTTCGGCTACGACCCCGCCGAGCCGCCTCCTGAGGGCGCGCAGAGTTGTCAGAAGGGAATCGTCTCCGTGCGATTCGGTCAACCACTCACGGTTTGGTATGAGTGGCAGATCACGCCGGCACCGCTCGTTCGCGTTCTCTGGTTCAACGGCACATCATTGTCCAACTCAACGTCGGTGAAGATAGGCGCCCTGTCCGGCTCGGGATACGGAGAGATCACACCGCGCGTCAAATACAAGATGGAATGGAGCGGAACCGTGTACGAGTACTGGGATAACAGCGACGAGTCCCCGCCACCAAACATGCCGGGCCCGACCCCCAACTGGTATCGCTTTACCGCTCACGCACCCGTAGGCACTTCCCGCGGCGGCGTTGAACGACTAGTCATTTACTTGGGACAGCCTTACGACCCTCTGGTGCCCGACTACAACCCAAATCCACCCTGGGGATGTAGAGAGGACTGGACGGTCTTCCTGGTAGACAACCTGGGCTCCGGCATGCCCAGGGTGCGGGTTCAAGAGAGGTTCATCACTCAAGTACCGGAGGACTTCCACACGAACTGCTCCGGATCAGAGCACTTTGTGTGGACGACGAAGGGAGGCATCGGCGGCAACGTTGACGTTGGGAGTTTTGTTGACCTGTTGGGAGCCTTCTCGGGCGTTGGCGACCCCGACTGGCACTTCTACTTTCGCGTTCCACCCGATCCTCCACGATACGGCACCGCAGAGGTACCGCTTCTACACGTGTACTGGGCGGGCACCGATTCGTGTACGGCTGGAGGCCTCAACGTTGGAACATGGTCGATGTCACTTTGGTACGACTGGACGACACATTGGCGCACTCGATGAGGAGAAACTACAAATGATATGTTTTCTGTTAGCCCTTGTCCAACAAGTTGCTCCTGCCCCATTGAACATGGGTTCAGAATGGTTCTACCCGGGTGACGGGCACGTGAACGTGCGTGCTTTGGAGTCGATGGATGTGGTGGCGATTGTGCGACCCGTTAGCAGACAATACGGTACCCGGCGCGGCTATGTTGACCTGATCAGCGGGACAGAGTATCCTTCTGTCACTACCGGTGTGGACACATTGCGCGTTCTCAGCCTCGGAGTAGGCCGCGCCGGAGAAACCCTCAAGAGCCTGTTTCTGCACGGAGAACTGCGCGGACCCTTAAACCCAGCCCCGATCCTCGAGCTGTCCAGCTCGAACTACCTGTTCGCCGGGGCGTCGCAAAGGAGTGGCAAGGTTGTGATCCCCGATCTTGCTCGAGACCCAACTGCGAACCCAAAGATGCGGGCGACCGCCGCCCAGTCGCCGGAAGAGGTTGGAGGGGCTCTGCTACTTCCCACGCACAGGACTACTGTTGCACAGGGCGAAGGCGCAGCCGAGGTCATCCTAATCAGCGCGGCCCAGGCACTCGCATCGGCATCGGACATCGACACCCGCCGCATCACCGACTTCTTTGCCAACTTGAGCACGGGTCCTGACCTGCAGCGCCGAGAACAACTGGAAGCGACGTTGCGCGAACTCTGTGCGCCCGAGGTCGTCGCGGCATTCCCGACGCTGTCGCCGTATGCGAAGGTCCGCGCCTCTCTTCTCCTCGTCAGATGGGGGCACGCTTCGGCCACCGAAATGCTAGCCACCTCCCTTCTCGCCGCGGACGTCCAGGAGGTCTCCTTCAAATCAGCTTCCGATGAACAGATCATTGCTACGACTTATTTCAGCAAGCTCTCGCCCAGGCCCAGCAGTGACTGGCTCGGTGACCTCGCCGATCGCCTGCGGAACCCGACCTTCAGGGCATTCCTTGTGCTGAGAATGAGCGAGAGGCCGAGCACCGACCGGGTGGCGAAACTCGTGCGCATGCTTGATGTGCCTCACACCGGCCTTCGATTCAACATTCTGTTGAACTTCTCTCGTTGGGCTGGTCGCGACGACCTAAAGCCGAGGATGGTGAATGGCCGCATTGACCGCGAGCAGGAGCTCATCGAGTACTGGCGCAACAACCCACCCGGGGTGACCTGAACGGTCTTACAGGAGACTCAACGAACGATGACAGCACTCATTCTCGCCATAGCGTTCACCCAGCAGGCGCTGCCTAACCCGACCAACAGCGCGATGGAATGGTTCTATCCCGGCGACCAGCGCGTGCTCGCCAGCGCCCTCAATACCATGAACCTGGTAGCGATCGTGCGGCCGGTCGAGAGGCAGTACGGCACACGCCGCGCCTACAGGGACCTCAACGGAGATCAGCAGATGCCGAATGCAATCACCGGCGTTGATACTTTCGAAGTCATCAGCGTAGGCATTGGCCGCGCAGGTCGGACCATCAAGAGCCTGTTCCTCCACACGGAGTTCCCCCACGACGCCAATCCGTTTCTGCCCCCAGCGAGGTCGCTCGAAGACAGCAACTACCTCTTCGTTGGATTGATGCAAGCCGAAGGGCGGGTCATGATCCCGAACCTGTCACGTGATCCCGATGACCAGAATGCGCGGCGATGGTGGACGGCAGCCCAATCCGACGTCGAAGTGGGTGGCGGGATTCTGCTGCCGACGCGCGAGACCACCATCGAAGTGTGCGGCAGCGTCGTCGAAACGGTTATCGTCAACGCAGCCAAGGCGTTGAGAGGGGCGTCCGACGCAGGAGCCAGGAGGATTACGGCGTTTCTGGCGGTCTGCAAGCCTGCCACGGCAGGCGGGCGCACCCAAGAATGGGCCGACACATTGAGCGCCATCCTGTCGACCAGGGCAGCGCCGATTGTTCGGCAGGCGCTGCCGACGCTGAGCCCCTACGGGAGGGTCCGCGCCGCAAGCGTACTGGCGGTATGGGAGCTACCCGGCGTCTCGCACCTGCTTCTGGAGGCGATCGTCGAGGCGGATCGGGCGGGCGTGCAGCGAGGGGACGCTGTCTTTCTCACCGCCGGCTTTGAAGGCTCTCGTGCCGGAGGTCCCACAGCCAACGAATTGGTGGATCTCATCGTGGACCTTCGGAACCCTATCTTCAAGTACTACCTCACGCTCAAAATGACGGACCGACCCGACCGCGAGCACATCCTCGCCCTCGTTCGGCAATTGGACATTGAGGACACAAATTTCCGCTTCGCACTCCTCAGCAAGTTCGCTTCTTGGGCTGGTCGCGACGACCTAAAGCCGAGGATGGTGAATGGCCGCATCGACCGCGAGCAGGAGCTCATCGAGTACTGGCGCAACAACCCACCCGGGTGACCTGACGGGCCGAGCGCCGGTAGACTCGGCGGCATGGAGAAGGAGTTCACGCGACGGGACTTTCTGAAGGCAACTGGCGCGGCGGGGATCGCGCTCTCAGGTGTGCGGCTGGCGGAGGGGCAAGACCCCGTACCGGCGGAGCAGGAACGGTCCGCGGCGGGCCTTCGTGTGCCGGCCCTCGACGTTGTTCGGGTCGGCTTCGTGGGCGTTGGAGCGCGCGGGGCGGGCCACGTCGAGCAGTTCCTGCTGCTCGAGGGCGTTGAGGTCAAAGCGATTTGCGACACCTTCGAGCCGGCCGCCAAGGCGGCTGCTGACCGGTGCGAGCGCGCCGGGCGGCCGCGACCCGACCTCTACACCCAGGGCGACTACGACTACCACAGGATGCTGAACCGCGACGACATTGACATCGTCGTCATCTCGACGCCGTGGGATTGGCACGTGCAGATGTCGGTAGACACGATGCTCAGCGGCAAGCACGCCTTCGTCGAAGTGCCCGCGGCGACAACCGTCGAGGGCTGCTGGGAACTGGTGGAGACCGCCGAGCAAACCCAGAGGCACTGCATGATGATGGAGAACGTGTGCTACGGCCGCGAGGAACTGCTTGTGCTGAACCTTTGCCGCCAGGGCGTGCTGGGAGAACTGCTTCACGGCGAGGCGGCGTACATTCACGACCTGCGCTCGCAGATGAACGACATCGGCCGAGGCACCGGCTCCTGGCGCACGGTGCAACACACCAAGCGCAACGGCAATCTGTATCCGACGCACGGCCTGGGCCCGATCTGCCAATACATGAACATCAATCGCGGGGACCGAATGGACTACCTGGTCTCGATGAGTTCGCCGGCGTTGGGGCGCGCGCTGTACGCAAAGGAGCACTTCCCTCCCTCGCACATCCGGAATCGCGAGAAGTATGTCTGCGGCGACATCAACTCGAGCCTGGTGAAGACGGTGCAAGGGCGAACGATCCTGATCCAGTGGGACACGACCACGCCGCGACCCTACACACGGCTGAACCTCATTCAGGGCACGAGAGGCGTATGGGCGGGCTTCCCGAACCGCGTGGTCGTCGAAGGCATCAGCCCCAACACCCACTCCTGGGAGCAGGGCGACGCGCTCGCCAAGTGGTTCGAGCAATACGAGCACCCACTTTGGACGCGCATCGGCGAGGAGGCGAAGCGCGTGGGCGGGCACGGCGGAATGGACTTCGTGATGCTCTGGCGCATCGTGTACTGCCTGCGGAACGGGCTGCCGATGGATCAAGACGTCTACGACGCTGCGGTTTGGTCCGTCATTGCGCCCTTATCCGAGTGGTCGGTCGCGCGGCGGAGCCAGTCGGTGGAGGTGCCGGACTTCACGCGCGGGAAGTGGAAGACGATGGAGCCGTTCGGTATCGTCAGTTGAGGCTGGCGATGAGTTCGTTCTTCGGCTTGTAGGGGAGCACAGCCGTAACGCCGTCTTGCATCGTGACGCCGAACCATACGGGCGCGGCGGCGATCGTCGTTACGTTGTGGGTGATGACAAGGAACTGCGTCGTCTTCGTGTAGTCGCGAATCAGTTCGACGTATCGCTCGACGTTTCGCCCGTCCAGCGGGGCGTCCAACTCGTCCAGTACCACCAGCGGACTCGGCTTCACCTTCAACAAGGCGAACAGGAAGGCGCAAGCCGTGAGCGCCCGCTCGCCTCCCGACAGCAGTTCCAGCCTCTGCCGCTTCTTGCCCGGCACGACCACCTCCATGTCCACGCCTGATTCAAGTAGGTTGTTCTCGTCTGTGAGGAGCAGGCTCGCCTCTCCTCCGCCGAACAGTCGCGTAAACGTCTCGGCGAAGGCATCGCGCACCTTGTCGAACGTCTCTCGAAACGCCCCTCGCGTGAGGCGGTCAAGTTCAGCGACCGACTCATCCAGTTCGGACTTGCTCGCCAGGACGTCCTCACGCTCACGAGCGAGCACATCGTATCGCTCCGACAGCGCCTCCCACGCCTCGATGGCGCCGACGTTGACGTCTCCGAGCGCGCGTATCTCTCGTCGCAGCGTGCGGGTGAGCTTCTCCGCGTCCTCAGGGACCGAGACGATGTGCGCTTGCCTCTCGGCGTCGGCTTCGTCTACTCCATACTCCTCCAGCAGCCTCGCGAGCGTTCCCGCTCGCTTCGTTTCGTGGCGCGCACGTTGAATGTCGTCCTGATAGGCGGCGTCTTCGAGGGCGCGTGCCTGCTCTCGCAACTCGTTGGCGCGGCGAGACTCTTCGTGCGCCTCGGTCTGGACGGCATGGCGCTCCTTCAGGGCTGCCTGCAGCGCGGTTTCGGCCAGCTCATAGGCTCGTGCCGACTCGGATACGCCTGCCTCCACCCGCACCAGTTCCTCTCGCAGAGACTGTCGCTCCGCCTCGATCGTCTGCAAGCGCGCGGCGGGCGAGTCGGCCACTTTCGCCTCCTCCAGTTCCGCCTCGGCGGCAGCCAAGCGTTCCGTGGCTACCGTGCGGCGCTCCTCGGCTTGTTGCAAGGCGCGCTTCGCCTGCTCGAGGTCCGCGCGCGCCGCGGAGAGTTGCTCCAGCAGCCGGTTCCGCTCTGCCTCAAGCGCCGCGACATTGTGCTCGTGCTCGGCCGGCTCGAGCGGCTCGCTCGCCTGGCGCCGCAGTTCGTCGCGCGTCGCCTGGAGCCGGGAGAGCGCGTCCTGAGCGGTGGTGAGGCGCTCCTCAGCCAGTGCGCGCGCTTTGTCCGCCTCGACTCGCCGATTCCGCGCGGCGCTCAGGCGGCTATCGCTGTCCTCTGAGGAAGCCTCGAGGCTCTCTCGCTCCCGATTGCACTGCGCAATCGCCTGCTGCGACTCCTCGAGGGCGCGCTGTACCTCGCCGGCGCGAGCGCGCAGCTCCTCCAATTCGGCGGCGAGTCGCACCGGGCCGGAGCGGTCTGTGCGATGCGCCCCACCGGTCACCGCGCCGTTCGGGAAAACCACTTCGCCGTCGAGCGAGACGATCTTGCGAAAGCCGCGCACTTGCTTCGCAACCTCGATCGCGACTTCCAGCGTCTCGGTAAGGATGACGCCGCCGAGCAGCGCTTCAACAACGGCTCGATGCTCCGACGCGGACTGCACGCGGTCAGCGGCGACACCAAGTACTCCAGGTCGGCTCGGCACGAACGGACGCTCTGCGCGCGGCCGGACGAGGTCGAGCGGAAGGAAGGTCGCCCTCCCCGCCCGCTCCTGCTTCAGCCACCGAATGGCGGCGTCCGCCTCTGCCGCAGACGGCGTGATGAGGTCTCCAACCGACGCGCCAAGCGCCGCCTCGATGGCGGCGGAAAACTCCCCGGGCACTTGGATGGCTCTGCCGAACGCGACAAACGACCCTGTGACCTGTCCTCGTTCGGCGGCGGCGAGCACGGCGCGCGCACCGACCGGGAGCGTTTCGTTGTTCTCGAGAGCGGTCGCGACCGCCCTCTCTCTCGCCTCGAGCGACGCCTGCTCGGCGAGGAGCGCCCTGCGCCGCTTTTCGAGTCCGTCGAGGTTTTGGTGGAGCTCTCGAAGGCGTCGGGTCGCGTTAGACGCCTCTTGCTCAACGGCGGCCTCTGCTTGCTGGGCGGCCTCCGCCGAGCCGACGGCTTCATCGAGCGCGGTCTTGGCGGAACGAAGCACCTGGGCGAGCCTCTGCTCCTCGATCTCAAGGGATTCGAGGCGTCGCCGCGCCTCATCACGCGCGGCTATCAGTCTGACTCGGTGCACCTCCCGCTCGCGCGCGGCGGCGAGCTCCGACTCCGCCGGCTCGAGTCGGGCGAGCAAAGATGAGACAGAGGTCTCCAGTTGAGATATCGCCTCGGCGAGCACCTCGACCGCGGACTCCTCCCTTTCCGCGTCGCGCCTCGCCTGGTTGAGCGCCTCGCTGAGGCGCGCGATCCGTGCCTCGTGTTCGCGCCGCATGCGGTCCGCGTCCTGTTCGATTTCGCTTAGGCTGGCGAGGCGTTGCTCGAGCAGCGCCTTGCGGCTCTGCGCCCGCTCGGATGCGGAGAGCGCCTCCTGAACGCTAGCGCGCAGGGACTCGAGCCTGACCTCCAATTCGTCCGCCTGTTTGGAGAGGTCATCCGAGGCGGCGTCCGCCTGTTTGGCTTCTTGGCGCATCTGCTCCGCCTGCGCTCTGCGCGAGCGCATGTTCTCTTCGAGTTCCCGGATACGCTGGGCGAGGTCGCTTGCCTCCTTGGTCAGGACAGCGGATTCCACTTCCCGGAGGCTGCCGAGCAGTTCCTTGTACCGGCGCGCCTTTTCGGCTTGCTCACGCAGAGGCTCGCGTTGTCGCTCGATCTCTGCTATAACATCATTGACCCTCTCGAGGTGGCGCACGGCGCTGTCCAGCCGCTTGAGGGCGTCCACCTTCCGGACGCGATACTTTTGAACGCCCGCGGCCTCGTCAATCCATATCCGGCGCTCAAGCGGGCTTGCGCTCAGGGCGGCGTCAATGTCGCTTTGGGTTACGACCGCGTACCCCGTGCGGCCGAGGCCGGAGTCGGCAAATAGCTCGTGGATGTCCTTGAGTCGTACCGGATGGCGGTTGATGAAATAATCGCTCTGACCGTCTCGAGTGAGGCGCCGAGTGATGACTACTTCGCTGGTGGGCATGGGCAGGGCGCCATCCTCGTTGTCGAAGACGAGGGACACTTCGGCGTAGCCGAGCGGCTTCCGCTTGGCGGAACCGGCGAAGATCACGTCTGTGGACTGCGCGGCTCGGACACTGCGGGGATTCAGCTCGCCGAGCGCCCAGACGATGGCGTCCACGATGTTGCTCTTACCACAACCGTTGGACCCAACGACGGCGACGAGGTCGCCGTCCACGTCCAGTTCAACGCGGTCGGCGAACGACTTGAAGCCGTAGATGCGGATGGTCTTGAGTTTCACTGCGGTTGGGGCGACTCAGCCATAAGGACGTTCGGCGGACGCGTTTTGTAGCCGTGGTTCCTGCGCTTCGTTCGAAGCGGAATTCTACCCCGAGCAAAGGCCGGACGGCGAGCGCCGAATGCTCGCCGTCCGTAGTTGGCGTCTCAGAACCTTGTTAGGAAACGCCGATCTGGGCGAGATCGAACTCGGTGAAGAAGGTCGCCTCGCTGATAGGCAGGTTGACGATGGACTTCACGAGCATCTCGATGCGACCGTCGCTCGCGCGGACATAGTTGGCCGCCGGGACGTTCTCAATCGAGAAGAACTTGAAGTCTGTAGTCGTTTGGAAGGTCGGGCTGACCACTTCGAAGTCACCGGTGTTCCAGTTCCTGAACGAGATGGTCATCAGGCCGCCGGTGCTCTGGTTGATCTTTGCTTTGATCGTCGCGCACAGACGGCTGGGGTTGCCGACGCTGGTGTTCATGCCCAGGACCATGGCGGTCAGGTTCGCCTCCTGGATGGCAGACGTGCCGTCGGAGAACGTTCGGTACACGGAGTCGTCCAGGTTCGCGAGGTCCGCGATGGTGCCTCCGGCGTTGCCGCCTCCCGGCGACAAGAAGCTAACCGAAGCGATGGGGGGCACGACCGCGAGAACGAGGTCGTCCCAGTACATGCGGCTGATACCCGGAGGATTGCTGTTGAACTCTCCTCCGTAGAGGTCGAGGGCAGCGATGTTGGAGATGCCCATGCCGCTCACGCCATCCTTCCAGCTCTGGCCGATGACGAACGGAACGCCGTTGTAGTAGGTGTCCTGCTTGTCGTCCGTGAGGTTGATATCAACCTTGTACGGGACCCACTGGCCCTTGATCAGGTCGGTCTCACCTTGATCAAAGTCGGCTACCACCATGTTGGTAGTAGCGTTGAAGTTGACCTGGTGCGACCAGTTTTGGGGGCTCGGGTACTGGTTGAGCATGATGAACCACCCTGCGCCGGTCGCATTGCTCGGCACGAAGCACCATGCCTTCATCAGGTAGCGTCCGCTAGTAAGGCCGCTGTAGCGCTGGACAGTGTCATCGCCTCCTGGGCCTCCCGAGACGCCGCCCTCGATCAGCAGCGACTTTGTGCCCCCATGCGCTTGAGCGTTGGTTACTTGACCGGAAACGTTCTGTGATCCGGTCCACTCTTCCCATCCTCCCTGGCCTGCGATGGGGCCAAGCGGATAGGACTCGAAGTTGTCTGACCATGGTGCGCCGCCACCCAGCATGGCAACCGCGGCGACGGCCGTACCGGCGCAAGCAAAAATAAGCGCCGTTCTCTTTCCTTTCATTGTAAGTTCCTCCGTTTAGGGTCTCGGGCGCAACAACTTGCACCCGGAGTCAGATTCAGAGTATACCCGACTTCGTGACCTCTAACCCAGAAAACTACCGGATTCTTGCGCGTACAGCCTGCTTTTTAGCCGCCTTAACCGCGTTGCTCGGTCTCAGCGCCACCTCCTGTAGCCGGAACAAGGGTGCCCAGGCCCCCAAGCAACCAGTTTCAACGGCACCGGGGGGGACTACCGAGGCAGCAGGCCCATCCCAGCCGATCGTACGCCTTGAGCCGCCGACGATGAACGAACCGAAAGCAGACGCCCCGAAGGGTGAGTTGCTGCGGCTTCGGCTTCAAAGGGACTTTGAGGAAACCCGCGTGTTTGAGGGGCAGGCTCAGATCCGGCTCGCGGGTCGTGAGCCGATAACGCAACAAATCCGGATGCGAGTTACCGCCCGCGTGCAGGAAGTCGACGGTGATGTCTATGCGATCCGGCTGGAGCCCGGGCCCATCACCGTGCAGCAGGAGGGGCGGGACGAGCAGTCAGGCCTTCTAACCGAAGAGCCCTCCGTCATCGATGTAGACACACGCGGGCGCGTGCTCACCCCGACCGACGCGCTCGTCAGCGCGATCCAAACCATCGGGTACGTCCCCTTGCCTGAGAAGCGCGTCGCGCAGGGAGCGACCTGGTCGCTGTCGGGCGAGCGCAGTTGGCCGCTGCTGGGCAAATTGAGCGTGACGGAGACGTTCACCTATCGCGGCTCGGAGCAGATGGACGGGCGGAAAGTGCATCGTGTTGACCAGTTGGTGCAGGGCAGCATGGACTCGATCAAAACGGAAGCAACCTACTACCTCGACACCCGGACGGGCACGCTTCACCGGGGCGAGGTTCGCATCGGCGGCAAGATGGAGATGCCCGGCCCCGACGGGACCGTGACGCCCGCGGAGGTCAGCATCCGCATTTCAATTCGCCGGGAGTAGCATCGGAGATAGAATGAAGGCGATGGAGAGGTACCGCGGCCAGCCGTTGCCCCCAGCGCCGCGCATCGCACTCGTCGTGAACGATGCGCTCGGCAACTTTGCGATCGCCACGCCCCTCGCGCGAGCGATGAAGCGGCTTCACCCCGAGTGCACCATCGACTACTACGGCGGAACGCGCACCTCCGAGCTTGAGGTGGCGTCCGTGGGGCCGGGCGCACTGTTTGACTGGAGGTGTGACGCTCTCGGCACCTCGCCGGCCGCCCTGTTTGAAGCAGCGCGCACGCGGATGAGCGATGGCGGCCCGTATCACCTAGTTCTCAATCTTGAGGCGAGCGAACTTCACCGCGCCCTGGCGGCAGTGCTCGGCGAAGACGGTTGCGTGTGCGGTCCGTGCATCGCACCCGACGGTCGAGGACCTTGGGACTACCCCGACGACGAGCGCGGAGATCTGTGGAGGGATCGGAATTGGGCGTCGGACGACCTCGCCGAGCGCTACTCCTTCCTCGAGACCGGATTCATCGCCGAAGTGTTCCTGCGCCTGGCGTACGTTCCGCCACTTCCCGACGCAGAGTGGCCGGGCGGCGTCCCGAAGTACGCCCTTCCCGCTGCGGAGCCACCCGTCTCGACCCCGCCAATCCTTATCTCGACCGGAGCCACACTTCCGGAGAAGACCTGGCCGGTGGAGCGTTGGGCGGAGTTGCTGCGGGATCTGCCCCAGCCGTGCGGTCTGCTGGGGGCGCCACCGAAGCGGCAGGAGCGGTTCTACCATAGCGCAGGCTCTGAGGAGCTCCTCGTGAACGAGGGGCTTGTGCAGGACCTCCGGGGGAAGCTCACGCTCCCTGAGGTTGTTGGGGCAGTCGCGAAGGCCGACCTTATTGTTACGGTAGACAACGGAATCCTGCACTTTGCCGCGGCATTCGACCGCCCGACGGTGGGCCTTTATCGCCGGGAGGTGATCAAGCTTTGGGCTCCGCCGAACCCAAATCTGGTGCCGCTCTCCTCAAAAGACGGGGTAGCCCAGATTCCCCTCGACGAGGTTCGTGCGGCAGTCGCCGGCCTGTTGGCGTCTGTAGGTCAAGCGGTGGATTAGGGGAAGTCTCCGAAAAAGTCCCCACTTTTGCCGCAAAGTGCTGTAAACTGAAGGTAGGCGCTTCGCGCCGAGGAGGAAAATGCTGTGCAGAAAAAGGCCTTTACTTTGATCGAGTTGTTGGTCGTAATCGCCATCATCGCAATCATGTCAGCCATTCTGTTTCCGGTCTTCATGCGAGCGAAGGAAGCGGCCAAGCAGACCATGTGCCTAAGCAATCAGAAGCAGATGGGCATGGCAATGATGCTGTACCTCGCCGACCACGACGACACCTGGTTTGGCGCGGCCACCTACAGTCCGCTTCCGGGGTATGCCCCGCAGGAGATGTGGATCGGGTACGACAACAACAACGCCGGGATCTACGGCGCGTTCTGGGGTCGGGTAAATCAGCCGGCGCGGAACCAGCCGAGGCCGGGCAAGCTTGACCCGTACATCCAGAACGAAGGGGTGAAGCGCTGCCCATCCAAGCCGCAACAATGGCAGATGAGCTACGCGCTGAACTTCTTCAATGGGCGGTACTCGTCGCCGTACTACAATCGGAACCCCGGAGCACGCTTCAACGAGTGGGGGCCGAGCGTCAAGGACTGTGGCTTCGTTTCAGGCGTCTGGCATTGCGCCGGCGCGAAGCAGACCGAGGTACAGGAGCCCGCGGAGACTCTGATCGCGTGGGAGCATCACGCCTGGGTACCAGTGTGTAACTTCCTGCAGGTCGAGGATTGGTTCTGGAGTCCGCCAGACAGGGAGAGCCTACGTACTCACTTCCACTGGTTGCACATCAGCAAGGCGATTGGTCTGTTCGGCGACGGGCACGCAAAGGTGCTCATCTACGGGACGCTAAAGCGCCCGTGGTTCTCGAGCCGGAAAGACATCTACCCCGACTGGAATCGGTAGAGCCAATTCCCGTGAGGCGTCAAACCGACGCGGGTCAATCTTGGCCCGTGTCGGTTTCCGTTATGAGCCTTGCAAGGCTGGCGATGCGGTCTTCGGGGGCGAGGTCAATCAGCTTGACCCCTTGGGCGATTCTCCCGACTCGTCGAATCTCGTTGACACGCAGACGGATCGTCTTGCCCTTTGTAGTCATGACCGCGAGGCGGTCCTCATCCCTTACGATGAGGGCGCCGACCACCTTGCCCGTCTTCTTCGTAACGTTCATGGTCTTGATGCCCATGCCGCCGCGCTTCTGTCGGCGGTAGTCGTCAATCGTGGTGCGCTTGCCGAGGCCGAGTTCCCCGACGGCAAGGACATCCAGCCCTTCGTCGTCAACGAGCATCGCTGAGACGACCACATCGCCCTTCCTGAGGCGAATACCCCGCACGCCTCCCGCCGCTCGGCTGCGGCTAGTGAGTTCTTGCTCGTTGAATCGGATGCTCATTCCGTCGCGGGTGACGATGATGACGTCCTGGTCGCCCTTGCTGCGGAACACCCATCGGAGGCTGTCGCCCTGCTCGATGTCGAACGCCCGAAGCCCGTTGCTGCGGATGTTCTGGAAGTTGGCGACTGATGTACGCTTCACCTCGCCCTTCTGCGTCACCATGATGAAGAAGCCGTCGCCGCTCATATCGCGGACGGTTGTGGCGGCGGTAACGTGTTCGCCGCTGTCAATGGCGATGTAGTTGATGACGGGCGAGCCCTTGGCGTATCGCCCGGACTCGGGTATTTCGTACGCCTTCACTCGAAAGACGCGCCCTCGGTCGGTGAACAGGAGGATCGTCTGGTGCGTGGTCACCTGGAAGAGGTGCTGAATCTCGTCCGCCTCCTTCAGGCTTGTTCCGACGACGCCCTTCCCTCCTCGGTGCTGGCTGCGGTACGCATCGAGGCTGACGCGCTTGATGTAGCCGTCTCGGCTGATGGTTACGATTGCCTCTTCGTCGGGGATGAGGTCTTCATCGCTGATCTCGCCCGGCTCGTGCGGGATAATCTTCGTTCGACGCTCGTCGCCGTGCTTCTTTTTGAGGGCTTCGAGTTCGTCTCGCAGTATCTGGGTGATGCGCTCGGGGCTGGTCAGGATGTCCATCAGGTCGGCGACCTTTCGCAGGATGCGCTTGTACTCCTCTTCCAGCTTCTGCTGCTCCAGCCGGGTTAGCCTGCGGAGCTGCATGTTCAGGATGACGTTGGCTTGGTACATCGTCATGCCGAAGCGGCGCACGAGTTCGCGCCGGGCCTTGTCGGGGTCTTCTGCTTGACGGATGACCTGAATGACCTCGTCGAGGTTGGCTCGGGCGATTTGGTACCCTTCGCTGATGTGCGCCTCTTCGAGTGCGCGGTTCAACTCGAAGCGGGTGCGGCGCTCGATGACCAGCCTGCGGTGCTTGATGTATTCGTCGAGGAGCGTCGTCAGCGGCGCGACGCGGGGAACGCCATCCACCAGCGACAGCATGATTGCGCCGAAGGTGGTACGCAACAGTGTGTGCTTCCGCAGGTAGTTCAGCACCTTCTGCGGGTTACCATCGCGCTTGATGGTGACTTCGATGCGCATGCCGCTTCTGTCGGTAAAGTCCTCGATGGCGGCTATCGCGTCCTGTTTCTTTTTCTTGACCAGGTCGGCAATCTGCTCGATAAGCGTCTGCACGTTGACCTGGTACGGCACTTCAGTGATAACAATCTTGCTCTTGCCGCCCTCTGCTTCCTCTATGGCGGTCTTCGCCTGGCAGGTCATCCTCCCGCGGCCGGTCGTGTACATGTCGCGGATGCCCTGTACGCCCATAATCATGCCGTAGGTTGGGAAGTCCGGCCCTTGCAGCACGGTCATCAACTCCTCGATCGTGCACTTCGGGTTGTCGAGTCGCATCAAGATGGCGGCAACAACCTCGTTTAGGTTATGAGGAGGCATATTCGTCGCCATGCCTACGGCGATGCCGGTTGCGCCATTGCACAACAGGTTGGGAAATCTGCCTGGAAGGAACACAGGCTCGTTCTTCGTCTGGAGGTAGGTCGGCGTCCAGTCCACCGTCTCGCGCTCTATGTCTTCGAGCATCTCCATCGCGATGGGCGAGAGGCGTGCCTCGGTGTAGCGCATTGCCGCGGGCGGGTCGCCGTAGATGCTGCCGAAGTTGCCCTGCGGGTCAATCAACGGATAGCGGAGCGAAAAGTCCTGCGCCATACGCACGAGCGTGGGATAGATGACCTCCTGGCCGTGCGGATGGTAGTCGCCCTGTGTGTCGCCCGCGATTTTCGCGGACTTGGTCCTCGGGCGGTCCGGTGTATAGCCGCCCTGGAGCATCGCGTACAGGATGCGTCGCTGAACCGGCTTCAGTCCATCGCGAACGTCGGGCAGTGCGCGTGCCACGATGACGGACATCGCGTAGTTGACGTAGGACTTGCGCATCTCGTCCGCGACTGGGACGACTTGAACGTTGGTAGTTTCTTCCTCAGGCATCTCCGTCTACGTGTGTCGCCGCCGCTCCATCGGCGTGCGTTCGGAGTATACCTCAACCGGCCCGTCGCTCGGGCTCGTCCAGTTGGACCTTCAGGTTGAAGAAATCAATTACATCACGAAGGGAGAGGAGTCCAATGAGGCGTCCGTTCTCGACCACCAGAAGGCGACTCCTTCCGGAGCGCATCATCTTCCCCAGGGCTTCGAGCGTGTCGGTGTTCGGGTGGATGCTGGTCGCTTCGTTGCACGGCTCCATCGCGTCGCGCACGGTGAGCGTGTGCCAGCGCTCGCGGGGCACCTCGGTGAGGCTCGAGCTGGACGCGCATCCGAGAACCGACTCGTCGTGCACAACAGGAAACATCTTGTAGTGGTATCTGTATACGAAATCTTCGACAAAGCGGTCTAGGGGCAGGTCGGGTGGCACCGAAATGACGCTGCGATTCATGAAGCGATGAACGGGCTCGCCCTGAAGATACTGTCGCAGCAGAATCTGCTCATAGGACTGAGCAGCCGCCGTGCGCACGAAGGAGCCAAGCAGTATCCACCACAGGCCCATCACGAAGTACCCCATCAGGAGGCTCGCCACGCCGAGAGCGATGAGCAGCAATCCGAAGCCGGAGCCGATCGTGGAAGAGATGCGTGTTGCTTGCCGAATGCTTCCCTTCGCATTCCAAAGGATGGATCGAAGTACGCGCCCACCGTCCAAGGGGAAAGCGGGAACCATGTTAAACACCGCGAGCAATACGTTGATGTCCGCCAAGTAGCGCAAGGTGACGCCTACTTGGGTCAATTCGGCAAAGTGAGCCAGCGCGGCGAGGCCAAAGCAAGCCCCGCCGATCAGTAGGCTGGCTATGGGGCCCGCAATCGCCATCTTGAACTCCGCCTGGGGGCTGGGCGGTTCATCGAGCATCTCGGCGACGCCGCCGAAGATGAACAGCGTGATGCCGCGCATGCGGATTCCGTTCGCCCGCGCCACGACGGAGTGGGCGAACTCATGGAGCACGATCGAAAGAAACAGCCCAAGTGCGCCGGCCGCGCCCATCAGCCAATAAGCAGTGCTCGTCTGTCCGGTCAGTTCGTGGGGGAAAACACCCGTCGCCAGGCTCCACGTAACCAGGACGGCGAGGAAAACCCAACTGAAGTCGACGTACACGTCGAAGCCGGAAAGCCGAAAGATTCGCACTCGCTTGCCGAACATCAGGCGGATTCTATCTGTTTCCGGCGCGCTCGAATATACTTGCCGCTATGCAAGCGTTGTTCGCCCTCGTTCTTACGGCCGGGCTGCAGGGCGCGCCCGCGCTCGACATCGTCAACCAGGCCCAAGCGGCGGTTCAGAGCGGCTCGTTTGCCGGGCTCCGCACGCTGTTCTCCACCACCGAGGCGATGCAGCCGCTGCGCCACATGGTCGGCACAGAGGCGTCGCTTCGAACGATCAGCGTGCACGGCTTCCCAGCCCCACCTGGGTACGAGCGGTTCGGGAGAACGTGGCTCGTCTTCCACCGATGGCAACGCCACGAGCACCAGCACGACATCGTCGTCCCGGTCATCTCGACCGGTGACGGCCCGAGGCTCGGCACCGAGATTCCGGAAGACCTCCCCATCAACTACAGCATCGCCGAGATGCGCTGCTCGGTGGACCTCCGCCCCCAGGAGCCGAAGGCTGCGTTCGACATTACCGTTACGATACGGCGCGACGGCGATGGCCCGGAGACCGTCTTGATGCGCATCAACGACTCCTATGTCGTTGCGGAAGCCGAGTACCGAGGGCAAGCGCTGAACGTGTTCTCGAACGAGGAACCGGAGCAGGTGCGCCTAGGTGAGACTCCCGCTCTGGTGCAAGCCGGTAGCATTTTGTATCTGACGAACGCGGGTGAAGGCGGCGACCTTCGCCTCAGGTACGAAACCGACATCCAGATAACGCGACAAGACGGCATCCGCAAGGAGCACGCACTCTTCCTATCCTACTGGTGGCCGCACATCGGGCGGCAGCCGTTCAAGACGCGCATCACGCTGACAGGCCCGGTCGACTGGCTGCTGATGGCCAACGGTGACCTTGTCAGCGAACAGCGCGACGGCGAGCGAAAGACCGTCGCCTATCGGAACGACGTCGCCGTATCGTATCATCACATCGTTGGCGGGCCGTATCTCTTGGCTGCCGAGACGCGGGATCGCGACCGCGTCATCAGGGCTTGGCACATCGGCAACATCAACCGCGAGCGAGCGACATCGGCAACCGTTTTTTGTTGGTCTTCAATCGAGCCGGTACTCGACATTGTCGCGGAGGTGCCTATACAGGTCAGGCTCGCGGCGTCCAACCGCTGGCGCAGACGGCGTACAAGCATGGCGA
>JBFMFD010000018.1:0-24179 GCA_040752255.1 Armatimonadota bacterium
GGGATGCCCATGCACGACAAGGCGGCCAACAGACAACCGAGTGTTCTCGACCCCACCGCGATTGCCGCCACGCCACCCGACCTCCAGTAGGCGCACCTTCGCTGAGCCAAGTTGGCCGGGCTCGATGACTGCTTTGAACGTGGAGTCCTCGTTGAGCCGGAGCTGATCTCGGGTCTAGCGGGGCTCATGTTTCCTTCCCTCGCCCTCGCTTCCTGCGTACAAGAAAGCCAAGCCCACCAGCAACGAGAGCAAGAGAGGAAGGCTCCGGCACGACCGTCCCATGAACCTCGAAGCCGTAGTGCCCCCTGTCGCGACCCTCCCGCTGCCACGTTAACCCAGCATCGAGCGAGATCCATCCGACGTAGCAGGAGCCGTCGGGGAACTCAGGCGGGCAGCCGCCGTCCGAGCCACCGTAGCTTGACCCCAGATAGTTGGACCCCTCGCCCGCGGCGAAAGGGTCGCGTGCGCCAATCAAATATGTCCCGGGGTCGAGGCGAATCTGGAGTCCGCTCACTCGGTAGATGTAGTGCGCGCGTCCGAAGTAGGAGTTTCCCGTTGGCGTGCGCGTATCGGGCCCGATCGCGCTCAGCAGGAGTTTGCCGGGCATGCCATCACGGAGAGCGTAGATATAAATCTCCGAACTGCCCGAGTGCACCCACGCGTCGTCCTCAACCGCGTTGTAGGCGTATCCCGTGATGAGCCAACCCGGATCGGAAACCACAATGTCATCAACCAGGCGGATGTCCGGGAACCGAGGGGGCGATATTGCTCGGAACGCGGTGCGCCTCGGCAGAATGTCGTTGTCCCAGAGCAAGTCGCCGAGCGCGCCGTTCCCGAGGCTCACGGCGAACAGGAAGAGTACCAAGCGCACCATGGGCCTCACAACTCCTCAGGGGCGTCGAGGCGGAAGCCGTTCGTGACGGCTACGAAGGTCGCTTGCTTGGGCGGCTTGAGCGTCTTGGCCATTTCCTGCTACCAGTGTAACGCATTTCAGCGTGGTTTGTGGGGCGGGGGCGAAAGGTTTGTAAAAATACCAGAAACACCCTTCAGAAACAGGGCACCGGTTACTCGCCTGCCCCCCATTGTGGTGGCCAACCGCCTGGGAGCAGCGCCCGGCTGACCGCCCGTGCCGCTTTCGGCGAGTTTTTGTCGGTCTGGCCTTGCTTTTTCCCCGCGGGTATGCCATAATATGGGTGTAACGGCGCCCGCTTCCGATGCTGTATGTGTGTGGTCCCTTATGGGCTTCTCTCCGGCGGATGGATGGACTGGACCGGAATCAAAACATAAGGAGGACCACAAACGTGGCAACCAAATCACTCTACGTGGGGAACCTTCCCTACTCGACCAACGAGGCCGACCTCATGCAACTGTTCGACGCGCACAATGCGCGCTCGGCACGAATCATCGAGGGGCGAGGCTTCGGTTTCGTGGACGTTGAAGCCGACTCGGCGGATGCAGCCATCGAAGCCACCAACGGCAAGGATTACAACGGCCGCACCCTCGTCGTGAACGAGGCGCGCCCGCGCTCCGAAGGCGGAGGCGGCGGCGGCGGTGGCCGCAGCGGCGGTGGCGGTGGATACGGCGGACGCTCCGGCGGACGCAGGTACTAAGCCGAACCGAACCAAATGAAAGCCGGCTCGCTTCCATGGAGGCGAGCCGGCTTCTCACTTCTGGTGCTCCCGCACTTAGCGACGTTGCAACAACAACTGCAGGATGTACCAGAACAACAGCGCGACAGACGAGAACAGCGCCATCGAGGCTGGAACGTGCATGTCCGTTGGGTAGTGATGCAGCGCCTTCGATGTCTCATAGAGGATCGTGAGCGAGGCGAACAGAATCATCGCCCCGCTGAACCACACGCCCAGGTTCCATCCGAAGATTACGCCGAGCACGATGGTTCCGAGGGCGACCACGCCTCCGACGAGTAGCGCAGTCCTTAGGAACGAGAAGTCCTGCCCCGTCGCAAGCACAAGGACGGTTAGGCCACTGAAGATGACGACCGTCCAGAACGCTGCGAGCGGCAGCACTCCGGGCGCGAACGTCGCCGCGATGAACAGCAGCGGCGCGAAAATCAGGCCGTTCGCCAGCACCAGCAGCGCCAACCCGAGGTACTGCATGCCCGGGTTGCCGCGGACGACGGAGAACGAATTCGCCATCCAACTCACCACCATGAAGCCGCCCAGGATGAGCAGCCAGGTCATGCGACCGCTCATGACGAACCGCGCAGCCGCCTCGCTGAAGCCGACCGCAAACAGCCCATACGACAAGACGACAAAGGCGAGCGCCGCTGCGAGCAGGTGGGCGTAGGTCCTGGTGAGGAACGTGGCCCTCTCCGCAGGCGGTGCTTGCGCCGCAGGAATGTATCCGGGTTGAGGTTCGTTTATCATCTGTACACCACCTTCGCCCTGCAGGATACCCCATGCCATTGTAAAGTCAAGGGGTCTGGGTTATCGCTTTGCCCCGGCTGCGACCCAGTCTCGGAGCAGCCGAACCTGCTCGGCGGAGAGCGGCGCCCCACTCTGCGGCATTTTCGGGTTCGGCGGGCTGACCACCTTGATGAGCAGGCTCCCGTCCGGGTCTCCCGCTTTGACCGCGCGCAGGACGCCTTCGTAGGTCTCAAACTCGTGGCCGCCGAGCCGTGAGCCGCGGGAATGGCACGGCAGGCACCTCGCACGCAACACTCCCTGGACGTCCGCGAAAGCCGGCGCGCTGCTCGCTGCAGTCTCGACCTTCTTAGCGCCTGCCGGAGGTGAGAAAGCGAACTCGGAGGGATCCGCCGACTCGGAGGACACCTCGACCGATGCCGCCATCACCAGTAAGTCCTCGCCACCGACCTTCGTCGTCCAAGCGCGTACCAGGCCGCTCGCGTCCTCGACCATGAGGCGGTACTCCTGCGGCGGGCTGCCGACGCGCACCAGCACCTCGGTCACCCGTGCGCCGAGGATGACCCTCTTCGTACCCTGAGTCGCTGGGCCAACGCCCTCCCACGGCTTGCGGTCAAAGAAGGCGCTCCAACCCCAGAGGTCCGGCTCAAGGTAGACCCTCGCGGCCTCGGCGAGGCCCTCGCCCTCCAAGTACTCGTTCTTGCGCTTGTCGAACCGGATGACCTTCGTGCCGTCCCAGAGCAGGAGTTCCGTCCCGCTCTCGACCTTCAGGCTTCCCCGGCGGGAGTAGACCAGGGTGTGCTCTTCCGGGGCGAATGCGCCTCGCTGAACGGTGAAGCGGGCGCGGAGCGTCTCCGCCTTGCTGAGCGCGTCAACGTGCTTCGCAAGCGGGGCGGGCACGGCCCTCTGCGGGGGCGGACTGAACAAGGCGAGGACGAGTGCAATCGGGAACAGGAACCTCATGGCTCGGAGTACGAGACGGGCGCGGCGGCGGTTCCGTTCTGGGTATCCTGCCCCCGCCCGATCCGGCTGGCGCCTCCTGGGGGATCCCGGACGCATTCAACCTGGTGCCGGGCGGCGCTCCCCCGGAGCGCAGGAGGAGAAACGAGATTGTCTACGAAGAGATTGTTTGTGGGGAACCTTCCCTTCTCTGCCAATGAGGCTGACCTGATGGAGGCTTTCGAACAGTTCGGCGCGTCCTCTGCGCGGATCATCGAGGGTCGGGGATTCGGCTTCGTTGACGTTCCCGAAGAGAACATGGCCGCCGCGATTGAGAACATGAACGGCGCCGACTTCGGAGGGAGGCGGCTCACAGTGAACGAAGCCCGACCGCGCGAAGACCGAAGGGGCTAAGGCTCGCGCGCCGATGAGCGTCCAAAGGGCGCGCATCCGGGCTCTCCCAAACGTGTAACATCGGCGCGGTGGGCAACACTTTCGGCACCATCTTCCGGGTCACAACCTGGGGCGAGTCTCATGGCGGCGCCGTGGGTTCGGTCGTTGACGGCTGCCCCTCGGGACTGCCGTTGAGCGAAGAAGATATCCAACCGGACCTCGACCGGCGCAGGCCCGGCCAGTCGTCGCTCGTATCGCAAAGGAAGGAGAGCGACACCGTTCGCATCCTGTCCGGCGTCTTCGAGGGCAAGACGCTCGGAACGCCCATCTGCCTAAGCATCCAGAACGAGGACGCCCGACCCCGCGACTACGAAGAGATACGCGAGAAGTACCGACCCAGCCACGCCGACTACGTCTATGAGGCGAAGTACGGCGTCCGGAACTGGATGGGGGGCGGACGGGCCAGCGCGAGAGAGACGGCAGGACGAGTCGCGGCCGCGGCTGTCGCACGCAAGTTGCTGCGAGCGGTCTGGGGCGTCGAGGCTGTCGCGTGGGTGTCTCGCGTTCGCGACATCGAGGCGGAGTGCGACCCTGAGACAGTGACGCTCGAGCAGGTGGAGGCAACCCCGGTTCGGTGCCCCGTGCCGGAGGTGGCGAATCGCATGATCGCCGCCATCGAGGAGATTCGTAAAAAGGGTGACTCGCTCGGCGGGGTCGTAACCTGCGCCCTGCGGCATGTGCCGCCGGGCTGGGGGGAGCCGGTTTTCGACAAGATGGAGGCGGACCTCGCCAAGGCGATGCTCTCGCTCCCAGCGAGCAAGGGCTTCGAGATCGGCTCGGGCTTTTCCGGCACGATGATGACCGGTTTGGAACACAACGACGAGTACTACTTGGACGAATCGGGCCGAGTGCGCACGCGAACGAACCGAAGCGGCGGCGTCCAAGGCGGCATCACGAATGGTGAGACCATCTACTTCCGCGTCGCCTTCAAACCGACCGCCACCGTGCTGCACGAACAACACACTGTTACGACCAAACCGCACGAGGAAACGACCCTTCGCGCCCGAGGGCGGCACGACCCCTGCGTGCTGCCGCGGGCTGTGCCGATGGTCGAGGCGATGGCCCTCCTCGTGCTGGCGGACCATGCCTTGCGGCAGGAAGCGGTGAGCCTCTTGCAACGGCAGGGTGGCTCATAACGGAGCGTTAACATTGGCGGAACCAGAATCAGGCATGACCGAGGCGCAAACGCAGGTCCCCGATGCCTCGCCCGGGGATGCAACGCCGTCGCGCGCGCGTGCCGAATCCGACGGGACCCAGCCCGCGGCGACGCCTGAACCCAAGATCCGTGTTCGCAATCTCCACCTGCACTATGGAGACTTCTGCGCGTTACGGGGCATAGACCTCGACATCCCGGAGAGGCGCGTGACCGCCCTCATTGGACCGTCCGGTTGCGGCAAGTCGTCGTTCCTTCGCTGCCTCAATCGGATGAACGACCTGATTGACGGCGTGCGGATCGAGGGTCGGGTTGAAATCGGCGGCCAGAACATCTACGACAAGGATGTGGATGTCGTCGCTTTGCGCAAGCGTGTGGGGATGGTGTTCCAGAAGCCGAACCCGTTCCCGATGAGCATCTTCGACAACATCGCCTTCGGTCCGAGAATTCACGGCGTGCGGCGTCGGAGCGAGTTGGAAGAGATCGTGGAGCGCTCGCTCAGCGCTGCTTACCTTTGGGATCGAGTCAAGGACAAGTTGAACCAGTCGGGCAATCAACTCTCCGGCGGCGAGCAGCAGCGCCTTTGCATTGCGCGCGCTCTGAGCGTTGACCCGGAGATCATCCTGATGGACGAACCGTGCTCCGCGCTCGACCCTGTCGCGACAGCGCGCATTGAAGACCTCATCCTCGACCTGAAGCAGCAATACACCGTGGTCATCGTCACGCACAATATGCAGCAGGCGCAGCGGGCGAGCGACTACACGGGGTTCTTCTTGATGGGAGAGCTGGTCGAGTTCCAAAAAACCTCATCCCTCTTTCTCTCACCGCAGAAGAAGGAGACGGAGGACTACATCAGCGGCAGGTTCGGCTAGTGGCGCGGAGCACGCTCAACCCGGCTGCACCTTTGCGCGTATCATCCGCACAGAGATGACTGGAATCCACATGCGGCGTAGATGGCTCCCCTGGTTCACGGGAGAGCCGGAGTTTCCCTACCTCGAAGCGTATCTCGATACGCAGGCGCAGACGGCGTGGGCGCCCAGGGGCGCGATAATCGGCGCCGTGGCGGGCTCGGCGTTCGGCGTTGCGGGCGGGCTGGTGGGGGTGCTCGCGGGTGCGTTGAAGGTACCCGTCCTGATCGCCCTCTCGCCCCTGGTGGCGGCGGCCGCGGTTACCGCGTTCGTCATCTGGCGCGTCTACCGCAAGGCGACGCCCGACGAGCGCGCCCTGGCAGAACTGCGCAGCCGCACGCAAACCGTTCTGTGGCGCCTCCAACACGCCCGATGGAGCGGAAGCCTGAGGGCGAGCCTCGGCGAGGAGGCGGGAGCGGTGCTCAACGACGGGGCAAAGCGGTGGCTGGAACTGAGGCAAACGCTCGACGAAGCAACTTGGAAGGGCGCGGCGGACGACAGCGCCGCCGGGCGTGCCCGCACCCGGGCGTTGGCAGCGATGGACGTGGCGATGGCGCGGCTCCTGATGGCGGCAACCGTTCAAACGCCCGGCTTCTCGCTCGCTCCGGCACCGAGCCTCGACCGCGCTCGAGAACTGGTAGCCGAGATGGAGGAGATGGTGGAAGAGGTCGCGAGGACGACGGCGCGCCTCTCCAAGCGGACGGCATCGCCCACGGACGCGACCGACCGCCTGCGCGAGGCGCTTGCCGAGATGAGGGGCCTTGCCGAGGCGTACGACGAGGTCAACGAGACGATTGAAGGGCAATAGGCGGCGCCTCTTTCAGGCGATGAAAGACTGCCCGGGGATGCGGGCGCCTTCACCTCACCAGAAAAGCCCCCCGAGCGAGGCCGGGGGGCGTGCGTTGCTCGCGGCGAGGAGGGGTTAGATCTTGCCCTTCGCCGTGACGCTGCCGTTGAAGTAGGCGTTCGTCCCTTTGAAGTCGAACGAACGCTCGCCGTCGTTGTACTGGCACTTGGCCGTCGTGCCGAGCATCACGGTCGAGTAGAGCGGGTTGCGGACGTTGCTGATGACGATCGGCATGTTGGTGTCGAGGCCCAGTACCGGCTGCGTGATGAGGGTCATCACCTTGCCGCCGTCAACCGTCATCGTGTAGATTCCCTTGTCCCGGGTGATGGAGATGTCGGCATCCTTGACGAACTTGAGCTCGCCCCAGGCCTTGAACGCCGAGCGTGCGAGCGCCTCGAGAGCGTCTCGCTTCGCGGGCGTCGGAGCGTCGAGGTAGATCGTCACCCAGGAGCCGGGCGCAACTCCATACGCAAGCTTCGAGCCGCTGATGCTCTTCCCATCGTAGGTGCCCGTTTTGAAGTCAAAGCCACCAACGCCTTGACAGCTCATGGCGACTTCGAACAGTTCGCACGGGCAGGGCGGCGGGCAGCTGCAGCCCTCGACGTGCACGCCGGTGTACGAGAACGCCTTGGGGGCGTCCTGCGCCACACCTCCCGCCGCGGTCGTGGCCGCAAGAAGCGGCAATAGGATCGCTGTTGTCATGGTTTCCTCCTTTTCGTCGGCGAAGGTTCGCCGACGTTGATACCATGCTACCCGCCCCGCCGAGCGATGGGCCAACCTACAAAGTCAGGGGGCGGCGAGCCGTGGTGCAACCGCAGAGTGCTGTTCCTGGTAGGGTTTCATTGAGAGATGCATCTGATCGCCCCGCTGTCGGCTATTGAAGTTGATGGGAGCCTGGTCCCAATCATCGCCATCTCGGCTGTGTTCATCTGTTGGATCGTTGCGATGCTGGTTCGGCACCAGCAAAAGATGGCGGAACTCATCCACAGCCGCCAGCCGGACGGCCAGATCGAGGAGCGGGTGCGCTCGATCGAGGACCGGCTGGAACAGCTGGAGGAGAGAGTGACCGCGCAGGTGCTCGCCGTCGAAGACCTTCGCGCCTCGCTGCGGGAATAGACCCTTCGGGTGCTGCCATACTCCCCGCCGTGGAAGAGGTGATCCGAGCAACCGAGTTGGGCATCTCGCTCAAGGGCCTCGTTTTGCCCGGCGGCCTGCGCATGGCGGAGGGCGAGGTGTCGCTCGACGCGCCGATTCTAAGCGTGAAGCCGTTCTCCATCCCGGAAGGCACAATCTGCCACGCAACGATGGTGTTTCTCGACGAGGATGTGCGGGCGTACCTTGAAGAGAAGCGACCCGGGAACCTGTCGGACTTCCGCGTGAAAGCGGAGGACGGCGAAATCACAATCGTCGCCGTGGCGCGCGTGCTGCTGCCGGTCGAGGTCGGGGCGGTTGGCGTGTTGGAGTTCGCCGACGGCAAGCTGAACTTCGTACCTCGACGGATTGAAGCCGGCGGCGTGAATGCCGAGTCCATAGCCCGCCCTCACCTGGAGCGCGTGAACCCGCTTGTGGACCTCACCGGGCTTCCGGTTCGCGCCGACGTTCAGTCGCTCGACATCGGCAGCGGAGCCATCCGCATCTCCGTTCGCTTGGAGACGACTGCTGCTATTCCCCGCCTTGCTCCATAGCTGCGCCGTTCCGCTCTCCCGCTGCCTCTTTGAGCAGGTCTTCGAGTTTGCGAAGCGCCTCGCCGTAGGCGGCCCAGTCCCCTCGCTGTTGTGCTGCCTGCGCCTGGCGCAGGACCTCCAGTGCGCGGCGAGCGACCTCGCCCTGGACGACGCCGGAAGGCGGCGTCTCGCGCGGCTCGTCCGGCCCGGGCTGAGGCCCAACATCTACGGGCGGCCGCTCGCCGAGCAGCATCTCCAGCGCGCGCGGATAGGTGTCGGCGAACACGATCTTATCGCTGAAGGCGAGGACGACCAGTTTCAATTCGGGAATCATCTGCCCGCCCGAAGCGACTAGGAAGAACGTCTTCACGTACATCACGCTGCCGCCAAGCGGTACGACGAGTAGGTTGCCGTGCTGAAGTTGGCTTCCGCGCTGGTCGAGCAGAGTGACCACCTGCGCCAGCTCGGAGTCCTGGTTGAACATGGCGTTCTGTTGCGCGGGGCCGTTGATGCTGCGATCTTCGGGGAAGACATAGAGCACCATATCGCCGTAGGAGTGCGGATCGCAATGCGCGGCGAGCCATCCGATCATGTTGGGTCGGTTGAGCGGCGTGAACGGCAGGATGAGCATGAACGCGTCACGCTCTTCCTCGGGAAGGCGCATCTGCACATAGTAGGGCACCATGCGACTCGATCCGGACTGCTGCGCCGAGCCGTCCACCGTCGGAACCTCCCAGGCGTCGTTGCGCTGGAAGAACACCTGCGGGTCGGTCACATGGTAAAGCGCGAGTTGATGCGCCTGTGCCGTGAAGAGGTCTTCTGGATACCGGAAGTGTTGGACGAGGCCCTCTGGCGCTTCGGACTTCGGCGTGAGCATGCCCGGGTAGACCTTCGCCCAGGTCTTGAGAATCGGGCACTCCTCATCCATAACGTACGCCTTCCACTCGCCGGTGTAGGCATCAATCGTCAGCTTGACGCTGTTGCGAATGTAGTTGAACAGCGTGCCCCGCATGCTGGTGTGCGAACTGTACGGGATCGCGTCGGTCGTGGTGTAGCCGTCCATGATCCAGGTCAGCCGCTTGTCCACGATGGCGATGTATGGGTCGTTGTCCCATGTCAGGTAGGGGAACAACTTCTCGGCGCGCTCGCGAATCGCGCGGTTGAACAGGATGACGGACTCGTCGCTGACCGCTCGGGTCAGCAGGATATCGTACTCGCCGAAGTAAAGGCTCGCCATGAAGCGGCGGAAGCGCGAAGAGATGTCCACGCCCTTGTCGCCCTCCCAGCGGTGGAACACATCCTCGCCGGAAGTCCTGCCCGGTCGGTCGAACTCCTCTTGCCTCGTTCTCACGATGACGTAGCGGCTGAGGTCCGCGTCGGAGAAGTAGATTCTTGGCTGAACGACATCCAGCTCCGGCTGGCCCGAGGGCGGAAGGTCCTTGAGAAAGAAGATCGGCTTACCGGATGGGCCGGCCTCGTTGACCGGGCATGCCACGATGCCGTTGCCGTGCGTATAGATGAGGCGCAGGCTCTGCCAGTTTGAGCGCTGCGTATCGCCGGGCTGTATCACAAGGTCGCGCGCGCCGAGCATGAGCATACGCTGCTGTCCGTCAATCTCGTAGCGATCTACGTCAATGTCGTGAAAAACGTAGTAGTCCCTCAATCCCTGGAGTTGTTGGACCGATGTGCGGAGGATGAACGGATCCCAGAGGCGCATGTTACGGAGGGTCTGCTCAGAGCCGGCGATCTCCTCGGGGGAGGGGCGCACGGTTGCGGGATAGTCGGCGCGCACGTTGATCTTGTCCAGCGCATACGCCCACCGGGTCGCCTCGATCGCGTGAGCGATGTACGGCGTCTCCATCTGCAACTCGTTCGGCTGAACCTTGTACGATTGGACCATCTGAGGCCAGATCGCAACGCCCGCGATGTAGACCACTCCGCTTGCGACCGCGCCGGCGATGAGGCCCGCGTACTGTTTCCCAATGGTCACCAACGCTGCTATCGCCGACAGCCACAACACCCAAGCGGCGACCGCCTGCGCGCCGACGGCTTGCAAGTCCGCGTAAGATGCGCCGGTGATTCGCGGGCCGAGCGTGATCACCGAGCCGTAGCGGCTGACGTAGATCTGAACGCCCAGCGCAAAGAGAAACACCGCGCCGACGATCGTAAAGTGGCGCCTGGGAGCCGGATCCCGCAGATGCACGCGAGCAACAACCGCCAAGCCCGCGATACCGAGATGCACTACGGCGAGGAGCAGAGCCGAGATGATCGTGAGCGCCGTTATCGTTCCAACAATCCATTCGATCAACGGTAGCCGGAAGACGAAGAATGAGTAGTCAAGCCCGAAGATCGGGTCGGTCTTGCCGAACGGCTCCGCGTTCACATAAAGAAGGAAGGTCTTCCAATGGGTGGATGCAGCCAGACCGAAGAGAAGCCCGAAGAACACCGCGACCAAGCGGAGCATCTTGAGGAACCAGCCATGCCCGCGCGCGAGGATCTGGTAGTACGGGTGGTCGAACATCGGCGTGTCGAGAACTCGGCGCACCGCAGGCGTGCTCAACGCAGCGCGCCCCACCAGATAGATAACCGCCGAGGCGACGATGAAGCCGCCAAGGAAGAACAGGGGGCGAAGCAGCAGCGGCCGGAAGAAGACGACGGTTGCGTCAACGTCCTCTTTGTACCACCAGTAGTCCATCAAGAATCGAGCGATAACACCGCTAAGCCCTAAGAGCAACGTTACGATGCCGATTGCGACAAACAGTCGAATGAGCGCGCGTCGCTGTCGAGGGTCAATGCCCGGTTCCGACCCAGTCCCCATGCCCGAACAGTCTACCGCCTCGCGCTAAGAACTCGCGCTCGTGTAGTGTCTCAACGCAAAGCGCCAAAACCACCGAGCCACCAGGAAGAACACGACTGCCCAGCCCGCGCTCAACAAGAGCCATACCGCACCCGAGGCGCCGCTGAGGATGCGCACAGGAACAGAGGCGAGAAATGCAAGGGGCAGCACGAACGTGAGCAGCGCTTTTGCCGCCGAACCGAAGATGTCAATCGGGTATCGCGCAAGAGCAATCGCAAGGTCGCCCAGAACCCAAAGGTTGTCCACGCGAACGAACCAAATCGCCGTCGTCATCAGCATCAGCAAGAAAGAGCCATAAATCACGCACGCGCAGAGAACCAGCACGAGATACGCGCTCACGCCGGTGAAGGTCAACTCGATGCCCGCCGCCCGCGAGGCGGTGAGCGCGATGATGACTCCGGCAACCAGCGTGCCGAGTTGGTCGAAGTTGAACTTCCGGGCACACGCAAGGAACTGCGAATCAATCGGCTTGACGATGTCGAAGTCCAGCGTGCCCTGGCGCACCTTCTGCGGGATTTCGACGGTGCTTGCGCTGAGGAACGCGCCGACCAGCCCCTCGACAATGAAGCAGGTCGCCGCAAGCAGGTACGTCTCCGCCTTCGTCCAGCCGCGCACACTCGCCGTGTTCCGGAAGATGACCTCGAGCAGCAGCGCGAACGTGACCACCCAGATGAGGTTCTGCGCGACCTTGGCAACGAAGTTCGCCCTGAATTCCATCTCCCGCTGCAGGCTGGAGAGGAAGAATCGGCGATAGACGCGAGCCATCCGCCTCATCGCCCCACCTCCTCGGGCTGCGGCAGCGCGAGCAGGTCGTCGGGCACCGGCGCGTGCAGCGTGACGCGCTCTCCGGTCGATGGATGAAGGAAGGAGATCGTCCTTGCGTGGAGAGCCTGCCGCCCGACCAGTGGGTGCGCCACGCCGTACACCAAGTCTCCAAGCAGGGGCAAGCGCACATGGGCGAGATGGACGCGTATCTGGTGCGTTCGACCCGTCTCGAGCTTACACTCGAGGAGCGACAAACCGTCGGCGCTGAGCAACATCCTGCAATGGGTGATCGCCTCGCGAGCGTCAGGAGCGAAGGAGGAGACCACCGCGCGTCGCTTGCGGTCGCGTGGGTGCCTGCCCAAGTGTGCTCGAATCGAGAACTCGGCGTCCCTTGGCGCGCCCATCACCCACGCCCAATAGAGGCGGTGAGCGGCTCGCGACTGAATCTGCGCTTGGAGCTTGCGGTGCGCGGCGTCGCTCTTCGCAACCAGGATCGCGCCGCTGGTGTCCTTGTCCAGCCTGTGTACGATGCCGGGGCGGAACTCGCCTCCGACCGTGCTGAGGGACTCGGAGTGCGCCAGCAGCGCGTGCGCCAGCGTCGGTTGCCGCGAAGTCGCCGACGGGTGGGCGGCAAGTCCGGCGGGCTTGTTGACCACCAAGAGGTGCTCGTCCTCATACAGAACGTCAAGGGGGATCGGTTCGGGTCGCAAGTCGGGCGCCGGCCGCTCCGGTATCTCCTCGACGAACACCTCCATGCCCGGTTGGAGCCGGAACGATGGCTTCCTCGCCTCGCCCTCAACCAGAACGTGACCATCCTCGATGTGCTCGGCAAGGCGAGAGCGGCTCTGCTCCGGCAGCGAGCGGGCAAGGAACCGATCCAGCCGCTCCCTCCGGTCCGCCTTCAGCCGCATGCCTCGGTTTATACTCGGGCCGCCGTTCCGGGCGACAAGCGAACGGACGGTAAACTCGGCTCCGTCCGATATCGGAGAGACAATGGACGACCTTGCAAGAGCGAATTGGGGAGCGATGAAGCGGTTCCGCCTGATCCTGCGTGAGCAGGGACAGGTGCGCGAAATGGGTGGCGAAGAGATGTCTATCGCCGTGCAGATCGTGGACAACATCTTTATGAACGCCATTGAGGCGGGCGCGAGTGACATCCACCTGCAGCCGGAGCGGGATCAACTCAAGATTCGGTTTCGCGTAGACGGCCAACTTACGGAGAACGGACAACTGCCGCCTGAGACCGCCGCGAACGTCGTCGCGAGGATCAAGCTCGCAGCAGGCATGCACATTGACGAGAAGCGCGAGGCTCAGGACGGCCGCATTGACATGGAGTACAACAACCGCCGCCTCTCGGCTCGCTGCTCGGTCATCCCAGCGCTCAACGGCGAGAAGGTCGTGCTCCGTATCCTCGACCCGGGACAGATGCGCGTCGAACTCTCGCAACTGGGCATGCCGCAGGACGTGATGGAAAGGTGGAGGCAGGCCATCGCGACCCCCTACGGCATGATCATGGTTACCGGCCCGACGGGTAGCGGTAAGACCTCGACTCTTTACGCCAGCCTAAACACCCTCGACCGCATCCACCGCAACATCGTCACCGTCGAAGACCCGATCGAGTACGAGTTTTCCGACAGCGTCACGCAGGTTCAGGTGACCGAGAAGATGACCTTCCCGCGGGTCATGCGCACGTTTCTGCGCCAGGACCCGGACGTCATGATGGTCGGCGAGATGCGCGACCCGGAATCGTTGCACATCGGCATCCAGGCCGCGCTCACAGGCCACCTGGTGCTGACGACCATCCACACGAACAACTCCGTCGAGACGATCGGCCGCATGTTCGATATGGGTGCAGAACCGTATCTCGTCGCCGCCGTAACCGTCGGCGTGATGGCGCAGAGGCTGGTTCGTGTGAACTGCATCCACTGCGCCGAGCCGTTCGAGCCGGGAGAGGACGAACTCATCGCGCTTGGCTTTGAGCCTGACCAACCCATCCAGGGCACGTTCCGCAAGGGCAAAGGCTGCGCCGAGTGCCGCGGGCACGGCTACAAGGGCCGCACCGCCGTGTTCGAACTGTTTCTCGGGACGCCGGACATGCGCCAGGCGATCGCCCGCGGCGCCGAGCACGGAGAGATCGCCGCCGCGGCGCGACGCCAGGGGATGCGTACGATGCTCGAAGACGGGCGGAACAAGGTGCTCAATGGTGTAACGACGCCCGACGAAGTTCTGCGCGCCGTGTACAGCGCCGCGATTACCTAGGGTCGTTCGGCACCCATAGGAATACGGGATTTGGAGTTAGTCCGTTCCAGATTGGAACGATTCGCCCTTCCCGACCGTCTTTATGAGTGGACGAGGCCTGCCGTCGGTCACCATCGTGACCACCCCACCTCCCACCTCCAACCTCCAACCCTCCCAGACGGCAGGCCCACCGTCTCGGGGGTTCCCTTTGGCCCGAGGGGACCCTCATCCCTTTTTGGAATCTGCGCGACGCCGGGTGGCGAGCGCCAGTTCCACCACCTCGTCGAACCGCTCGACCGGCAAGACGTTCACGTCCTCCAGAACATGTCGCGGGATGTCGTCCAGGTCGCGCAGATTCTGCTTGGGGATGATGACGGTAC
This sequence comes from Armatimonadota bacterium, assembly GCA_040752255.1. Classification (GTDB taxonomy): domain Bacteria; phylum Armatimonadota; class Fimbriimonadia; order Fimbriimonadales; family ATM1; genus J051. Next base: position 14,589 of record JBFMFD010000018.1, read on the forward strand.
GGATGCCGGCGCGATGCGCGGCGAGAACCTTCTCCCGCAAGCCGCCGACCGGCAGCACCTTGCCCCGCAGCGTAATCTCGCCGGTCATCGCCACGTCTGCACGGACCGGGCGCCCTGTTAGCGCGGAAGCGTAGGCGGCGGCGATGGTGATGCCCGCGCTGGGGCCGTCCTTGGGAACCGCGCCCGCGGGCACATGGATGTGCAGGTCGCTCTGGTCGGGAACGCCGTTCCTTCCGATGAGTTGCTTCGCCCGGGCGTACACGCAGGTAATCGCGGTCTGCGCGGACTCTTTCATGATTTCGCCGAGGTGACCGGTCAGGACGAGCCTCGGCTCCGGGCCTTGCGCCGGTACACGCGCGACTTCGATGAGCACCACGTCGCCACCGAACTCGGTGTACACCAGGCCCGTAGCGGTTCCGATGTCGTTCCGCTTCTCCTTAGTTCCGTACTGATAGCGCGATTTGCCGAGGAACTCCGTTATCCTCTCTCGATTCATCGTGACGCGCCGCGCCTGTTCCTCGGCGACCATGCGCGCGGTCTTTCTGCACAGCGTCGCGATTTCGCGCTCCAGGTTGCGCACACCCGCTTCGCGCGTGTATTCCCGCACGACGGCACGCAGCATGGAGTCTGAAATCGAGAGTTGGCTCTTCTTCAGTCCGTGCTGAGCGAGTTGCTTCGGCACAAGGAAGAGCGAGGCAATCTGCAGTTTCTCGTCTTCCGTGTAGCCCGGGAATTCGATGACCTCCATCCTGTCGCGAAGCGGCCACGGGATGCCCTCGAGGGTGTTCGCCGTGGTGATGAACATCACGGCGCTCAGGTCGAACGGGCACTCGATGTAGTGGTCTGTGAACTTGTCGTTCTGCTCGGGGTCGAGCGCCTCGAGCAGCGCGGAGGTCGGGTCGCCTCGGAAGTCCATCCCCATCTTGTCCACCTCATCGAGCATAAATACCGGGTTGCGCGTGCCGCAGGTGTGGACGCCTTGGATGATTCGCCCAGGCAGCGAACCGATGTAAGTCCGGCGGTGACCGCGGATCTCCGCCTCGTCACGCACTCCCCCCAGGGAGATGCGGACGAACTTTCTTCCGAGCGCCTCGGCGATGGACTTGCCGATGCTGGTCTTCCCCACTCCCGGCGGCCCGACAAAGCAGAGAATCGGGCCACGAAGCGACTTCGCAACCTGGCGCACGGCGAGGAAGTCGAGAACGCGATCCTTCACCTTCCGCAACCCGAAGTGGTCGCGGTCGAGGATGCGCTTCGCGTGCCTTACATCGAGGGAGTCCTCAGAGAGCGACGACCAGGGCAGCGTCGTAATCCAATCCAGGTATGTCCGGATCACCATGCCTTCGGGCGAGGCGGCGGTCGCTCGCTGCAGCCGAACCAACTCGTGCTCGGCGCGCGAGCGAACGTCGGGCGGCATCTCGGCCTCTTCGATACGCCGGGTGTACTCTTCGATCTCGTCGCCCCTCTCATCTCCCTGGCGAAGCTCCTGTTGAATGATGCGGAGCTGCTCGCGCAAGTAGTAGTCGCGCTGCGTGTCGCCGAGCCGCTTCTCCACTTGGGAGCGGATTTCGTTCTGCACCGTCAGGATTTCGCGCTCCCTCATGAGGATTCGCAGCACCTCGGTGATGCGCGCGTCCGGCTGAAGCGTCTCCAAGACCTGCTGCTTCACGTCCGGACGAATGGGCAGGTGATGCGTGATGCAGTCGGCGAGTTGCCCCGCGTCTTCGATCTCGCCGATCATTTGCAGCGCCTCGGGCGGTATCTGCGTTCCGAGGTCGAGTACGTCCTCGAAGAGGCGAATCGCCTCGCGTGTCTTTGCCTCCGCCACCTTTCCGCGGAACGGCTTCGGTTCGACCTCTTCACCGCTGCAGCGATACGCGCCGTCCGTTTGGGTGAGTTTATCCACCTCGAACCTCGCCAAGCCTCGAACCACGATGCGCATCGTGCCGTCGGGCACGGGCACGGCTTGCAGAACCTCGCAAAGGGTGCCCATGCGGTAGAGGTCGTCGGCAGCCGGCTCCTCAACGGTTACCTCCTTCTGCGTCAGGGTTACGATTCTGCGGCTGCCGCTGAGCGCGTCGCGGAGGGCGCGCAACGAGACCGTGCGCCCCACCAGCAGCGTGTGAACGAGGTCCGGGAAGTGGACCGTATCCCGAATCGGAAGAACCGGATAAGCCTTGTGCGCCTTCCGAGGTTTGCCTTTACGCGCCGGGCGTTTGGGAGCCATTGGCATCACGTTACCCGCAAACCGCCGCGCCGTGGCACGAGAATTGCGGCGCCCAAGGGCGAGATGAGAACGTACCGCGTAGTCCTGGCGTTTGTGCTCGTTGCCTTCATCTGCACCGGCGCATCGGTTTGGACCTGGAGGCATACCGGTAGTCTTGCTGAGGAGGATGTTCAAGTAGACCGCGCCGCCGCCCTTGAGGACGCTTTCGACTGGGTGGCCGCTCGGGATAGGTAGCACGCAACCGATCCCCGCCGCCGCCCGTATCTATGGGCGCAATGAACACACCTCTTCTGCTCGCATGTGCGGTCGCAGCCCAGGCGCCCGCCGCATGGGAACTCAAGCTTCCCTACCAGACCAAAGCTCCCGTCGCGTATGGGATCGCCATCGAGATCCCCGATCAAGACGTCGCGGTGAGCGCCACCGTCGAGGTCCGCGTTAGCGCCACCAGCGACACCGGCATGCAAGGGCTGCTGTCTTGGAGGCAGATCGTCGCCAACAATGAGCCTGTCGAAGACTGGGAGGCTCCGATCACCCTAACCCTGAACGGCATGCTGCGCTCGCTCGAAAGCGAGTTCGGCCCGGACGCGACGCGCATGAACACCTTCTTCTTCCCCGCCTATCCCGACAAGCCGGTTGCGGCAGGCGGCGAGTGGACCGTCGAGCGCAAGTCGGAGTCGGCGGCGGACGCCCCAGGGTACTCCGCGAAGTACACAGCAAAGGGCGTCGAGAAGCTGGAGGACGTCGAAGTGCTGAAGGTCGCCGTCGAGCTGAAGGAGGCGGGCGCGGGCGGCATGCAGATCACCGGCCACTACTGGTTCGACCGTGACGGCAAGGTGCGGAAGTTCGACCTGGACATCCGCAACTGGCCCGTGCCGCACGTCGGTCAGAGCGTCGGCGCGAACATCATCGGCCTGCTGAAGAAGTAGCCCCGGCAGCAAGCGCCGAGTAGCAAGCCGGGCAGCCCAAGAGGCCCGACGCATTCGCCTCTTCCTCTGTCGTGCCGCAGCCCGGACAGCGTACCAAACTCGTAGGGCTTCCGCTCAGAGTGAGCAACGGCGGCGCGGCGTTTCGCGCGGCGAGAATCGCCTCGACGCAGGCGCGGCAGAGAGCGCGCCCGCCGAGCAGGAACTCGGCGCGTCCCCCGCAGTCGAGGCAGAAGCGATTAGAGCGCGTCGCCGACCTCGGTCGCTTCACGGAAGCGGCGCTTCCTGGGGCGAGAATCGCCTCGACGCAGGCGCGGCAGATCGGGCGCCCGCCGAGCAGGAACTCGGCGCGCCCCCCGCAGTCGAGGCAAAAGTCGTTAGAACGCGTCGCCGACCTCGGTCGCTTCACGGAAGCGCTTCATCAACGCCCGGGTCACGTCGCCCGGCGTCCCGCAGCCGATCTTCTGACCGGCGACGCTGACCATCGGGATGACCTCGGCGGCCGTGCCGGTGAGGAACGCCTCGTCCGCCTCGTAGATGTCGTACAGGGTGAGGAACTCCTCGCGCACCTCGATGCCCTCTTGCCTCGCCAACTCGATGACCGTGCGCCGCGTGATGCCGTTCAAGATTCCGCAACTGGGATGCGGCGTGCGCAAGACACCGTCCTGCACCAGGAACACGTTGTCGCCAGTGGCTTCGGCGAGGTAGCCCTGCGTGTTGAGCATCAGGCCCTCGCCTGCCCCCTGGCGGTTCGCCTCGAGCTTGGCTTGGATGTTGGCGACATACCTTCCGATGGTCTTCAGCCTCGGGTCAAGGCAATCCGGGGGGATGACCCTCGTGCTGCAAAGGATGGTCTTGAGCCCGGTCTCATACGCCTCGGGCGGATAGAGGGCGAGGGTGCTGACCATCACCATCACGTTCGGGGTCGCGTTGATGTGGGCAGGGTCAAGGCCCAGGCCCGTGCCCCTTGTGACGTTCAGGCGGATGTATCCGCTGTCAATCTCCGCCTTCTTGCACGTATCGAGGATGATGCCCTTGAGCTCGTCCTGCGGGATGTGCATCTGGAAGCCGAGGAATCGGATTCCGGCGTACAGCCTGTCGAGGTGCTGGTCGAGTTTGAAGACCTTGCGGTTGTAGATTCGGATGCCCTCGAAGAGGCCGTCACCGTACAGGTGCGCGTGGTCGGCGACGCTCACCTTGGCGCCGTCCAGGTCGTGGATTTCGCCGTTCAGCCAGACAATCTTGCCCATGGGCGCGAGGATACCAAGTCGAGCGGAGGCTGGGCAGGGGCCGGGGGGCACCCGCTGCCCGGCACAGGCAAGTACAATCAGCTCGGTGACTGTATGAACCAGCAGGCGCTTTGGCACCTTCAGCAGTCCGGCTGATCCGCGCTCGGCAGGCACAAGTCCGCCCCCTAATCGACGGTCAGCCAGTACCTGGTGCCCTTGCCCTTCCCCGTGCGGCGTAGCGCGCCAAGCTGGACGAGTTCGGCGAGGTCTCTTCCCGCCGTGGCAGGCGATGCGCCGGTGATCTTCTGGTAGTTGCCCGCTGAGAGTCCGCCCGCGAAGCCCGAGGGACCTTCGCGGAACATGCGCAGCAGCGCCTTCTCCTGCCGTCGGTTGATCTTGCCTCGAACGCCATCCAGAAGGCGTGCCTTAGCGATGAGGAACTCGATCCACTTCAGCGTCCTACGCTGTCCGGCGAGCACGACATCAGCGAACCACGTCAGCCAGCCCGTCACTTCGAGACCCCGGCTAGCGTCGCTCAGCGCGGCATAGTACTCCGTCTGACGGGATTCGATCTCCGTCGCCAGCATCGCCAGGCTCCGGTCGCCGAGCCCCTGCGCCAACGCGACTTCGGAGATTGCGCGACCGATCCTGCCGTTCCCGTCCTCGAAGGGGTGGATGCTTTCGAAGTACAGGTGCGCGATTCCTGCGCGAGCGATGGGCGACAAGTCGCGCTCGGATCCGTTGAACCAATCGAGAAACGCATCCATTTCTTGTGGGACGCGGTCGCTCGGCGGTGCTTCGAAGTGAACGACCTGGCGTTCTTCGCTGCCGGAGGCGATTTGCATCGGGCGCGTGTGAGTCCGGTAGGCGCCTACCGTCGTAGGGGTAGATCGCCCGTTCATCAGCATCTCGTGCCACAGCCACAACCGTTCGTGGGTGGGCGCCTCGTGCCGGCCGCCAAGGAGGTCCGCCATCAGCCTGGCGATGCCCTCCTCTCGGCTGTTGCCTTGGCGCGACGAGGTGGACAGCCCCAGATGGCGGAGGATTGAGGAGCGGACGCTCTCGCGGCTGAGCACCTCCCCCTCGATGGCAGAGGTCGTCAGCGCCTCGCTGGTGGCCGTGTCCGCCAACAGCTCGGTTTCCTCGGCGGGCTTCAGGTGTTTGAACGCCCCAAGCAGGACGCCCCCCTGCTTGAGGAACTCCGCCTCATGGCGCTCGAGGGTCGAAGCGTCGTAAGTGAACTCCGGCCATTCCGGGTGCTGCCAGTTCCATTTCATGAGCGATACCGCCGGCACATTTCGCTCATGATACCCGCCTTTGGTGAGCGATATCCCGCCGGTTTATCGCTCATGCCCCGTGGGAAGGCTGAAGGCTGATGGGTTCAGCCCCATGGGGGGCCGATGGGGGCTGCCCAACGGCGGGGTACACGAGGATTATGGCGCGGAGGTCGAGCCTGCCGCCTCGGAGCCGCGCTCCGACGCATCCCCTTCCGGCATCGGCTCCAGCAGCATCTCCTTGGTGTAGATGAAGTCCGGGCGGGCGTAGTCCGCCAGTTCGAAGTCCGACCGCAAGACGATAGCGCCGGTGGGGCAGGCCTCTTGGCAGAAGCCGCAGAAGATGCACCGCAACATGTTGATTTCGTAGCGCTTGGCGTAGCGCTCGCCGGGGCTATAGCGTTCGTCGTCCGTGTTGTATTCCGACTCCACGTAGATGCACTTCGCCGGGCAGGCTCCCGCGCACAGCGAGCAACCGATGCACTTCTCCAAGCCGTTGTCGTACCGCTTCAGCACGTGGCGCCAGCGGGTTCGGGGGAACGGCTGACGCTTCTTCTCCGGGTAGAAGACGGTCGTCTTGTCTCGCTTCAGCCGTCGCGCCGTGAGCAGCATGCCCGTGAGGATAGGGCGGATGACGTCCCTGCCGACCTCGGTGATCATCAGACGTTCACCTGTTCCTGCTCGCGCGGCTTCAGCTCAATGAGCTTGTTGTGGCGCATACGCTTGACCTTGTCCTGGAGTTTCAGCAGGCCGTAGAGTAAGGCATCGGGCGAGGGCGGACAGCCGGGCACATAGACGTCTACCGGGACGACCTGATCCACGCCCTGCACGATGGCGTAGTTGTTGTAGACACCGCCGCTGCTGGCGCAGGCGCCCATGCTGATGACCCACTTCGGCTCCGCCATCTGGTCATAGATTTGGCGGAGCACCGGCGCCATCTTCTTGCTCACGCGCCCGGCAACGATCATCACGTCCGCCTGGCGGGGCGTTGCGCGGAACGCCTCACTGCCGAACCGCGCGATGTCGAACCGGGACGCCACCGTGGACATCATCTCGATGGCGCAGCAGGCAAGCCCGAACGTGAGCGGCCAGAGGGCGTTCGCTCGCGCCTGATTGAGCAGGTAGTTCAGGTTGCCGACGATGACGCTTCCCGCCTTCTCGACATCGCCGATTTTGGGGGTCATGCTGTCGTGCGCGACGATCTCCTGAATACGTTTCGGCATCGCTTCCCTATTCTACCTGCAGAGCGAGGGTAACCTGCAGTCGAGATGAGGGAGACGTCGGAGAACGTGTCGCCAACAAGGGCGCTTGCGGCGAAGGTGGTTCACGCGGCGTTCAAGTATTTAGACGACCGAGGCGGCAGCGCGCGCCGTAGCGAGGTTCTTGAACACATCGCGCAATCGGTTCAGTTCGATGAGTGGGAGGCCGGACGTTTTGAGAAAAGCGGAGCCATTCGCTGGCAAAGCAAGCTCAGCTTCTACACCGTCGGTGCCATCAAGGGCGGACTCCTGGTAAGGCGCAGCGGAACCTGGTACCTCACTCCTGAAGGTTGGGAATCCCTGAAGCTCAAGCCGTTGGAGCTTATACGCGCAGTCGAAGAAGCCTACGCGAAGTGGCACAAGGCCCGAAACGAGCAGTCCGAGGCGACAGGCGTCCCGACCGTAGAGGAGGGCGACGGCGACGCGGTCGAACCTTCCGAGACGCTCGATGAGGTTCGCGACCGAGCGGCGCAGACGCTCAGAGAGAGAGTCGCGGAATTGAGTCCTTATGAGTTCCAAGACCTGGTCGCCGCCCTGCTGCGAGGCATGGGCTATTCGACCCCCGTCGTCGCCCCGCCCGGGCGCGACGGTGGCTTGGACATCATCGCCTACCGCGATCCCTTAGGGACCGTTCCCCCTCGAATCAAGGTGCAGGTCAAGCACCGCCAAACATCGGCGACCGTGCAGGAGGTTCGTGAATTGATGGGCCTGCTGCAGCGGGACAACGACGTCGGCGTTTTCGTGTCGAGTGGCGGCTTCACGCCTGACGCGAAAGCGACGGCTCGATCCTCTTCGGTGCATCTGGAGTTGGTGGACCTTGATCGGTTCTTGGACCTGTGGCAGCAGTTCTATGACCGACTTCCCGAGGGCGACAAGGGCCTACTGCCGCTCATCCCGGTGTACTTCCTCGACCCAGCCTAAGAGCACGAGGCAACCCCTCAGCCGAAACTGATCTGCTTGCCACTCGGCGACTTGGGGCTGAGCATCGCCACGGTTCACACGCGAGTGCAACGCCGCGGCGGCGGTGAACCAAACGGGCGCGGCGAGGCGTCATTCAAGGTTAGGTGCGCTTATGAAGAGGCTTGCGGCGGTTCTCATTCTCGTGATTGGTCTGGCCGTCGGGTTGTTCGCCGACGCGGCGGGCTGGGCCAGATACCGGGTTTTTGTTCCTGGCGATGCGGCGGCGCAGAGGCTGACTGACAGTTCTCTGCCCCTCTTTTCCGACAATGTGACCCTCGGTTTTACAGACGTCATCGCCGGGCCGGAGCACCAGAAGGAGTTGAATCGGCTCGGGCTGCCGTACTTCTTCGTCCAGGATCTACCACCTCCCGGCGAGTGGGCGGGGGCGCAAGGTGGGGGCGACTATCGCTCCGCGTACCTCCGGCTCAATGACATCATCGCCCAGTTCGAGCAATGGAGGCAGGAGACCCCGGTGTGGGTTACCCGCGTGAACGCCGGTACCTCGTGGGAAGGCAGAGCCGTGTGGGTCTATCGGCTGCGCGAGCCGTCAACTCCGATACCGCCGCGCAGCGTCGTGCTGCAGGCGGGAATTCATGCCCGCGAGTGGGTCAGCCCCGCTGTCGCCATGCACCTGTTCAACAACCTCCGAGAGCTGGCGCAGACCTCGATTCTACACCGCTGGCTCATCAACGAAGTCGAGGTGTGCGTGTTCCCCGTCCTGAACCCGGACGGGTATGAGTACACGTGGACGACGAACCGGATGTGGCGCAAAAACCGCCGCAACAACGGCAGCTCCTACGGCGTTGACCTGAACCGGAACTACTCGGTCGGCTTCGGAGGCGGGGGCAGCAGCGGCAACCCGTCGTCCGACACCTACCGTGGCCCCTCCGCCTTCAGCGAGCCGGAGACCCAGGCCGTTCGGGACTTTGTCGCGACCCTGCCCAACCTTGTGGGCTTCATTGACTACCACAGCTACGGCCAGCTGATTCTCTGGCCTTGGGGCTACACCCGCGACGCTCCGCCTGACCGGGATGAACTGGATCGAATCGGGCGAATGATGGAGCAGCGCGTCGAGTCCGCCTACGGGACCGACTATCGCCAGGGGCAAACCTCGAACACCCTGTACGTCGCCAGCGGCGTCTCGAACGACTGGGCGTACGGCGTGTATCGAGTGCCCGGTTTTGCCATCGAACTTAGGGACCGCGGCACGTTCGGCTTCCTCCTTCCACCCGACCAAATCCGCCCGACGCAGCACGAGAACTACCTTGCTTTTGAGGCGCACCTGATAGACCTCGTACGCTGAGGGCGCGAATCGGTATACTCGCGCGTCAATACCAAGGATGAAACACGGGTTCACACGTCTGGCTGCCGCCGGAATCTGCCTCGCCGCCATCGGATGCGGTGGTGGCGGCGGCGAAATTTCCACGGATTTCTTCGTGCGGTTCACGAACAACGTCGTCGATCTGTCCGGGGGCGTAGATGTCTATCTTAACCAGGAACCGTACGCGGTGAGCCTCGGCTACGGAGGCTCCACGCCGGACTACGACAACCTGACGACGGAAACGGAGCTCTACTTCTTCGATCTGTATCGTGCCGGGACTCAGAACATCGTGGACTCCTGGGTTGAGATTCCGCGAGCAGACCAAAGCCACCACCTGGTTGCCGTCGGCGCCGCGGACGCCGGGCCCCAGCAGCCCGTGGCGAGGATCGTCGCCATTA
>JBFMFD010000019.1:0-23659 GCA_040752255.1 Armatimonadota bacterium
GACGGCGGACGCGTGAGGAGTTCAAAGACAAAGTCGGAGATGTCGTGAGCGCAGTCGTAAACCGCAGACTGAGCGGGGGCGACGTGCTGCTGACCGTCGGGCGGGGAGAGTGCTTCCTGCCGAGAAAGGAGCAGGTTCCAACCGAGCCTTATCGCCCGAACGACCGTATGCGCGTATACGTTCTCGAGTTGCAGGAAACCGAGAAGCGCGGCCCGAGGGTCATCGTTTCAAGAACGCACCCGCACCTCGTTCGCAGGCTGTTTGAAGTGGAGGTGCCCGAGATCGCGAGCGGCGTCGTCGAGATCATGGGCATCGCGCGCGAGGCAGGGCATCGAACGAAGATCGCCGTCCGCTCACACGACGAGCGCGTGGACGCCGTCGGCGCGTGCGTAGGGCAAAGAGGGGCGCGCGTTCAGGTCATCGTGAACGAACTGTACGACGAAAAGATTGACATCGTGCCCTTCAGCGAAGACCCGATCGAGTACATCGGCAACGCTCTTAGCCCGGCGAAGGTGCTGTCCATCAAATTAGGCGAGGTGGAGACGCAAGACGGCAAGCGCCGCACCGCGCATGTCATCGTGCCGGACTCTCAGTCGAGCCTTGCCATCGGCCGCGGCGGGCAGAACGTGCGGTTGGCGGGATTCCTTACGGGGTACGACATCACCGTTACGCCCGAATCGAAGGCAAATCAGGAGGGCACGCAGGCTGCCCAAGGATGACGCATACGCCGATAAGGACGTGCGTTGCGTGCAAGCGCAAGCGGCCTGCCGGCGAGATGCTGCGCGTCCGACGGGCCGACGCCTCGATTCAGTGCGGCGAGGGGGCGGGGCGCGGCGCGTGGCTGTGTCCGGACAAGGAATGCATCACGCGAGCGTTCGAGAAGCGCTTGCTGCTGCGGGCGCTAAGGGTGGAAACCATGCCCGCGGATTGGGAACAATGTATGGGACGATTGCTGGAGATGACCAAGGAGCGCGATGGCGAAGGTTGAACTGACGAAGATTGCTACCGACCTGGGGGCGCTGCCCTCGCAGGTCGCCTTTGTGCTTGCGCAACTGGGCGCGTTCCCCGAGAACGGCGCCGTTGAGGTGGACGACGACACGCTTGAACTTGCCGCCGAGGAGATTCGAACGCTCGTCGAATCGAAGGTCATTACACTCGCGCCGAAGCCGACGCCGCGCGACATCGCCGCCGCCCTCGACGTGCCGCAGAGCGACGTGCAGAAGGCGCTCATCGGCAAGGGCGTTCTCGCAAGCCTAACTACGGTTCTTGAGAACGACGTCGCCGAAGACGCCGTAAAGCAGTTCGGATATGCCGTTCGGTGGGCGGAGGCGCCCAAAAAGAAGGAGCCGGAAGAGGCGACGACTGTTCGTAGGAAGACCGTCGGAGGTGGCACGCTTCGACCGCCCGTCGTCACCATCCTTGGGCACGTAGACCACGGCAAAACGAGCCTGCTGGACTACATTCGCGAGAGCCGTGTCGCGGAGAAAGAACACGGCGGCATCACCCAACACATCGGCGCCTATCAAGTTGCGGTCGGGCCGGGGAAAATTACCTTCCTTGACACCCCGGGCCACGAGGCGTTTACTGCGATGCGCGCACGCGGGGCACAGGTAACCGACATCGCCGTGCTCGTCGTCGCGGCGGATGACGGCGTTATGCCGCAGACCATCGAGGCGATCAACCACGCTCGAAACGCGGAAGTGCCGATCATCGTCGCCATTAACAAGATTGACCGCCCGGAAGCGAACGTCGTCCGCGTCAAGCAGCAGCTCGTCGAGCACGGGGTCGTGGCGACCGACTTCGGCGGCGACGTCGAGATGGTTCCCGTCTCCGCCGCAACCGGCGAAGGGGTTGACCACCTGCTCGAAATGATCCTTCTGCAGGCGGAGATCATGGAGCTGAAAGCGGACCCTGCCGGCGACGTCGAGGGCGTGGTCATCGAGGCGAAGAAGGACAAGGGGCGCGGCCCGGTGGCGACGATCCTCGTGCAGAACGGCACCCTGAAGAGGGGAGATGTCGTCGTAGTTGGGTTGACGTACGGGCGAATCCGCGCGATGTTCGACTTTGCAGGCAAAGAGGTGAAGGACGCGGGCCCCTCCATTCCGGTCGAGATCCTCGGCCTCGACGAGGTACCCCACGCGGGTGAGCGGTTGGTTGTGTACCTCGATGAGAAGCAGGCCAAGGCGAAGATCGAAGCGTTGAGAGAGAAGGCGCGCGAGCAGGAACTCGGCTCCGCTACGCAGCACCTCACGCTCGCCGACCTGAAGCGCGCGCTCGAGCAAGGCGAGACGCGCGAACTGCGCATCATCGTGAAGGCGGACGTCCAGGGAAGCGTCGAAGCGGTTCGAGGACTGATCGAGAAGATTGACAATGAGGAGATAGATGTCAAGGTCCTTCATGCCGGAGTAGGCAACGTAAACCTCAACGACGTCAATCTCGCTGAGGCGGCGGACGCCATCGTGGTCGGATTCAACGTCGGCATCGAAGGGCAAGCGAAGAAGGAAGCGGAGCGTCTCAAGATCGAGGTGAGAACCTACCGCGTCATCTACGAACTCATCGAGGAGATTGAGAAAGCGGTCAAGGGGATGCTCGAGCCCGTCTTCGAGGAGCGGTACCAAGGCACCGTCGAGATTCGCGCCGTCTTCAACCTAACGAAAGTCGGCAAGGTTGCAGGGTGCCACTGCACCGACGGCAAGATTACGCGCAACAGCAAGGTGCGGGTGCGACGCGAGGGCGAAGTCGTCTTCGAAGGGCAGGTCGCCTCCCTCAAGCACCTGAAAGAGGACGTGCGCGAAGTAGCCGCCGGCTTCGACTGCGGCATCCAGTTCTCAGGTTGGTCCGACTACCGAGAAGGCGATGTGATCGAAGCGTACGAGGTCGTCCAGGTTCGCTAACCGTCGAGCTTCAGTTGCTGCGCCGCAATCTCGCCGACGATCGGCAGCCGCGTCCACTGACCCGTGAAACCGCTGACGATGCCCCAGATCACGAGCGCGAGGAACCCTACCCACAGCGCGAGCGAAGCAAACCAGCCGAAGATCGGCACAAAACTGAGAACAAACGCCACAATTCCGATTCCGACCGCCCCTAAACCCAGAATCAGCGACTGCAGCGCGTGGAATCGGACGAACCGATTCTGCGGCTCCATCAGGTACACGATCAAGGGCAAGACCGGCCAAAAGAAGTAGCTCAATCCAGCGACGACGTGCGCCGCCAGGCCGAAGCGAGTCGAGCCGAGGCCGTACGGGTCCGCCTGCGGCCCGGCTAGGGGGCTGGGCGTCGGCTCCGGGTCGGGTTCGTCTTCCGCCTCGGAGGACCGCTCTGGATCCTCGGGCGTCTTCGGGTTTTCGTACGGATAGTCGTCGGCCACGGGGCGAATTGTACCGCCCCGAGTGGGTCGAGCGTGCCGGCGAGCGCGCTCGACCCACCGGGACGGGCGTTACGCTGCACGGACGCTCTGGGTGAACGACTCCTTGTCAATCGCCCGCATCAGCGCCTCGTCGAAGGAGACGTATCCGTTCTTGACGAGGTCCTCGAGTTGGCGGTCCATCTTCTGCATGCCGTACTGCGTGCCGGTTTCGATGACGCTGTACATCTGGTGCGTCTTGCCCTCGCGAATCAAGTTGCGAATCGCGGGCGTTGCGATCATGATCTCGATCGCGGCAACCCGACCGCCGCCCAGCTTCGGCACCAGTTGCTGCGCCACCACGCACTCGATCGTGTTGCCGAGCAGGACGCGAATCTGCTCCTGCTGATCCGGCGGGAACACGTCAATGATGCGGTCTACCGCCTGCGGCGCGTTTCGCGTGTGCAATGTGCCGAACACGAGGTGCCCTGTCTCCGCCAGCGTGAGCGCGGCTGTGATCGTCTCGAGGTCTCGCATCTCTCCGACGAGGATGACGTCCGGGTCTTCGCGCAGAACTGCGCGCAGAGCGTTTTGGAACGACATCGTGTCATGGTGTACCTCTCGCTGATTGACCATCGCCTTCTGATGGAAGTGAAGGTACTCGATTGGGTCCTCGATGGTCATGATGTGGCACGGACGGCTTCGGTTGATGTCGTCGATCATGCACGCGATCGTGGTTGACTTACCGGAGCCGGTAGGCCCCGTGACGAGGATCAGCCCGCTGGTTCGCTTCGAGACCTCACGCAGGATTGGGGGAAGCCGGAGGTCCTCGAACGATGGAATCTTCGCCGGAATCGCGCGGAACGCGGCGCCGATGCTGTCTCGCTGCATATAGACGTTGACACGGAAGCGCCCGACGCTCTTTACGCCGTAGGAGAAGTCCGCCTCGTGCGTCTGCTCGAAGCGCGTAACCTGCTCGTCGCTCATGATCTCATACACCAGGCGGTTCGTGTCTCGTTGGTCGAGCAGCCTGTAGGGCAACTGGACCAGGTCGCCGTCAATGCGCGCTGTGGGCGGCAGATTGACGGTGAGGTGCAGGTCTGATGCGCCGCGCTTCACGGCCTCTGCCAGGAGGTCGTCAACGTGGAGGTCTTCAACGGACCGAAGTTGCTCCGGGTCATGCGCCTCCTGCGACTCGTCATGCTCGACGTGCAACGGGATCGGTTCGCCGTTTCGCGGGTCAACGACCAAGTTCTCGCGAGGTCGCTCGGGTGGCTCCTCGCCTTGCATATGCTTGCTCCAATCAAATGAAGACACTGTTTCCGTACCTCCTTAGAATGCGCCCATCGCTGCCTTTGTGGCAACCGCCTCTCGGCTTGCGCGTAGCGCGTTGTTCAGTTTCAACTCGTCAAGTCCCAACGTGGAGAGCGCCCAAGCGGGGAAGCGCTGCACGATCTCAGCCTCTTCCTCGCCGCCCGCGCCCTCGACGATAAGTTTCGAAAACACGTTTGCCACGACAGTCGTTGCGAGTCGGGCACTCGGTTGCTCCGGGTCGGCAAGGTGATGGTCTCGGATGGACTGGCAGAGCGTTTCAGGGAAGCCCCACTGTTCCGCCGCTGCACCGCCGAGAGTCGCGTGGTCGCAGCCGTAGATCCGCGCCTCGGCTCGAACCGCGTCCATGCCCGCCTCAACCAGCACGGTCACCTCCTCATACGGCGGCTCGGCGTACCGATCCAGGATCGGCTTGCCGATGTCGTGAAGCAGGCCGCACGTGTAGGCCTCGTCGTGCGGCACCATGCCGGTCATCCGGGCAAGAGTCTGGGCGCAGAGGGCGGTGTCTACGCTGTGACGCCACCAGGTTCTGCGGCGCAGGCTGTTCGCGTCGTTCTTGCCGATGAACACTTCGAATACTCCGATCGTCATCGCGAGCTGTCGAACGGTTTTGAACCCGAGCATCGTAACAGCCTCGCTGATGGAAGTGAGTTTCCTCGGCAGGGCGTAGTATGCGGAGTTTGCCAGCATCAGGATCTTACTGCTGAAGCCGGGGTCAACGGAGATGGTGCGCTCGATCTCTTGTGCGGCGGTCATGGTGCTGCCGGTGAGTTCGACGATCTTGTAAACGACCTGAGGCAGGGCGGCAAGGTCGCCCACCCCGCGCAGGATGGCGTCTACTGCTCGCACCGAGTCGTTGTTAGGCAGCGCTGACATCGTGTTTACCCCGAATAGATGACCCTCAAGACCTCGTCCACAGTAGTTTGGCCGAGCAGAATCTTCTGCACGGCATCCTCTTGAAGGGTACGCATCCCTTCGCTGGTCGCGATTTGGCGAATGGAGTGAGACGCGCTCTTCCTTAGGATCTCGTCGCGGATCGGGTCGGTAACGCGCATAAGTTCATGCACGCCGGTTCGACCCTTGTAACCGGTCTTGCGGCATGCCTCGCAAGAGTTCGCCCGATAGATATGCACCGAGCCTCCGGTTTCTGCGCCGACTTCTTCAGGAACGGGGAAGCCGTAGCGCAGCAGCGCCTCGCGCGTCGCTACATGCTCCTCTTTGCACTTCGGGCACACGGTCCTTACCAGCCGCTGGGCGCACACCGCAATGATCGAGCTTGCGATGAGGAACGGCTCGACGCCCATGTCAATCAGTCGGGACGGGGCGCTCGCAGCGTCGTTCGTGTGCAGCGTGCTGAGGACAAGGTGTCCCGTGAGCGCGGCTTCCATGGCGATCGTCGCCGTCTCGGTGTCGCGCATCTCACCAACCATGATGATGTCAGGGTCCTGCCGCAGCATCGCCCTCAGCCCTGCAGCAAACGTCATTCCCGCCTTGTTGTTCACGCTGCACTGGTTGATGCCCTCGAGTTCGTACTCGACGGGGTCCTCGATCGTGATGATGTTCGTCTCGCCGTTGTTGATCTTGTTAAGAATCGAGTAAAGAGTCGTGGACTTTCCCGAGCCGGTCGGCCCGGTGATGAGGATGATGCCGAACGTCCGAGCGATGACGTCCTCCAGCAAGGAAAGCGTATCGGGCAGGAACCCGAGTTTGCTGAGTCCGATGTTGACGCTTCCTCGGTCGAGCACGCGCATAACCACCTTCTCGCCGTGCACCGTCGGCAAAGTGCTGACGCGAAAGTCGTACGGCCTGCCTCCAACAATGGCGGCGATGCGGTTGTCCTGGGGGGCGCGCTTCTCCGCGATGTCCATCTCCGCCATGATCTTGAAGCGGCTGACCAACGGCGCCTGCACCTTCTTCGGCAGCGTCATCACCTCATGCATCACGCCGTCCATGCGAACGCGCACCTTGACTTCGCCCCGCCGAGGCTCGATGTGGATGTCGCTCGCGGCATCTCCAATCGCTTGGTTGATGATGAGGTTGGCGAGGCGGACGATCGGCGCCTCCTCGCCAAGGTTTCGAAGTTCGTCGGCGGAGAGTTCGTCGTCATCCCCGCCCGCGGTGATTTCGATGTCACCATCAAAGTCCTCGATGACGCCCTTGAGCGCGTCGCTAACGCTGCCGTCATTGGCATAGGCGCCGGCGATGGCGTCCGCAAGTTCCTCTTCGACCGCGATGAGCGGCTCGACATCCATGCCGACGAGCAGCCTGAGTTCGTCTATGACGAAGATGTCGAGCGGGTTCGCCATCGCCACCAACAACCGCCCCTCGACAACCCGGACGGGAAGAACCTTAAACTTCTTCGCGAAGGTTGAGGAGATCTTGCCCACGACCTGCGGATCCGGCGGGTGCTCGGTGAGGTCAATGAACTCTACGCCCCAGATTCTCCCCATGCACCGAACGCGATCCCTCTCCGAGACGTAGCCCATGGACACCAGGACATTGCCGATGGGCTCGTTGCCTCCGAGTTCCCTTTGCTTAGCGATGGCCTGGTCGAGCTGCTCTTGACTGATGAGCCCTTCCTGGACGAATACCTCTCCGTTGATCATGCGAACGGAATCCCTGCCTCAGCGCCGCTGCGGCTTCCCTGGTCACTCTTTCCACGAACCGGCCTGCGCCAGCCCGGCAATGCTGCTGTGGAAGGGGCGTCGCGGCACACGCGAAAGAGCGAGTCTCGCCCTCCCGAAGGGGAAGGGCGAGACTCGTTGGGTGGGAGGCGGCTGTCCGGTCGCGGGGCTATTTGCCCCCGCCGGAACCTGTTCCCGGGCTGGCGGGAGCGCCGCCGGGCGCTGCGTTCGCCTCTTCGTCCTCCACGATGCGGGCTGAGAGGAAGATGACGATCTCGCGCCGCACCTTGTCCGTAGTGGTGCGCCGGAACAGGTTGCCGATGATCGGAATGTCCATCAGAATCGGGACTCCGACCATCTGCCGCCGGTCCTCATCCGTGATGAGACCGCCGATAGCGATGGTGTCGCCGCTGCGGATGGTGAGCGTGCTCCTCGCCGTGCGAATCGAAGTGGTCGGAATCTGACCGCCACCCGGCACTTCGAGGAACGCCTTGATGAACGACAGCGTCGGCTGAACCTCCATGATGATGTGCCCATCGCGCGTCACGCGAGGCAGGACGTTCAGTTTCACGCCGACTTCCTCCTCGCCGACTTCAACGGTGATACCGTTCTGCGTGGCTTGGATGGACTTGATGTAGCGCACAATGTCGCCCATGAACACGACCGCCTCTCGTCCGTCCATCGCGCGGACGTTCGGACGAGCGAGGATCTTGTCCCGCGCGACCAGCTTGTCAATGTTTGCGATGCCCGTTGCAAGCCAGCCGGGGCCGGCGAAGCGTCCGGTGATCTCGGAGAACGGGCTTCCGTCAGCAGCCGGAGGCTGACCGTAGTTCAGGTTGATGATCTTGACTGCCGAGCCGGTGACGGCGCTCCAGTCTATGCCCATCTTGAGAAGGTCCTCTTTGTTCGCGTCCACGACGCGAGCCTCCAGCACGATCTCGGGGGTCTTACGATCCAGCTTGCCGAGCATGTCGAGCGCCTGAGTAACTTGGTCTCGAGGACCGCTCAGCACGAGCGTCATCGGCACGGCTCGCATTTCGTCTTCACCGTACTGAGGAGAGGCCTTGAAGCCTGCGCTCGTCGCAACGCCGCCGGAGCCTTGGTTCGATGCTCCGCCGAGAGGCCCGCCGCCTCCGCCGCCCGCGCCTGCCTGACCGCCGGCGCCCGCCGCCGCGGCAGGTGTGAAGCTGCGGCCGGCAGCGTGCTGCGGCCCGATGGCGACGCGCACCGTCTCGAAGTTTTCCTCGACTTGAGACTTCAGCGCTCGCGGGTCAGCGTGACGAACGTCGTAGATCTCGACGACCCACTCGCCGCCGGCGGTCACGTCGTCAATCTGCGCGAGCACTTCCAGCACGCGGTCTACGTCGGCTGGTCGGCCCGTGATTACCAGAGACTGCTCCGCTCGGCTGCCCATCGGCGTAGCCACGACTGATACTCCGGTCGCGAACTTCTCAACGGCTGCTGCGAGTTCAGCCGCGCGGCCGCCCTGAACGCGATACGCCTTCGACACGGGACGCAGAGCATCGGCTCCGATCTCGGTGATTCCGTGGATGCCGGCGAGACCGCGGTCAAGTTGCGTGATCAGGAGGCTGGCTTGCTCCACGCGGCCGGGCTCCCCAATCAGGATTAGGTAGTCGGCGTCACCCTCCATGGCGGGGGCGCCGTTCTGGTTGCCGTTTTGCCCGTTTGGCGCAGCCGGTTGTTGATCCGCGGGCCCTGCAGGGTTGATGATCTGGATCGTCTCGTTCAGAACGTCCATCGTCATCGCCTGCGTAATCGCGCGCTTGATCTCGCCCGCCTTGCGACTGGCAAGAGGAACGACCCTCATGACCGTCCCGTTGCGTGAGGCTGCTCCGGTGTCTTGAATCAGCATGGATCGCATGAACTCGGGCGAGCCGACGATGTAGGTTCCGTCAACGTACGCATAGCGCACGCCCGCCAACTTGGTGATCAGGTCGAGCGCGCTTTGG
Source organism: Armatimonadota bacterium (assembly GCA_040752255.1). GTDB lineage: Bacteria > Armatimonadota > Fimbriimonadia > Fimbriimonadales > ATM1 > J051. Next base: position 9,270 of record JBFMFD010000019.1, read on the forward strand.
ACCGTGACGTTCCGCAAGGTCACTGAGATCGTGCCCTGAACCGCGGGCGCTGTCACGATGTTCGCACCTGACTGCTCCGCGAGAGCCTTCAAGATGATGACGACTTGCGTATCAACGAAGTCGAGCGATACCCTCCGCTGCGCCGAGGCGGGAGCAGCGGTAGCGCCGTTGTTCGCCGTCCACATCGTTGGTTCAGAGACCTTCGGTCCGTCAACGGTGATCGGCGTAGCCGTCTTCACCTCTGCGGTTGTGGTTACTGCGTCGGCCTTCGGGTCGGTTGGCTCTGTGATGCTAGGCTTTGAGGCGCGCAACTGCTTCATCGCCTCGATGAACATCTTCTCATCCTGCTTCTTCGCCGCTTCAAGGATCTCGTCGAGCGGCGTTTGTGGCAGCGAGCCGACCTTACTCGTCTCGTGCGCGACTGCGTTCGGCACCTCGGCTGCTTCGGTCACACCGGTCGAGCGGACGCCCTTCTTCAGAGCTTCCTGCGCCTTCTTGAACGCCTCCTCGTCGGCTTGCTGCGCCTGTTCGATGAGGTTCAGCCCGCTCCTCGCCGGCGTGCCGATCAAGATGTTCCAGCCGCTTTCCGTTTGCTCGATGTTGATGCTCGCGGCGGGGCTGACCTTGGCGACCACGCGGACGACCGGGGGCTTCGCCGTGAACTGCGCGATCTTCGCGTACGTCACGTTCGAAGCGTTCAGGCGGATGAATTCCGCCTTGCCGGTCAGCACCGCCTGGAATTCGAGAATGGCGATCGAACCGCTGTATGCCGTCTGCAGTTTCGGCTTCGGCAGGTTCGTGCCTTCCACCTTGATGATCGCTCCCTCGCCGCTCTTGGCTGCCTCGAACGCCGTGATCTTGCCCGAGGCAAGTGCGAACGACGCCGTGAGAGCGGCAAGCAAGAACGTTGCGATTCTTATGCTGTTCTGTCTCACTCTAATTACCTCCCACCCTCTGGGTGATTGTTTTTCCATCTGCCTGGATCGTCACGGCTCCGTTCTGGATTCGGACGACCTTGGCGTTCTGACCTACATACTCACCGACTCTGACCATCTTTTGGACGCCGTCTCCGGTGAGGAACACCGCGACCGGCGTCGGTCCGTCAACCAAGCCGATGAGTGTGTAAGTGAACTCGTTCACGGCCGGCAGCGACTCGCCGCCGGGCTCCATGTCCACCCCTGGGATCGTCGGGTCCCACGGCGGCTTCTCGCCTCCATAGGGGGTGCTGACGCGCGGCTCGGGCGGGGCGTGCACGATCCGATTGTTGTTCTCAGAGTCGCTCGGCTTCTGGTCGTTCGGCAACGTGCCCGGTTGGAACGGATTCCTGGGCGAGAACCCGAGGGCGTACAGGTTGCTCGGCGATTCGCCGTCTTCGGGCTGTTCCGCCGTGCCGCTGTCCTTCGGCTCTTCCGCCTTCGCCACGCTACTCTTCTTGGCTGCGGGGCCGGATCCAACGAATTGGTACGTGCCCACGGCGACAAGCGCGAGGAACAGGATTCCGATGATGAGCAGTTTCTTCTTGTCTTGTGCCATCAGTTCGACTCCTCCATGCTCTGGTTGAGCCCTCGAGACTGGGGACTGAGGTTGATGACGGTCTCCGACTTCTCCTCGGGCTGCTTCGCCGTCGGCACGGTCGGGAACGCATAAACTCGTATGTTGAATGTCGTCTCGATCGCCGTCAGCACGCGCGTTCGCGTGTCCACCCTTGGATCCACGCTGACGTACTGCACGGAGACGATCTTGGGGAACTCCTCCAGTTTGCGCAGGAACGTCATCGTGCTCTCGAAGCCTCCGAGAACCTTGACCTCAACGTCAATCTCCTCGTAGGGCTTCACGGCTTTCTTCTCGCTCTCGCCCTTCTTGCCCTTCTTTTCGGGCTTGGGTGGAGCGGGGCGCACGCCGGTCACGCGCAGACTGCAAGCCTCTGCGGTGTGCTGGAGGTCCTTGAGCAGCGTCGGCACGTACTCGACTGTCGAGACTGTGGTCTCCAGGTGCTCAATCTCCTGCAGCGCGTCAATGACCCGCTGTGCCGCCATCTGCGCCTGACGCTCAAGGTCCGAAGAGGACTTCAGCTCGGTGCGCAGCTTCTCCACGCGCGCCGCCTTGCCGCGGTAGTTCGTGTACTGCCAATAGGCGGCACCGCTGCCCGCCAGCAGGGCAAACGCGAACAGGAGCGCAAAGACGGTTGGGTTAGGACCGCGTACTGTCATTCTTAGTCTCCTTGTTGCTCTCGGTGAAAGTCGGAACGTCGCAGACGATCTGGAACTCGAGTCCCTCGCCGAACTGCGTCTTCTTCTCCTCCGTGTAGCGAAGGCGAACGTTGGCGATGTCCGACAGGGTCTGAAGACGCAGCATGAACTCACCGACGCTCTCCTGCTGACCGCTCATGCCGGTCAGCGCGACCTCGACCGGCGCGTCCTCATCCGAGTTCGGCACCGAGCGAACGCCCGTGAGCCATGTGTTTGTGGGCATCACGTAGCTCATGTGCTCCAGAATCCGCGTCCAGCGCTCTGTGTCGGTGCGCGCCGTGGTGAGGGTCGTCAATCGTGGCGAGAGTTGGCTGAACGCTCTCTCGCTCTGCTCGATGAGCTCGCGATACGGCTTGAGTTCCTCAGCCTTCGACTGAAGGCTCTTCGCCTCGCCGGTGAGCGCGATGCTGCCGAAAAGGAGCATCGCCGTCAGACCGCCCGTTGAAACGGCTGCGCCGAGGAAGGCGACAAACCACATTCGCGAGGTCTTGAGTCGCTGGCGGTACGCCTTTCTCTGATCGTGGATTAGGTTGATGGTCGGCATCTTTCTGTTCTCCTTATGCGGCGACGACAACCTTGCCCGCGCGCCTCATGGCGAGGCCGATCGCGACGGCATAGGCGCCGGCGTCGTCAGGCGGTTCATGACCTGCGTAGACAAACCGCGGGTTCTCGAACAGGTTCGGAACCACGGGCGTCATGTTCAGCCTGTGGCAGATGTATTCCGGAAAACCCTTCAGCAATGCCCCGCCACCGGAAAACATCAGGTGTGTAACCTGGGCGGGTTGGCCGGCTTCGCTCTGCTGCGACTGGAAGTAGTTCAATGAACGCCGAATCTCGCGGACCAACTCGTCCACGATCGGCTGAATGACTCGCAGAGGCGGGTTCTCTTGCGGCGCCGACTTGACGAGCTCCGTCAGGTCAAGCGATCGCTTCCCGCTCTCCGCCTCGTCAACGTTCATCTTGAAGTAGTTGCGCAGAGCGTCGGTCAGCGCCGTGCCGCCAATCGGGATGGAGCGGGTGAGGGAGAACGCGCCGTGGTCCACAACCGTCACCTCAGTCGCCTCTCCACCCACGTCAACAAGCGCAACCGTGTGGCTCCCGAAGTCGCTCAAGTCATCAGCCTCGACAAGAGCGCGAAACTGCGCGAACGCCTCAACCTCGACGTTCTCAACGTCGAGACCCGCGCTCTGCACCGCACGGACCTTGCTCTCGACCATGTCCCGAGGGCTTGCGACGATGAGAACGGACATCTGCCCGTCGTCGGACGCCCCGACGATCTCGAAGTCAATGTAACTCTCCTCGATCGAACTCGGCACATAACGGCCAGCCTCGAAGCGAATGGACTTGCGAAGCGCATCCTCCGACATCGCGGGCATCTTCACGGTGCGCACGACAACGGCGGGGCCGGCCACGGCGATGTTTGCCATCGTTGCCGAGATGCCGAGCTCGCGCATCAGGTCGCGAATCGCGTAGCCCATCGCGTCGGGATCAACCACGACGCCGTCGGCGACGCTGTCGGGCGGCACCGGAGCCTTGCCGAGATGCAGGATGCGCAACGTGTTGCCCGAGGACTCGACCTGCGCCACGGCAACGCTCGAGTGCCCAATGTCAATGCCGACGTACTTCTCGCTTCCGAACAAACTAAGCGACATCTTTCTCCACCTCTGAATCGTTGGTTTTGCGGGAGACTGCTTGCAGGGTCACCCATTCCTCGACTGCTTGCCGCGGGAACTTCCACCGCCCGTCCACGAGGAACGCGGGAATCTGGCCGTCCTCTGCCATTCGAACAAGCGTGTCGTTCTTGATGCGAAGGAACTGTGAAGCCTCTCGCAGGGTCATCACGGAGTGCGCGCCTTGCAAGATGCTGCGAAGCAACTGGTGCATCTGTTCGGGGCTGAGGAACAGCTCCAGGCGCACCACGCTGCCTGCGTTCGCCGTGACGGCCGGATCCACCGGTCGGGGCGCTTCTGTCTCTATGCCCAGGGCCGCTTGAGGAGGGGGCGCGGGCTTGGATTGTGATGGGCTCATGGAAACCTCCTGTTGCGTCGGCTGCGCCTCGCTCACTACAGCCTCCGGGGCAGGCTGTTCCGCAGCGTCCTGCTTCGGCTCGCGCGACTGCTGGGCAGCCATTCGAATCGCGTCAATCAGATGCATCTCTACGCCGCCTCCTCACCGCCGGCGAGGTCCTGGATCACCGAGTGCATCGTGAAGCCGTCAATGTGCTTCAACTTCTGCATCGCGCCTACCAGGAGCGCGTTGTCCGCCGCTTGGCTGATCAAGCGTGGCGCACCGCCCGAGTACTTGTGAATCTCGAAGATGGCGTCCGGGGTGAACGGACTGCTCTCGCCCGCAAACCCTGCCGTGCGAAGGCGGTGCTCGATCATCTCGCCCGTCTCCGTTACGCTCAGCGGCTTCAGCACGTACCGAACCGCGATGCGCTGCTGGAGAGCAGGGACCTTCTCAAGTTTGGGTTTCAACTCGAGCTGCCCAAGCAGAATCAGACTCATCAGGAACGAGTCGTTCATCTGACAGTTGAGCAACAGTCGCAACTCTTCGAGCGTGGCGCTCGACTTGATGAGGTGCGCCTCGTCAATGATCACCACGACGCGCTTCCCGTGCTCGTAGTGCTGGATCAGCACCTCATGCATCTCTTGCACCAGCACCTGCCGGTTCCGAGACGACGAGGGCGAGCCGAGCTGCGACAAGATCTCGTGCATGATCTGAACCGGCGTTAGAATCGGGTTCACGATCAGCACGACGCTGTGATTCACCGGATCCAAGTACTCCAGGAGTTTCCGGCTAATCGTCGTCTTGCCCAGGCCGATGTCCCCGCACAGCATCGCCGCTCCCTTGTTACGGCTGATGGCGTAGTGCAGCATCATCAACGCATCCTCGTGGGCGCGACTTAAGTACAAGAACTTCGGGTCAGGCGTTAAACTGAAAGGTGGCTCAGTCAAGCCCCAATAGGATTCGTACATCCAGTTAGGTCCTCCGGGACGGTCATCCCGGTAAAAGAATCGGATGATTCGGGCGAATCCTGTAGGGTCGTTCGAGATTCCACCCGGCGGTTTCGGTCACAATCCTCTCGTTCCGTCCTCGTTCCCGAGGAAAACCCCAGTAGAATGCCGGGATGGACCGAAGCCCCGTCTCCGAACTGCGACGCGCGCCCGAAGGGCACCGTGGTGGACACGATCGTCGTGCATGCAACCGTGCTCGACTCCGCCGGTGAGGTCGTCAGGCGCTTCGCAGACCCGGACAGTCGAGTCTCCAGCCACTACACGATCGATCGAGACGGCAGCGTGCTCAGGCACGTCGAGGAGAGCCTCCGAGCCTGGCACGCCGGAGCCAGCCGAATGCCGGACGGCAGGGAAGCGGCAAACGACTTCTCAATCGGCATTGAGTTGGTGAACCGCAACGACGGCCGGGATCCCTACCCCGAGGCTCAAATGGCCGCCCTGGTCAATCTAATCCGGGAGATTGCAGCCCGGCACCCCATACGGCACATCGTCTCCCACGCCGAGATCGCCACCCCCGCCGGGCGCAAGACCGACCCGCAAGGCCTGGACCTCGACACCGTGCGCCGGAGAGCGCTCGTGCAATAAGCCCCAACCCGCTTGAGCCGGTCGGGGCTTGTTCTCGTTGTAATGGCCGTTACCGCTTCGGTCGGAACCGGGCGGATGGCGTGTCGGGTGCGTCGCGTTGCGGGAGGCTTGCGCCCTCGCGGGGAGCGAGTTCCGGCTCTCGCGCCTCTTGACGCGGTGGCCGGTCGTTGTATTCTCTCCGCCTGGGGCCGCGGCTCTCGCGGTCTCGATCGCCGCCGTCTCTGCCTCTTCCGCGTGGTCCGCCGCGCCTGTCGCCCCTTCCGTCGCGAGGACGAGAGCTGCGCGGCCTTGGAGCCGCGGGTTCTGCGCTCTCGTTGTCACCAAGCGCTTCGAGCGTTTGCGCGAGGCCGAGCGCGGTCAGGTTCACGCGACCCATCGCGTCGATCTCGTGGATGCGGACGCGAATGGCATCACCCGGCTTGACCACCTCTTCAGGATGGCGCACGTTTCGTGGCGAGAGTTGCTCATTCGGCACCATGCCCTCCTTTCCGGGGAGGTACTCGACCATCGCGCCGCGTCCGAAGAGGCGGGTTACGACGCCGTCGTACTCTTCGCCGACTTCGGGTGTGGCCATGAGGCCCTTGACGGTGCGCACTGCTAGTTCCGCGGTTGCTGCGTTCGTCGCGAGGATGAACACGCGGCCGTCATCTTGGATGTCGATTTCAGCGCCCGTTTCATGCTGGATGCGCTTCACGGTACGACCGCCGGGGCCGATGAGTTCGCCGGCGCGCGTCGGGTCAATCGTGACGACGTTGATCCTCGGCGCGTTCGGGTTGAGTTCTCGACGCGGCTCGGGGAACGCCTCCTCGATGCGGTCGAGGATGAACATCCTTGCCTCGCGCGCCTGCTCTAGCGCTGCCTCGAGCACTTGGTCGGGGATTCCTCCGATTTTGGTGTCGAGCTGGAGCGCCGTAACACCTTCGCGCGTGCCCGCGACCTTGAAGTCCATGTCGCCGCAGAAGTCCTCCATGCCTTGGATGTCCGTGAGCACGGAGTACTTGTCGTCCTCGCTGATGAGGCCCATCGCGATACCCGCAACGGGCGCCTTGAGCGGCACGCCGCAGTCGAGCAGCGCAAGCGTTGAGCCGCACACGCTCGCCATGCTGGTTGAACCGTTCGATTCGAGCACTTCGCTGACGAGAAGCATCGTGTAAGGGAACTCCTCTTCATCCGGCAGGACGCTCAGCAGCGCTCGCTCGGCAAGTGCGCCGTGGCCGATCTCCCGGCGGCCCGGGCCGCGCATCGGACGGGTTTCTCCGACCGAGTAGGGCGGGAAGTTGTAGTAGTGCATGTACCGCTTGTCCGGCACTTCCTCCAGCCCGTCAATGATTTGAGAGTCTCCAGGCGCACCAAGCGTAACGACGGTCATAACTTGGGTCTGGCCTCGGGTGAACATGCCGGAGCCGTGCACCTTGGGCAACAGCCCGGGATCGCAGGAGATTGCTCGAATGTCGCGAGTTCCGCGGCCGTCGGGTCGCAGTTCCTTGTGCACGATCAGCGATCGGACGGTCTTCTTGATGAGCTTGTCCATCGCGAGCAGAACGTCCTTCTGCTTCTCTTCCGCGCCTGCGAACGTCGTGGTGGAGAGTTTCTCGAACGCTTCATCGGTGAGGGCTTGCAGCGCGTCCTCGCGTGCCTGCTTGTCGGGATTCACGAGGGTCTCCTCGATGCGCGCGGCGTACTCTTTGGTCACCGTCTCCATCACCTCTGGGTCAATCTGCGCCAGCGGTACGGTCGCCTTGGGCTTGCCATGCTTCTTGGCGAACGCCTCGATCTGCTCCGCGATGATCCGGATGAAGCCCTGCCCGAAGCGCATCGCTTCGAGGATGACGGACTCCGGCACCTCAGACGCGCCGGCTTCGACCATGAGAATGCTGTCCTTGGTTCCGGCCAGGACGAGGTCGAGTTTCCCGTCCAAGGTCTGTTGGACGCTGGGGAAGAGAACGAACTCGTCGCCCTCCATCCCAACTCGGACGGCGGCGATCGGGCCGCCCCAAGGAATGTCGCTCAGTGCCAGCGCCGCAGAGACTGCGTTGATGGCGAGAACGTCCGAAGGGTCCTCCTGCGACATCGCGAACGGCATCGCAATGCACTGCACGTCGTTCCTCATGCCGTCGGGGAACAGCGGCCTGACGGGTCGGTCAATCAGCCGGCAAGTGAGAATCGCCTTCTCGGAGGGTCTGCCTCCGCGTTTGATGAATCCGCCGGGGATCTTGCCGACGGCGTACTTACGCTCTTCGTAGTCGCACGTCAATGGGACAAAGTCAAGTCCTTCTCTCGGCTGGGTGCTCATGGTCGCGGTGCCGAGCACCACGGTTTCGCCCATGCCGAGGAGGACAGCGCCGTTCGCTTGCTTTGCGACACGGCCGGTTTCAATCGAGAGCTCTTTGCCCCCGACCTCGAAACTGATGGTTTCGATCATTCTGCCTCCTTATTGAGGCTTTTGTTCTCGTATGCCGAGTTCCTGGATCAGCGCGCGATAGCGGTTGATGTCTCTCTGGCGGAGATAACGCTCGAGTCGGCGTCGTTTGCCGACCAATCTCAGCAGCCCCAGCCGGGAGTGGAAGTCCTTCTTATTCGTTCGCAAGTGCTCGGTGATCTGTCGGATCCGTTCTGTGAGGAGCGCGATCTGAACTTCAACCGAGCCGGTGTCGGTGTCCGACGTCCGGTACTTCTCGATAACTTGCTGTTTGACTTCCTCGGGAAGCGGCATACTGCTTGACAAAAGCCCCTTGTGTGTGTAGTTTTATCGAGCCTCAGCAGGATTGCCGCTCTACGCAACCGCCTCCTCAGCAACTCCGTACAACGGCGACCTGTGCTGAGACTCGGGACAGACTCTACCCCGTCCAGGCGACAAAAAGCAAGGGGTTCGAGGCTATCCCCCTTCAGATTCAGGGGTAATTCGCCTGCGGGACGCCAGATGCAACCAGGCAAGCCCCACGATCGCGGCCACCGAGCTTGCGGTCAGCACGCCCAGTTTCGCCTCGGGCAGGTCTTCCGGGGAGAGGCCCAGGTTCGCGATGAACAGGGACATCGTGAAGCCGATTCCACCCAGGATGCCCGCCCCAATCACCTGCTGCCAGTTCACGTTGCGGGGCAACTCGGCGAACCGCAACCGGACCGCCAACCAGGAAAAGAGCGTGATCCCGATGACCTTGCCAAACGCCAGGCCGAGCGCTGCTCCCAGAAACACGGGGTGCATCAGGGCGCCAAAACCCATCCCCGACACGGCAACACCCGCGTTCGCCAACGCGAAGAGCGGCATGATGCCGAACGAAACCCAGGGATGAAGAGCGTGCTCCAGGCGTATGAGCGGCATGCTCGCGCCCTCGGCGGCGCGCTCAACCTCGGCAAGAACGTAGTGTCGTCGCTCGGTAACAGGCGCATCGTCCGCAGGGTTCTCCCTCTCGATGCGATCGAGTTGCCGCCGTACTGAGTCGAGGAACTGCTTTGTCCGCATCCGAAAGTTCATCGGAATGAAGAGCGCCAGGAGCACGCCCGAGACGGTCGCGTGAATGCCGGAGAAGTACATCGCTTGCCAGAGAAAGATGCCGAGCACCAGGTACGGCACCAGGTTACGCACGCCCCCGATGTTGAGCAGCGCGAGGAGCAAGCAGATAGCGCCGACCGCCGAGAGCGCCGTCATGTTTAGGTCATGGCTGTAGAAGAGAGCGATGATGACCACCGCTCCGATGTCGTCGGCTATGGCAAAAGCCGTGAGGAACACCTTCAGGGCCAGCGGCACCCGGTCACCGAGAAGCCGGATGACGCCAAGGGTGAACGCGATGTCGGTCGCCACGGCGATGCCCCAGCCGTCTGCGGTCGGCAGCCCCCGGTTGAACACGAGGTAGATAAGCGCAGGGACCAGCATGCCGCCGCCGGCTGCCATCAGGGGAAGCGCTGCCCGGCGGAACGTAGACAGCTCGCCCATCACGAACTCCCGCTTGATCTCCAAGCCGACCAGCAGGAAGAAGATCGCCATCAGCCCGTCGGTGATGACGTCGTGAAAGCTCATGTTGAACACGTACGCGTCGAACCCGACAACCAGAGGGAGCTCCCACAGGTGGAAGTACTGCTCGCTCAGCGGCGAATTCGCCCACGCCATGGCCAGGAGCGCGACGGCGATGAGAAAGATGCCCGACGCCGATTGCAGCCGAGTGAACTCCATGATCGGCCGAACGAACGGTATCTGCCGAATCGGTGGAGTCTCGACGTGAAACTTGCTCTCGGGGATGGGCTTCGACACTCGCCGGAGCGTACCCCAACAGACAGCCCGGCCTGAAGCGGGAAATGTCCTTGCAAATCCTGCATCGCCATGTCAGAAATGCACGGATGATCCAGCGGCACGTGCCGTCAGAACTTCGCAAGGGCCCGAGCCATCGCTCTGGCTGAATCGGACGCGCGACTGTCTCACGACTGTCCCCCCGAAGGTCGCATCCGAGCAGCCACAACGGGTAGACACCGCTGCGTGGCAATCGGAGTCGGTCTCATCGGATACGGGGCGCAGTTTCAAATGGGCAGGCACCACGCCGACCACGTGCACGCCGTCGAGGGGCTGGAACTGCGGGCGATCTTCGACGTCCTCCCCGAGCGGCGAGAGGCTGCGGCGGCAGAGCAGCCCGGCGCGGTCATCTGCGACTCGCTGGAGCAGATTCTCGACCGACCGGACGTAGACCTCGTCGTGCTCATCACGCCGCACGACACGCACGCGCCGCTGAGCATCCAAGCATCCCGCGCGGGTAAGCACGTCTTGACCGAGAAGGTGATGTGCCTCAGCGTGGCGGAGGCGGACGCCATGATCGAGGCGGCGACGCAGGCAGGACGGATGCTGAGCGTCTACCAGAACCGTCGTTGGGATGGCGACTACCTCCTTGTGCGCTCGGCCTTCGAGTCGGGGGTGCTTGGAGATGTGTTCCAGGTCGAGTCGTCAGTGAATGGGCACTGGTTCCCTGTAGGCTGGCGAGGCAGCCGGGCGCACGGTGGCGGCATGCTCTACGACTGGGGGGCGCACTTAGCGGATCAAATCGTGCAACTGCTGCTTCCGGCAAGACCGAGGCTGGTGTTCGCCACGCAACGCTTCGGCGGGCACGAGGGGGTGGATGTGGAGACGCAAAGCACCGTCAGCATAACGTTCGAGAACGGCGTGGTCGCGCAGTTCGATGTGGGGTGCGTGAGTCATCTCTCGCGGCCCCGCTGGCTGATTCGTGGGGAGAATGCCGGGCTAAGAATGGAGGGATGGGACGTCGCCCTGATTCGCGGCGGCATCCACGGCAACCTTTCGGGAGACCTGACGCTCAAGGCGCCCGACTCCGCATGGCGCACAGTGTACGAAAACGTGCGCGACCACCTCTTGGACGGTAAGGAACTCGCCGTCAAGCCCGATGAGGTTCGCCTCAGCATTGCGATTCTGGAGGCGGCGCAGCGGAGCGCCGAGACCGGCGAGGCGGTACTTCTGCCGGGGTAGGGGAACCGGTGGAGGCGGTGCGGGCGTTCGAATAAGCATGACCTCCCGTGGCTCCGCTTGGAGTAACCTATCGGCTGCCTTGGCCCGCCACCTTCGAATCATCCTTCTCGCTCTGCTTGCGCTTGCCGCGTTGAGCGGCGCCGTCGCTCAGCAGGCGAAGGTGAGCCTTCGCCTCGACGCCGACTCCGCGAAGCCGGGTGCCGTCATTGCAGGCGTCGTCGTGGTCAGCATCCCAAGCGGATTGCACGCGAACCAGAACCCGCCCAACGTGGAGGGGTTCATTCCGGTGAGCGTCTCCCTCAAGTCGGGGGGTACGCTCGTCTCCGCCCGCTATCCGAAGGGAGAGATGAAGACCTTCGGCTTCAGCGACGAGCCGCTGGCCGTCTACGAGGGCGACGTCAGGATTCCGATTCAGGTGCGCTTGCCCGCCGACGCACAGGGGAAGGTGCCCGTCGAGGTCGCGGTGCAGGTGCAGATGTGCGATGACTCCTCTTGCTTCCCGCCGGAGGTCATCACCGCGAGCGCGTTCGTCACCATCGAGAAGGAGCAGGCGCCGCCGCCGACCAACTCAGGGTCATCCGGCACGACCGGCGCCCCGGCCACGCAAGACCCTCCTGCGCGGGACAGCGAGGACGCGCTGCCGCCCGACGCTCCTGTGTCGAGCGACGAGCAGCCGTTCGACATGGAGGATGGCGCCGCACCTGGCTTTGATCCGGAACTGGATGCCGCCGCGGCGGAGTCCAGCGACACACAGGAGCAGGCCGCTTCGACAGACCCTCTCGCGGGCGTCGGCAGCTATCCGAGCCGGGCGAGCGAAGTGCCGCTCGACGAGCAAGGCCAGAAGACGAACACCGGCCTCTTGGCGCTGCTCATCGCGGGATTCCTCGCTGGGCTACTGCTGAACCTGACGCCGTGCGTGTATCCGCTCATCCCGATAACGCTCTCCTTCTTCAGCCAGCAGGCGAAGGAAAGCACGGGCGGCAAGTTCGCGCTCGGGGTGTCGTACATGTTCGGTATCGCACTCAGTTTCGGGGTGTTCGGGGCCATCTCCGTCCTGGTTGGGAAGGGCTTCGGCACGATGTTCCAAAGTCCGTGGTTCAACTTGGGCCTTTTCGGCCTGCTGTTCGGTCTTTCGCTCTCGATGTTCGGCGTGTACGAGATTCGACTGCCCGGCTTCCTGCAGAAACAGTTGCGGGGCCGGTCGGGCACCGCGGGCGCGTTCATGATGGGGTCGTTGCTCGGGGTGGGCGCGGCGCCGTGTGGGACGGCGCTGATCGCAGCGCTTGCCATTGTGGTGGCGCAGCAGGGAAGTTTCCCGCTGGGCATCTCGGTGTTCACCGCGATCGGGCTTGGGCTTGGCTTGCCTTACGTCTTCCTGGCCGTCGCAGGTGCGCAACTTCCGCGCTCCGCCGATTGGCTGACGACCCTGAAGCGCATCATGGGCCTGGTCATCATCCTGTTCGCGGTAACGCGCTATCTGGGCCCCGCGCTCCAAGGGCTGAGCGCAAACATCCCGTACGTCGCAACGCTTTGGATCAACGCGGTGGTGTTCTTCGGGGCCGCTGCTTATCTGCTGTGGTTCGATCGCTCGTTCTCGTCGAAGGTCGTCGCGTTCATTCGCACGTTCTCAATCCTGTTCATGGCTTGGTACGGCTCGGGCTACATCTACGACGCAACGACGCCTCCGCCCGAGGGGATCAAGTGGGAGCCGTTCACGATCGAGGCCTTCGAGCAGGCGGTCGGCAGCGGAACGCCGGTGGTGGTGGACGGCACAGCGAACTGGTGCGCCGCCTGCATGGAGATCGAGCACAAGACGTTCACCGACCCGGATGTCATTCGCGCTATGCGCGGCGTTCGAGCGTTCAAAATGGACCTCTCGACCGGGGTTGACCCGGCCTACCAAAGGGCGACACAGGATCACTTCGGCTGGCAGTCCTTGCCGCACATCCGGTTCTACAACCCTCAAGGAACACTCACGCATGTGCAGAAGGAGTTCGTCGGCCCCGATGGATGGCTGCAACTTCTCCGGGACGCGGGGGCGATACCGTAGCCATGGACGTGAGGAGCGTTGACATCGCTGGCGTCCGCATCGGCGGCGGGCATCCGGTCATCATCGCCGGCCCCTGCCTTGCGGAGAGTTGGGACGTGTGCGCCGCCGTCGCCGAAAGAATGAAGAGCCTTTGCTCGGTGCTCGCGGTCGGGTACATCTTCAAGGCGTCGTTCGACAAAGCGAACCGCAGCAGCGTCACCACGCCTCGGGGCGGGGGGATGGATGCAGGGCTTGAACTGCTGGCGAAGGTTCGCCGCGAGTTCGAAGTCCCGACCACGACCGACGTGCACCTGCCGGAGCAAGCCGCGCCCGCAGCGGAGGTTGTTGACCTGCTGCAGGTTCCCGCCTTTTTGTGCCGGCAAACCGACCTCCTCATCGCTTGCGCGGAGACGGGCAAGCCGGTGAACGTGAAGAAGGGGCAGTTCCTCGCGCCGGAGGACGCAAAGAACATCGTCGCCAAACTCGAGGCGGCAAAGGCAAACGGCATCGTGCTGACGGAGCGCGGCACGACGTTCGGCTATCACACCTTGGTCGTGGACATGGCTGGGCTGCCTGTGTTGCGCTCGTACGGTTGGCCGGTGTGCTTCGACGCGACACACAGCGCGCAGCGGCCCGGCGCTGCGGGCACGCAGTCCGGCGGCAACCGTGACGCCATCCCTCCGCTCGCCCGCGCCGCCGCGGCGGTTGGGATTGACGCGCTGTTCATGGAGGTTCACCCAGAGCCGGGGAAGGCACTCTCGGACAGCGCTACGCAATGGCGGCTTGCCGACGCTGAGGCGCTGCTTCGCGATGTGCTTCGGATTTGGAAAGCGCGCGCCTGACGTGCCGGGGTTCGGGGCTTCGGCTCGCGGGACGCTCGCCCTCCCTTAAGGGATGGCCTCCCTAAGCTCAGCCGCCGAGGGCGCGGAGCATGTCGGCAACCTCTTTGTCATCCGGGAAACGCTCCCGGGCTTGCCGCAACACGGCGATGGCGTCGTCCTTGCGTCCGAGTTCATTGAGGTAGCCCGCCTGCTTGAGCACGTAGC
>JBFMFD010000020.1:0-23375 GCA_040752255.1 Armatimonadota bacterium
TGGAGAAGGAGCGTGCCAACCTGCTATGGGCGAACCGACGGCACCTCGAGGCGGATGAGTTTGGCTACGCAACCCTGAAGCCGAGCGCGCCGAGAAACGCCAGACTACGACTCGATGTGTTGGACAGCCTCATCGGGGCCCAGGACGGTATGCGTGAAGAGTTGCGCAGAGAGCTTCAAGGCGCGTTCAACAAGTTCTACTACACGGTGACCGGCCAGCGCGAGGACTTCACGGACTAGCAGCTTCCGCCGCGTCCACAACGTTCGAGAGCAGCATCGCAACCGTCATCGGGCCCACCCCGCCGGGCACCGGCGTGATCCAGCCCGCCACTTCGCGCGCTTCCTCGAAGGCTACGTCGCCAACGTCCCCCGTTCTGCCCTCGACGCGGTTGTATCCCGCGTCGAGCACGACCGCCCCGGATTTGATCCAGTCGCCGCGCACCATCTCCGCCCGCCCGACCGCCGCGACGAGAACGTCCGCGAAGCGGCAGATCTCCCGTAGGCCCTCCGTTCTGCTGTGGCAGATGGTTACCGTGGCATGCCGCTCGAGCAACATCAGCGCAGCCGGCTTGCCGAGGATTACACTTCGCCCGATGACGACCGCCCTCTTGCCTGCAACGTCAATCTTGTGTTCGTCCAGCAGGCGCATCATGCCGAGCGGCGTCGCGGCACGGAATCCGGGCATGCCTGCGACCAGGCGCCCGAGCGACTGGGGCGAGATCCCGTCCACATCTTTGAGATGTCCGAGCGCTTCGAGCGCGGCCGACTCGTCAAGGTGTGCGGGGAGCGGATGCTGCACCAAGATGCCATGCACTTTCTCATCTTCGTTGAGGGCGTGAATGCGCTCAATCACCTCTGCTTGTGTCGTGCTTGCGCCGACCTCGAAGGTTCCGGTCAGGATTCCAGCCTCCTCCGCCCACTTGCGCTTCATCTTCACGTACGTTTGGCTGGCCGGGTCGTCCGCTGCGACCAGAACCTCCAGCCTCGGCTGAACCCCACGTTCCGAAAGCGCGGCCACACGCGCCTTCAGTTCCTCGCGAACTCGCTTGCTCAATTCCTTCCCATCAAGGATGCGCGCCTCGCGGGTGGGCAGCAGTCGCGCGATGGTGCCGAGGATGCCGTTGACGAAGCGACCGCTGTCCTCGGTGCTGTACGCCTTGGCAATCTCAATCGCTTCGTTGATGGCGACGGCGGGGTCCTCGCGTCCCGCCTGCATCTCCCACGCGGCGAGAAGCAGGATGCTTCGGTCAACGGCAGCCATTCTGTCGAACGTAAAGCCTTGGCTGTGCCCTTCGATGACCGACTTGAGCTCCTCTCCGGAAGAGAGTACACCGCGCACGGCGTCGGCGGCGAACTGTGCATACGGCTCGGCGAGGTCGGCCGCGGTTATCGCTTCGTGAATCGCATCGTCCGGCGCTTGTCCACCAACGTCTACGGCGTACAGCGCCTTCATCGCGGCGATGCGCGCCTTGCGCTTCGACCTAACCGGCATGGACCTCTGCCCGGCTCATCATCTCCGCAACAGTTTGCGTGTGAACGTCTCCCTTCACGAAAGCATCGGTCCGAACAAGCTGCTTCAGGAACGGAATGTTCGTCGAGATGCCCTCGATGCGGAAGTCGTCCAGCGCTCTTTGTAGCCGCTCAACGGCGGCGGGACGGTCATCGGCTGTTACGATTAGTTTTGCGACCATCGGGTCGTAGTACGGGGAGATTTCGAACCCCTTGTAGAGGTGCGACTCGATGCGGATGTGCTCGGCTCGCGGGGGGTCCCACTCCTCGATTCTGCCGCACGACGGCGCGAAGTTACGGCTTGGGTCCTCCGCTGTGACTCGCGCTTCGATCGCGTGTCCCGCCCAGGTGATGTCCTCCTGGGAGAACGGCAACTCGTGCCCGGCGGCAATCTGGATCATGGTCTTGACGATGTCGATTCCGGTCACCTGCTCGGTAACGGGGTGCTCCACCTGAAGGCGCGTGTTCATTTCGATAAAGTAGTAGTTGCCCTCCGCATCCATGAGAAACTCGATCGTGCCTGCGTTCACGTAGCCGACTTCGCGCGCGATCCGAACCGCAGCCGCGCCCATCTCTTGCCGCTTATCGGGATCCATGAGCGCAAACGGCGCTTCCTCGACCATCTTTTGGTGGCGCAGGTTCTGCACTGAGCATTCGCGTTCGCCCAGGTGCACACAATTGCCATAGACGTCAGCGATGACCTGCACCTCGACGTGGCGCGGGTTTTCGATGAGTTTCTCGATGTACACCGCTCCGCTGCCGAAGCTCGCCTCCGCCTCCTGCTGCGCGGTCTTCATCTGTTGGAGAAGGTTGTCGGGGTCGGTCGCCTTCCGGATGCCGCGCCCGCCTCCACCGGCAGCCGCCTTGATGAGCAGCGGGTAACCGATAGCCTCCGCAATCTCGAGCGCCTCCCCTTCAGTCTTCACAACGCCGTCAGAGCCGGGCACGACCGGACAGCCTGCCCGAATGGCGGCTTCGCGGGCCCGCGCCTTGTCTCCCATTTGCGCGATCGCATCGATGGGCGGACCGATGAACTTGATTCCGATCGCCTGCAGAGCGTCGGCGAAGTTCTCCCGCTCGGAAAAGTAGCCGTATCCGGGGTGAACCGCGTCCGCCCCGCTGATGACCGCCGCCATCAGAACGTTGGGCATATCGAGGTAGCTCTGGTCGTTCGGCGGTGGGCCGACGCAGATCGCTTCATCCGCCTGCTTGACGTGCAAACTTTCGCGGTCCGCCTCACTGTAGACAGCTACGGTGCGGACGCCCAACTCCTTGCATGCGCGGATGATGCGGCAGGCGATCTCTCCCCTGTTTGCAATTAAGACCTTCTCGAACATGCTCAGAACCCCTCGTGGCCGGGGTGCGGGCAGGTTACCCGTCCTGACGAGGGGTCGTATGCGTAGCTCTCGCCGCCGATAGGGCAGCGATGAAAGGTCGCAGGCTGGGAACCGACGTCATCCAGCGACGCGGGCGGGGAGTCTCCGCTCATAGTTTGCATATCAACCATCTGGCGCAACTGCGTAATCTGCTGCTGACACTGCTCATCCTTCGCCCGGGCGACCGCTCCGCCGACCGCCGTGGTGCCGTGGCCGTCCGCCCGCCCGGCTTCGCTTGGGTCTTGAGGACTGACCGGGAGCGTTCGTGAGCCAAACCCAACGTACAGCAGGGATGCGAGCACGGCGATGATGGCGATGACCACCAGGATCTCGATCAGGGAGAACGCTCGGCGAACGCGGTTCAAGCCTTCACCTCCTCGAGGACCGCGATGACTTGCCCGTATTGCACGGGCTGCCCTTCCTCGATGTACACCTCTCGCACGCGCCCTCGGGATGGCGCAGTGACCGGGTTGGAAAGCCCCAGCGTTTCGATTTCGCCAAGCGGCGCATTGCCGTCAACCACGGCGCCAACGCGCAGGTTCTCCGAAGGGTTTCGGAAGTAGCCAACAACCGCCGCTTTCACCTCGACTGTCGCGCCGGTCTGAGCGGGCGGTTGCTCGGCGGCCGCCTCAGGTTTCAACGGACGTGGGGCGCCGGGGGGCAGAGCGATGTCCACCGCGAACTCCTCGTCCGCGACGAGCAATCGCGTCAGTTTGTGCTCCTTGGCGAAAAGAATGAGCGCTTCGAGTTCCTTCTCATCGGGCATGGGCTACACCTTCAGCTTAAAGATGGCGAACTCCACAAAGCGCATGAGTTGCGAGAAGACGAACAGCACGACAGCGACCAGAACGAACTCCTCGATGATCCCGGGCGCTGCGCCGATGGTGCCGCGCTGGCCGGTGTCAAGGGCTGACTTTACGGTGATGTTGGCCATAGCCGTGTCGAAACTACGCATGATCTGGTGCGTGCCGGTCAGCAGTTGCTCGTGCGCCAGCGCGTAGAGGCCGCCAACGAACACGAAAGTCAGCGGAACCGCCAAGCGGTACTTATGGCGTTGGTGCTCGTTGTAGATTACGCACTGGCGGCAACGCTCCGCCTTCTGTCCGGGCGTCAGGCGGCGATTGTAGGGGATGAACTTCGCAGCAGCGACGGCGTCGCGCGGGATCGTCTTGCCCTCCATCGCATCACGAATCACCTGCTCTTCGCACATGCAGCCGACACGCTCCTTCCAGCACGTTCGGCGGGAGTGGTAGATTGGGCATCGCTCGCGGACGAACTTGCGGCAGAACGGCAGCTGCCAGCACTTGCCCATAAAGACGTTTCGATAGTCGCTCTCCTCCTTGATGCCCTTGCCGTACTTCATCAGGTCGCCGCGGGCGCCGTAAATCGCACGATTCCGGAGGCGGATGAACGCATCCACCGCTTGCAGGACCATCGCCACGACACCAAGGTACAGCCCTCCGCGGCCCAATTGGTCAATCGCCGCGCGAGAGAGGTCATTGGGTGATTCAGAGACGAATCCCACCACGGGCGCCCACTGCGGCGCGAAGAAGAACAACAGCGCCACGAGGAAAAGCACTGCACCCAATGCGATGTCTCCCCAAAAGACAATCGCCATTCCAACACCGAAGACCAGAAGCGACACGGTGAAGTACGTTCCGAACTGCGAGATGATGTCCCCGAAACGCGTCGCTTCTTCCGGGCTGGGAATCGAAATCTGCGCGAAGCGCATCGCGTAGTAGATGAGCGCAACGGCGCACACCAGCGTGCCTGCGATTCCCAGGGTCAGCAGTTTCCCTCCGGCCCATTCTAATGCCGCGGTAACCCAGTCTTCAGCCGGCGACCGGTAGATGGGCGCGGGTGTCGGTTTCTCCGGTTGCTTCTGTGCCATCGCTAATCAGCCGTTTTGACGCGTTCAAGGTACGTGTCCGTTCGAGTATCTACCTTTACGACGTCTCCGATGTTGATGTGGAACGGCACGTTCACCTGTGCCCCCCCTTCCAGAACGGCGGGCTTCGAGCCCCCGCTCACCGTATCACCCTTGAAGCCGGGGTCCGTCTGCTCCACACGCAGCTCGACGAACGCAGGCACCTCCAGAGAAAGCACCTTGCCGTCCACCACTACCGCGGTCAAATCCATACCTTCGCTTAAATACTTTCGACCAGACCCCAGGAGTGCCGCGTCGAAGGAGTGTTGGTCGAAGTCCTCCGGGTCCATGCACACAACCTCGTCCCCGCTCTGGTAGAGGAATTGCAGCCGCTTCCGCTCCACGAAGGCCGTCTCCACGCGCTCGCCGGCGCGGAACGTCTTCTCCAGATTCTGCCCGGTGCTCATCTTCTTCAGCTTCGTGCGAACGAAAGCGCCGCCCTTGCCGGGCTTGACGTGCTGGAACTCGACGATGCTGTAAACCTCGCCGTCCAGATAGATGTGTAAACCGTTCCGAAAGTCGCTGGTGTCCGTAGCCACGGGGCGTCTCCTGCGGCGAATTATAGTCCAACCGAGTTCTCAAGGTACACGGCAAGCACGATAATCGTGAAGTTGTGCAGGGCGTGCATCACGATTGCCGGGATCAGGCTCCCGGTCTGATGCACCAAAAGGCACCCCATCGCCCCGATCCAGCCCAGAACTACCCAAGTCGCCGGCCCCTGAGGATGAACCGAGGCAAAAGCAAGCGACGACAGCACCACCGGCCACAACACGCCGCGCAGCCGCAGCCCCAGCCCCTGGAACAGCATCCCCCGGAAGACAACCTCCTCGATCAGCGGAGCAATCACCGCCGCCACAATCAGGCTGATCGCCACGCCCCCCGGGGAACTCAACTCCTCGCCCAGCGGGTGGGACGCCGAAGGCAACCACCGTGACAGAAACATCGTCACCGCGAACAGAACAAGCAGCACCGGTAGGTTAGCCAGCCACCCACCGACCCCCCACAGAGCCATCCGCCCGAAGCCCCGCAGCGAAATCCCGATGTGCCCAGGGCGCAGCCGAACGCCGAGCCACGGCAGGAAAATCGCCGCCAACACAACCGGCGCGGCAAGCGCCATGACCATCAGCCGCGTGCCGAGCCCCTCTCCGAACGCCGAACTCAACCCAATCATCAGCACCACCGGGACGACCGTGTAGATGAGCAGGAACACGAAGAACCGCAGGCCCAGCGAGTCGCCAACCAGCGCAGGCGCAGCCGCGAAGCGCCGAATCGGCGCGCCGGCAGGCTGTAGGCTGCCGCTGAGGCGAAGCGCCAGGTACGCAATCCACGCCAACGCACCCATGCCGACCAAACCGACAAGCAGGAACGCGAGCGGCGCGGGCAGCATCTCGTTCGCTATGCCCATGCGCCGGCGCGCCTCGTCCAGTGCCAGCGTCAGAGGCCACGACTGGCCGGCCTCCTCCTTCAGCGCCTGAGCAGCCTCCTCCAACTCGCGCCCCTCGGCGCCGGAGGCCAGCGCGCGCAAGGCGTCGTTCACCCGTGCGCGCCTCTTCGCAACGTCGTTCCTGCCCTCCTGGTCGGTGATGTCGTCGGTCGCGTCGGTCAGGCCCTCAACGGAGTGCCGGTCCTTCGGGTTCGCAACCATCTCGAGAATCAGCAGCGCGCGGTAGCGAACGTACTTCGCGCCCTCGGTTTGCAGCGGGATGCTCTCAAGTCGTCGGCGGGCGTCCAGCAGGATGCCTTGTGCCGCCTTCTCATCCGACCCCCCTTCTCTGACCAGCGCGATCGAGTAGTCCGCCTCCAGAAGCCTCAGCTCGCGATCGAGGCTCGCTCGGTCCGCCGTAACTCCTTCCTGCACGACGATGCCCAGCGTCGCCATCGTCGCCATGAACAGGATGCCGAAGGCAACACCCAGCCAAACAATCGGCGCGCCTTTCGGTGGCGGGGGCGGCTCATCTATGGGCGGAGGAGGCGGTGCAGGCTCGGGCTGCATCGGCGGCGGGAAGGATTCGCTCACTGAATCCCCAAGCCTCTCTCGTTGAAGCCGATGGTGTATGTGCTCTGTCGTGTTATCATCGCATAAGCCGCCCAAATGCCCTCGGCAGAGAACTCGCCCAGCAGTACGCCGAACGCCGCGTACCGCAGCTGCCGGAAGCCGTTCAGCCCATAGTACCGCTGCACGACCACCTTCACGAGCAGCGCAAGGATCAAGCCAAACCAGTAGTAGTCCACGCCGAAGTTCATACTCAACGCATATCCGACCGGATGCAACCAGAAAGCCGGAACTCGGAAGCGAATCGCGTCGAGCACCGCCACCACGCTGAAGCCGAGGCCCACAGCCCCGATCCCCTTCCAACTGGGGCCGTGTCGGTTGTCCACGACGGCGGCGACGACGGCGCTCGGGTCGTTCCACCCAGGCTCGCCTCCACGCACGTATCCCCGCTGCACCATCCACATGCTGCCTAGGAACAGGCCGAACACGAGCGCAGCCGCCATCCAGCCGAACAGGAACCCCTGCCGCACGCGGTGCTGCTCCGCCATCTTCATCGCCTCCAACTGCACCGGCATCGGGTGGGCGCGCGACAGGCGGTTGATGCCCAGGAACACGGTACCGAGAAACGCCGAAGTCCGCTCGCTCAGCGTGCGCGTGCCGTAGAAGTTGAACAGAAGTTGATTCGGTCCGAGGAAAGCGAACTCGTGCGTCGGGGGGCCTAGCTGAGCGCGAATCCTCGTCAGCACGACTGAGAAGCCGAGGAACGCGCAGAAGTAGGGCACAGCGAGAAGAGGATTCAACCCGGCATAGACCAACACGCCCACCACCCCGGCGATGCAAACGATGAGCAGGGTGGCCGCTGCGCGGTGGCTGATTCCGCCGTCCTCCGCAGGCTCGCCGGAGCGAATGGATAGCCACACCGCCTTCAGGTGGTGTCGCGAAAGCCACACAGCCGTGACGAACAAGCCGATGAGCGCGCCCCACGTCTGCTCCGTGAAGTACGGCGCCTCCGGCGTCAAGAATCCACCCGCAAACGACCCGCCCTCGTACCCGTAGTACGAGAGGATGACCAGCACCGCCTTTCGTGCGATGAAGAAGAACACGACCGAGAACAGGAGGTCTGCAGGCACCAGGATAGCCAACGCCATCAGGAACGGATAGATCGCTATCGGCGTGTAACCCATCGCCAGCCACGGACGCTCCGGCAGCGCGTAGCGCAGGTCAACGTACTCCTTCAGCGGCAGCGACGGTAGGTTCGGATAAAGATAGTGAAAACCGTTCAACAGGTCTATTGAGAACATGGCGATGAAGAACGCCCACATCACGCGGCTTCGCCACATCGGCCCGTTCGCGTTCTGCTCCATCATCGCAACCGGGAACTGGATGATCGGGAAGGAAAGGCGCTCCTTGCGCAACCAGGCGTCCCTCATCAGTGAGTTAATGCACAGCAGCCCGACGGTGATGAGCGAGTACAGAGCAGTCCACGCAAGCAGCTTCGGCAGCCACAAGTCCATGCGCGTCAAAAAGTACAAGTAACCACGACCGCCCGCAATGAAGTCCCGCACCTCGGCGCTGTCCTTGAAGTAGAACGCCTCGGGCAGGTGCTTCAAGAACACGCCCTCGTACTTCGGATCAAGGTTCGGATAGCCCGCGAACACGTGCACGTACTGCATGTTCAGAAACGTCCACTCGCCGCTCACCGCCGAGGCGACGCTCACGAACGCGTAAATGACCACCATCTCAGCGGTGGTAAACGCCAGGCGCGGCGCGAGGCGATGAAGGGCGCGGTTGACGAGAACCAGCACAATCAGAGCGGCCATCGTCGAGAAGATGAGCGAATAAATCGTCCCCGTCGGCTGCCACGCGTTCCAAAAGCAGACGGGAACGGCGAGCAGCACGCCCCAGACCGCCGAGCGAATCGTCACTCTTCGGTCACCTCGACGGCATCCTCCGGCAGCGGCAGCCCCGTGAGCCGCTGCGCCTCACCGGTGAACCACTCGCCGAACGACTCGATCTCACTCGCTCTCTCCCACGGTATCGGCTCGCCGAACCGCACCGAAACGCCGCCGAACGCCGGGCGTGGAATCACCGATCGAAACGGGACGATGCGCTGCGAACCGGCGATCCCGCAAACGACGCACGTAACCTGCGCGTGCTTCCAGATGAGCGCGGCGCCTGCGAGCGCGCGCTGCAAACGGCCGTCCTCGCTGATCTGCCCTTCAGGAAACACCACGACGCACTCGCCCGCCTGTAGCAACTCCACGGCGCGGCGGATGGCGGCACGATCCGGACGCCCTCGCTTCACCGGAAAAGCCCGGAACGCCCGCATGACCGGACCCAGAATCGGAACGGAGAACAGTTCCGACTTCGCCATGAACCAGGCAGGGCGGGGTAACGCATGGCCGACCAACGGCGGGTCAATGTCGCTCAGATGGTTCGCGACGACCAGCAGCCCGCCCCGCCGGGGTACCCGTTCGCGACCGCGCACCCGGACAGGCCCGAACAGCAGGAAGAAAAGCGCCAGAACCACCTTCCCGAGTGGATAGAAGACCCACCGGTACATGACGGCGCATTTTAGCCCCCTTCCATCCTAAGGAGAAGGCCGGCTTGGGCATCCGCCCTGGACGCCTCAACATCTCCGAGGCCCGCCCGAGCAGCGGTCTGGTTCAGGAACACCTGACTAAAAACCCTGGCAGTCGCTCGCAAACCTTGCTAGAATGTATCAGGCTCCCTACTGGGATGGAAGTGACCCGGAGCGGGAGTCAAAGGAGGAAAACGCAAATGGAATACGTGAGGAAAGCCATCGGCTGCCTGGCTCTCTTGGCAGCCATCGTCACTGGGGCGGCGCAGAACACCGGCTACTACGGGCCGCTCCTTGATGAGTCAACCGGCTGGCCGGCAAAGTGCCTCGCGGTCCACGCCGTGCACATGCCCGGAGGGAACGTGCTTCTGTTCGGGCTCAGGGAATATGATCCACCAGGACAGGGGCTTGCGTTCACGCGCCTTTATGTGAGGAATTCCTTCACCGGGCAGTTCTTGACCGAGCCATACTTGGATGCGTGGAAGGTGAGCGGCGTTCACCTGTTCTGCGCCGGCCATGCGATTCTGCCGGACGGCAAGGTGTTGATTGCTGGTGGGACCATCGGAACGGACATAGGAATCACAGACACCTATCTGTTTGATCCGGTTTCGCTGACGATCAGCCATGCAGGTTGGCTGAGCCAAGCAAGGTACTACCCTTCGCTCGTCACACTGCAGAACGGCAACGTCGCCGCAGTGTCTGGATGGCAGAGCGACGGCAACTGGTCGCAGCTGGTCGAGATTCGAGACACGGCGACAGGCGCGTGGACTGCGTTCGACCCGGTGAACAGTGGTTCGCTGCAGCCACACTACTATCCGTTCTTGTTCAGCATGTACAACGAGGACAATGCGTCGCAGCCTCGTGTGTTCATGGCGGGCAAGTCGTTGACCAACCCCAGTGACATGCGCACGACCACTCTGAGCATCTTCGGTCCGAACTCTGGAGAGTGGCGGCTGTTTGGCGGCTCCAGCACACCCGTTCAGGGCAGCGAGGCGGTAATCCTCATTGGTCGAACCGCGCCCACGCTGGAGACGCCGCTGGTTCCTGACGATAAGGGCGTCGTCTACAAGTTCGGCGGCAGCCTCGGCAGTAGTGACGTCACGAACGCGGTTCGCGTGATAGACCTCAACTCGTCTGACCCACGCTGGCTGGAGGCGCCCGCGATGCAAACGGCTCGGGCTAACTGCAACGCGGTGATTCTGCCGACCGGGGACATTGCCATCGTCGCTGGGTCGTCGGAGCAGCATCTGTTGCAGACGTACGGCTCGCGGATACCGACGGTCGAGATCTACCGCCCGGGTGTCGGGCCGGTGGCGATCACGCCTCCCGACATGGCGCGGAGCCGAATGTACCACTCCATCGCGATCCTGTTGCCCGACGGGAGTGTCCTCATCGCCGGTGGCCAGTACAAGGAACTCGTCAACGGACAGTGGGTATCCAGGTCCGAATTCAGCGGTCAGATCTATTACCCACCGTACTTCCAAGAGCCATCCATGCGGCCCACGATCAGCGGCACTTCGTCGCTCACGATGCCGTACGGCCCAACCAACACGTTCACCGTGTATACCGACCAGGCGAACGCCATCGAGAAGGTTACGATGATCAGGCTGTCGGCTACGACTCATAACGCCGACATGAACGAGCGCTTCATCAACCTCTCGATCAAGGACCGAACAGCGAACAGCATCGAGTTGCACCCGCCGGTGCATCCGTCTATCGCCCCTCCGGGTGACTACATGCTGTTTATCGTCACGACGCAAGGCGTCCCCTCGGTCGCTCAGTATGTGAAACTCCAGTAGGAGTGCCGGGTTTGGGAGCCGCAATACTGCGGCTCCCCCCCCCCCGAGGGCACACGAAGATGACCATTTTCCTGTACACTCATCGCATGAAGTGGCGACTTGCTCTCTGTTGCTTTCTATGCGCAGCGGCGCTCTCGGCTCTAGGTCAGCCGGAGTACCGCGTGACGGTTCTCCACTCCTTCCGCGTACCGTTCTCTCGTTCCTACGGCTGGGGAATCGGGGGCGGGCAGCAGGTCGGAGACAGCAACAACCTCCGTAGCGGCGGGTCCTCTCACGCCCTCCTCTGGTCCGGTACCCCCGAGAGTCTGATTGACCTACACCCCTCTGGATGGGACGCGTCGTTTGCAACCGGCGTGGCGGGCGGTTGGCAGTCGGGGTACCTCGAGCGATTGTCGCCGGAGTACTTCCAGCGAGCAGTCATGTGGAACGGTAGCCGGGAGAGCATGGTCATGCTGCATCCCCAAGGTTGGGTCTCCAGCGCGACGCTTGGCATCTCGCTGACCGACCAGGTGGGCGATGGGAGACCTCCGGACAAGGGCCCACTGGTGCGCCATGCGCTCCGTTGGCAGGGCACACCCGAAAGCATGGTGGATCTGCACCCGAACGGTTATTTTTACAGTTGGGCAGTGGACACCGACGGGGAGGTTCAGGTCGGCACGGCGGTTAACATCCACGGCCCCC
Organism: Armatimonadota bacterium; assembly: GCA_040752255.1. Lineage (GTDB taxonomy): Bacteria > Armatimonadota > Fimbriimonadia > Fimbriimonadales > ATM1 > J051. Next base: position 11,866 of record JBFMFD010000020.1, read on the forward strand.
ACCCGGCACTGTGGCGCGGAACCGCAGACAGCTTCGTCAGCCTCACGCCGCCTGGCTTTGCAGGCGGCGAGGTGTATGGCGTCGCCAACGGGCAACAGGCCGGCTGGGTGAACAACGCGGGCAACGGCAACGCTGCCATCTGGAACGGGAGCGTGCAGAGCTTCGTGAACCTGAACCCGCCCGGGATGGGCTCGACGGCGTTCGACACCAACGGATTCCACCAGGTGGGGTACACGGCCCGGAGCGGCGGCTCCTTTGTTCGCGCTGCGCGCTGGTCAGGCAGCGCAAAGAGTTACTTTGACCTGCACCAGTTCCTCCCTTCGCAGTTCCAGGGCACAGGCCAATTCTCGCAGGCCTACGGCATTGACGCCGAGGGGAACATCATCGGTTACGCTGAGGACTTGTCCGACCAGAATCGCGGTAAAGCCGTGATGTGGTCTCCCGTTCCCGAGCCTGGGACGGTGGTCGGCCTCGCCACCCTCCTCACCCTCCTCGCCACGCGGCGGCGGGCGAAGACGCGCTGAGGCACAGAGCGCCGCAGGAGTGTGATTCCGCCACAGCAAGCTGTGGCGGAATAGAACCCGCCTCCGTCCACCCTTAGATTCGTGAAGTCGTGTGGCACGGACAGATTCGTCTCGGGCGTTGAGGCAAACCGAGCATGCGCATCGAATCTGTCCGTGGCACCCGAAGCGAGGAAACGGGGGCGAATCTGTTCGTGGCGCCCGAGCGCGATTCCACAGCAAGCTGTGGAGGGAGAACTGCAAGCTGTTTAGGGGGATACGCAGGGGCAAGCGGGCTGCGCTCGAAGAGGTCTGGCGCTTTCGCTCGTCTCTAATCACGGATGGGCCGTCTGTTGCGCCTCGAACGACCGCTTGGCTACCTAACGTATGCAGGCGTGCTCGCGGTTTGCGCCTTCCTGTTTGCAACCTTCTACCCGCCCACCTACGAAGCGGAGGCGATGCTCGTCTTCCCCCGTGGCGCGTCGGCGAACGAGGTGACGCAACGGCTGAACCTCGGCGAGTTGCTCAAGCCGCGAGAGGGCGCGCTTGTCTTCGGCGGACTCCTCTTCCTGCCGACCCTCGGGACCGACGCGTTCTCGGTGCAGTCGGTCGTCCGCTCGCGCGAGAGCCTGCGCCTAGTCGCCCGCGAATTGATGCCCGGCGGCTTTGACGACCGAGACTTGAAGCGAATCAACGACGCCATAGACTGCGAGGTTCTCGAGACGGGCGCCCTCGCGGTGCGCCTGCGTTGGAAGGGAAGAGGACGAACGGAGCGCGCCCTGCGCCTCCTGCTGGATCGCGCGCTCGAGGAGAGCAAGCGCCTCTCCAGCGAGTTTGCCGGCCGATCCGAGCAGTTCCTGAGAGAGCAAACGGAGCGGTACCGGGGAGACGTGTACGCCCTCGCTACGCGCTTAGCCGACAGCGTGGTGGAGGGGGGCGATGCCGGGCTTGCGGCGTCGGGCGGCAAGGACGCGATCGTCGCGCTACTCCAGGCTCAGCAGGCGCTCCGCACCCTCGAGCAGGAAACCGCCGGGGCGCAAGCGGGTCTTGAGGCGGCGATTCGAGGCGTCGTCGCTGCCGCTGAAGTCGGCGGCGAGGCGTTCTCCGAGGCGGCGGCGGCACTGGAAGCCCGAGTAACCGACACGCGGCGCCGCCTCCACGCCGCGGCCGCGCTGGTCGCGGAGGGTGCGCCCGAGCACGAAGCGCTCCGCGCCCAATTCGAAGCGACGCGCAAAGCGTACGAAGAGGAGCTGGACCGCATCGCCCGAGCCGCGCAGGATCGCAGCCTAGCCGCGACGCTCGATCTGGCGGTGTTGGCAGCCTCGCTGGAGAGCCAGTTGCGCGCTGCCGAGGAACAGGTGCGACGGATGCGAGACCGCGCGCTCGAGTCAGCCCGCCTGGCGGTGGACCAAGCGGTTCTGTTGCAAGAGCTGCGCATGGCGGAGCGGGCGCTCGGTATCGTTCAGACGCAGTGGATGCTCACAAGGCTGGCTGTCGAGAAGGACTACCAGCCGTTCCAGGCGCTCGACGCGGCGTACGCGCCGTCCGTACCCTACTTCCCGAAGCGCGGGGTGTTTACGGCTGCCGGAGCGGCGGCGGGTCTCTTGTTGGCACTGCTGGTTCGCCTGTCGCAATCCGCTTCGGCGAGGGTGTTCCAAGAAGGCGAGGAGGCTATTTGAGCCCGCCATCCTTCAGTTTCGCTTTGAACACTTTGCGGAACTTCTCCATCTTCGGGCGAATGACGGCTTGACAGTAAGCCTTCTCCGGGTTCTTCGCGAAGTAGTCCTGGTGATACTCTTCCGCGGGATAGAACTTCTGGAGCGGGGCGATTTCGGTGACAATCGGGTCGTCCCATGCGCCCGCCTTCTGAAGCTCCGCTTTTGTCTGCTCCGCAAGCTCCTTCTGTCGGTCGTTGTGGTAGAGTATTATAGAACGGTACTGCGTGCCGATGTCGTTGCCCTGGCGGTTGCGTGTTGTCGGGTCGTGCGTCAGAAAGAAGACCTCGAGCAGTTCCTCGTAGGTGATGACCTTGGGGTCGAACTTGATTTGCACTACTTCGGCGTGTCCGGTCTTGCCCGTGCAGACCTGCTCATAGGTGGGGCTCTCGGCTGTTCCTCCCGCGTAGCCTGAGACGACGGACACTACGCCCTTGAGCGACTCGAAGATAGCCTCGGTACACCAGAAACAACCACCGCCGAACGTTGCGGATTCGGTATGACTCGCGCTGTCCTGTTGTTGCATGTGCTGTTCGATGGTTCTCGTCGAAACGTGCCCAGCACAGCCCATAAGCGACATGGCCGAGAGGATGCTAAGCAGTGTTCCAAGCGACAAGTCCATTGCCTCCGAGTGGATTCTACTCTATTTAGAGTCAAACTGTTGCAAGCCCCGGTCTGGGGTAAACATCGTGGCGTGAGAATTGGCCTGTTCCTCGTGCTGTTTGGCGACCGATCGCTGGAAGAGGCGCTCGACCTCGCCGCGCAGGAGGGGATCGAGGCGGTTGAACTTGGTGCGGGCGCCTATCCGGGCAGCCCGCACCTGAACGTCGAGCGCCTCCTTGCCTCCTCGTCCGAGCGCAAGCGCTTGTTGAAGGCGGTCCGCGACCGAGGCATGGTCATCAGCGCCCTGTCGTGCCACGGCAACCCGCTCCACCCTCAGAAACGTACCGCCAAGGCGCACCACCAGGCGTTCGAGCGCGCCGTGCGCCTTGCGTCCGCGCTCGAGGTGCCGGTCGTGAACGGCTTCAGCGGCTGCCCGGGCGACGGGCCAGGCGGTAAGTATCCGAACTGGGTTACCTGCGCCTGGCCCGACGAGTACCGCGACCTGCTCGAATGGCAGTGGAAGGAGGTCGCCCTGCCTTACTGGGAGGAGCAAGCGCACCTGCTGAAGCGGAACAAGGTCAAGTTCGCGATCGAGATGCATCCGGGATTCGTGGTCTACAACAACGACACGCTGCTGAAGTTGCGCAACGGCGTCAAAAACGGCGAGTGGATCGGGGCGAACTTCGACCCGTCGCACCTGTGGTGGCAGGGCGCTGACCCGCTCTTTGCCGCGAGACAGCTCGGCGAGGAGGGCGCGCTGTTCCACGCCCACGCCAAAGACGCGAAGATTGACCCGCTCAACTCGGCTCGCGACGGCAATCTCGATGCGCGCTCCTACGCCCAGATCGCGCAGCGCTCTTGGGTGTTCCGTACGGTCGGCTATGGCCATGGGATTGATTGGTGGCGCGAGTTCGTTAGCGTGCTGCGAACGGTGGGGTACGACTATGTGCTCTCGATCGAGCACGAAGACGGCCTGATGTCTCCTCACGAAGGGCTTCGCAAGGCGATTCAAACGCTGCGGCAAGCGGTCATCGCGGAACCCCCCGGCGAGATGTTCTGGGCGAGGGAGTAGGCTCGCCCTGCGCCCGGGCGGGGCGCCCAACGGTTCGCGCGTCACGATGCGAAAGCTCTATGCCTGACGACCTTCAGGGATTCAGAGCAGTCCGCGGAGCCGAATCTCTCCGTTCCAGCTTGCCGCCCAGGGTGGAATGGTTGTGAGTCGGGTACCATAGAGGTCAAAGACATGTGTTGCAGCCAGTGCGACCCCGGCAAGACTTGCAAAGGGCGTGGCGCATATCCGGCGGGTCAAACGCCTTTCAGCTGGATAGGATACGAAGAAGTTGAGGATCCCGAATGAATTCCATACTGGCAACCACACTGGCTGCGCCACTTCTGTTGCAACAGGGGCTTCCTGGGCTAACCCTCGCCCTCAAAACGGTGGAGAAACTCAACACGGACCACTTCAACTCGCACAGGTTCCCGATTCGCCAGCCCCGTGGCTCCGGCAGCCTGTCTTCCGACGGAAGGAGACAGTTCTCCGCGTACGGGAGCAGGGTTCACGTTGTCGAGCTTCCTTCCGGTTACGCGTGGAACGCCCGCGTGGCTCAGATGTTTGCGCCGGAGTTGGGCCCGCTCTTCACAGAGATGCAGACCCCGCCGCCGCATGAAGATACATCGTTCGCCCAAGTTATGGTTCGCGATGTGTTGCGAAGCCCGAGCCGGGGGGCGCTGCAGGTAATCAGCGAACTTCGCACGCCGTTGCGTCCTGGTGACCACTTGGGGAGTCTCCTTTATCGTGCAGCCGTGTCTACCGTAAGTATGCTGCCGCAAAGCTACGGTGAAAACAGACTCGACCTTGTCTTCGGAGCGGAGTGGAGAGCCTATTCGGGCGTGGCTGACCTGGGGTCGCCTGGAGCTCTAATCTGGCTGCGCCATCGTGACGGCTCGCTCGGAAAGTGGGTCGTGTGGGACGGCGCGAGGCTGAAGAACCTGGATTTGCCTGATGACTTCTGGTCACTCATGTACGACAGCGATCGTGATCTGTCTGTGGTACACAGCGGGAGGAGCGGCGAATCGCTGCCTCGACTGCACATGCTGTCCCTCAAGGATAAGTCGCTCAAAGAGATACCCCCTCCGCACGACGCCGCGTACGGGACGGTGAGCGCGTCTAGCATCACGCCGCTCTCGGACGGGCGAATCCTGATCGGCTGGCACACCATGGTCAAGGGAGCGCTGGGCGAAGCGCGCGTGGCAAGACATGAATCGGACGGAACTACTTTCGAGTACGGCCTCTTCGCCCTCGACGTTGAGTCCGGGCGCTGGTCCTACGTTGGCCCATATCGCGTCGCGGCGGCCGCCTGGGACGGTCGCGCCTTAGTCCTGCTGAACGACGATGGCGGAGGCGGCTGGGTCGTTACGCTGCCGTAACCAGTGATCGGCTGAGCTGATGTCGCATCCAAGCCCATGAACGACCCGGCCCAGTGGCTCGACATCCAAGCCGTCCTCGATGGCGAGCGAAACGACTTGCTGCGCGTCCTTGAGGGCGTTGAGCCGCCTGACGAGCCTCCGCGGGCGTGCCCCAAGTGCAGCGAGCCGATGGAGTGGCTCGCCTACGTGAGCGATGCCGAGAGCTGGCGCAACCTCGCCGGCCGCGGGGGCTACCTGCAAATCTGTCGGCGATGCCAAGTGTGGACGAAACTGCGCGTGGTGGCGTTCGGCTGACCATCGTGTAGACTCCGAGCGTGCAATACGGCTTTGTGATTGACCAGGAGGCGTGTATCGGTTGCCACGCCTGCACGGTCGCGTGCAAGGCCGAGAACAACGTCCCGGTCGGGGACTTTCGCACGTGGGTCAAGTACGTTGAAACCGGACGCTTCCCCGACGTGAAGCGCCACTTCGCCGTGCTGCGCTGCAACCATTGCACCGATGCGCCGTGCGTTACCATCTGTCCGGTCAACGCTCTGGTAAAGCGGCCTGACGGCATCGTGGACGTGGATCGCCAGGCGTGCATCGGTTGTCGGGCGTGCATGCAAGCGTGCCCCTACGACGCGCTCTACATGAACGAGGACCTGCACGCCGTCGAGAAGTGCCACTTCTGCGCGCACCGCGTCGAGAAAGGGCTGGAGCCTGCGTGCGTAACCGTTTGCCCCGTCGGCGCGATCATCCCGGGGGACTTCCACGACGCCGACTCGCCCGTGAGCCAACTGATTCGCAAGCGCGACGTGCTGCGCCGACGCGTGGAGCAAGGCACCGGCCCGAACGTGTACTACATCGGCGCGCCGAAGGAGGCGCTGGAACCCGAGATGGCGGTAACGCCGAGCGCATTCCTCTGGTCTGAGCGGCCGAGCAGAAAGCCGGAAACGATGGACGGCGTGGTACCCGCCGAAGGCGAAGCGCAAGTTGTCTGGAACGCCGAGCACAGGGTCGAGTGGGGCTGGCCGGTGTCTCTCTACTTAGTGACGAAGAGCCTCGCCGCAGGGGCGGCTCTGGTCGCGCCGTTCGCCTCCGCGCTCGGGGCGACGGGCTTTGCGGCGAAGTACCTCTTCGAGTTGCTCGCTCTTCTGTTCACCGTAATGACGGCTTTCCTCCTCGTGGTTGACCTCGGCAAGAAGTGGGCGTTCTATCGTCTGCTAACGCGCCCCAACCGCCGCTCCTGGTTGGTGAAGGGGGCCTGGATTCTTGGCGGCTTTGGTGGTGCGGTCGCGCTGTCGCTGTTCTTCGCCTGGCTCGGCGAGCCGGTCGCGGCGTGGCTGTTCCGTCTCGCCGCGGCGGTGCTTGCGCTGCCGGTAGCGGGCTACACGGCTTTGCTCTTCGCGCAGTGCAGAGGACGAGACCTCTGGGAGAGCGCGCTCTTGCTTCCGCACCTCTTGGCGCTCGCGCTGCTGTGCGCGAGCGGGTTAGCGCTGATGCTCGCGCCGGACAACCTCGTTATCCTTGCCCTGTTCCTTGGCTCCGCGCTCGCGCATGGGGCGCTCGCCCTGCTGGAGAGGCGCCGAAGGCACGAGACGGCGAACGCCCGCCAGGCTGCCGCCTACATGTCGGTGGTTCGATTCGGCCCGCTGCTCGCATTCCGCGACGGTCTGCTCATCGGCGTTGTCGCAGCGTGCGCAGCGGCAGTGCTCCTGCCCGTTGTCGCGTTGCCGCTTGCGGTCGTGGGGCTGCTGCTCTATGAGCACGCCTACATCCGCGCCGGCCAACTCCCGCCGCTGTCGTGAGCGGTATCCTCGCGGCGTGACACCGCTCCCGCAGCGCCCCTCCTCGCCAAGCGAACGCCTCATCGTCGCACTCGACTTCGACACGCTTGCGGAAGCGACTGCCCTCGTCGAGACTTTGGGAGAGGCGGTCGTTTGGTACAAGGTCGGCCTGCGCATGTTCGTTCCCGAGGGCATCGCTTCGGTGCGAGCGCTCCGGGAGCGGGGCAGGCACGTGTTCCTCGACCTCAAGATGCACGACATCCCGGAGACCGTGCGCTCGGCTGCGCGCAACATTGCCGATGCGGGCGTCGAGATGCTCACCGTGCAGGGTGACGCCGACACGGTTCGCGCCGCCGCCGAGGGCGTCGAAGGTCGCGCCGCCGTGCTTTACGTGCCGATGCTCAGTAGCCAAGCGGGTACGGACAGCGAAGAGGTCATCTTACGCCGAGGCGAGCAGGCGCTCGAGGCGGGAGCGAACGGACTCATCGTGTCGGGGCAAGAGGTGGCTGCGGCAAGAAGGCGCTTCGGAGATGGGGTCTTGCTGGTTTCTCCGGGGATTCGACCTTCGAGCGCGGCGACAGACGACCACAAGCGAGCCCTGACACCCGGCGAGGCGGTGCAACTCGGCGCGGATTACCTGGTGGTCGGAAGGCCGATCCGCGACGCAGGCGACCCGCGCGCCGCAGCGGAACAGATTATCGCCGAGGTCGCTCAGGTCTCGACCGTGTCGGGTGGCTGAAGCCTGGCGCGGGTGTCGTCGTCAATCGCGAGCGTGATGTCGTTCACACGGTCGGTAAGGCGCAAGACGGCGTGCTCGAGGCGCTCGACGCGACCCACCAAGCCCTCGTCTGCCTGCCTGCGGTTGATGAGCTCCGCCATTCGCCGCTGGTGCGCCAGCAGCATCGCCGTGAGTGGAACGACAACCACCAGTCCGAAGCCGATCGCCAGCCCAAACATCGCCTCCCAATCCATCTAGCCGAGTCCTCCTGACCGTCCGGAGCGTGCAGTTTCCACAAAGCCATTCATTCGCTTACAAAAAGTACGCGCCTGGCCGCGAAAGGGTTTCGGTTCCGCCCATCAAAACTGGCTAAACTTCAGCCGGGATGCCCACAGAGGAGTTCTTTCGGAGGCAACTGCTGGACGATGTCGCCCCTTTCTGGTTGAGGCACGGCTGGGACCGAGAGCACGGCGGGGTCCTCACCTGCCTGGAGCGGGACGGAACCGTCGTGGACACCGACAAGAGCGTCTGGGCGCAGGGGCGGTGCGCGTGGATGTTCTCAACGATGTACAACACCATCGAGAAGAATCCGGAGTGGCTCGACTTCGCCGGCAGCTGCGTCCGATTCCTTCAGCAGCACTGCTTCGACGAGTCCGGCAAGATGTACTTCCAGGTAACGCGGGAAGGGAAGCCGCTCCGCATGAGGCGGTATGTGTACTCGGAGGCGTTCGCTTCGATCGGTTTCGCCGCCTACGCTCACGCTGTGAAGGACGAGGCGCTCGCGCAGCAGGCGAGAGACCTGCTCGACCGCTTCTGGGAATGGAACACTCAACCTGGATCTATACCACCTAAAACCATTCAAGAGACGCGCCCGACCGTGGGAATCGGACCGTACATGATCGCGCTGAACACCGCCCAGTGCGTTCGCGCTACCGTCGGGCATCCGAACGCGAACGAGATCATCGACGAGTGCATCGACCGAATTCGCACGCTGTTCGTTCGACCTGAGCTCAAGGCTGTGCTCGAGGTGTGCGGCCCCGGCGGCGAGGTGTACGACCACTTCGACGGGCGAACGCTGAATCCGGGCCATGCCATCGAGGCGGCGTGGTTCATCATGGGCGAAGGGCATGCCCGGGGCGATCTCGACCTCGTGGACCTCGGCGTTCGCATGCTCGACTGGATGTGGCTGCGGGGTTGGGACAAGGAATTTGGCGGTTTCTTGTACTTTGTTGACCTGCACGGCGGCTCCGTTCAGGAGTACTGGCACGACATGAAGTTCTGGTGGCCGCATTGCGAGGCGCTGATCGCCGCTACCTTCGCCCACCGCCTGACGGGTGAAGCGCGTTGGGCGGAGCGCGCCGACGAGGTCGCCCGCTGGTCGTGGGAGCACTTCGCCGACCCTGAGTGCGGTGAGTGGTTCGGCTACTTGCGGCGTGACGGCGTGCCGTCCAACACGCTGAAGGGATCGCTCTGGAAGGGCCCGTTCCACCTGCCGCGCTCGTTGTGGCTGCTCGGATGGGGCAGCGACGACGCGGGGACATGGGGCGGATGAAGGCGCCGGAGCCGTTCACTCGGCTGAGTCAGGAAGCGAAACGAACCGCCCAATGACACCGCGGCTTCGAGCCACCAGCCAGTAGACACCCTCCGCCGCCCACACGAGCGGCGGATAGAGGAAAACGCGCAGCCAGGCGAGGCGCGGGAGCGAACTCAGCACGTAGAGGGTCGCCCGCCCTGCTCGAAGCACCTCTCCGCTCTCGGTGATCAGGTGCACGGCATGCTCACACCGGCGCATCAACTCGTCGGTCATCGGCGGTGAGGGAGCGCGTTGGAACGGAACAACCTCGAACCGACCCTGTCTGTCTCTCCGCCTGACCCAGGCGGCGCACCAGCGTCAGAACCCTCAGTATCCGTCGTAGAGCAGCCACGCTTTGCCCGTCGGATTCGCGACGCGCTTCACGTCCCTATGCGGTACGCCTCGTCGTCGGGTCGCACCGAGCGCGCGAACCATCGGGGGCGGCGCAACCCACCTGGCCCGTGGCGGTCGGCGGGTCGAGCCATCGCCAGCCACTCTCGATAGACCTCCATGCTCTTGTTCGTATCCACGAACACGTCGCCGTATCGATCCTCGGCCTGTGCGCGCTGCACGGTAACCCGCTGGTGCCAGCAGTGCTGCCCGCTAACCGGGTCGGGCTGCACGGGGAAGGTGAGGTTCTGGTGTACGCCGCCATCGGTCCACCAGACGCGACGCGTGTCAGGGTCCTTGGAGTTCCACGGTCGGATGTCCTCTATGCGGCGGAAGCGGAACACTCCCGGCCGCACCTCCTCGCGTTGCACCTTCGCGCTCGCCCAGCGGTCCGTGCCCGAATCGTCGAAGAGCCTCCACCTGCCGAGGTGGTGGGAGCACGCTACGATGCCCGGTCGGATCGCCTCGGTCACCCAGACCTTGTTCACGAAGTATCCGATGCGGGTGGTGATTCGCACCAGGTCGCCGGTCTTCACGTTCAATTGCTCCGCCATCGTTGGGTGCATCCATATCGGATTCGTGTTCGAAAGTTCGTAAAGCCACTTTGCGTTCGCGCTGCGCGTATGGATGAGCGTAGGGAGTCGGAAAGTCGGCACAAGAACACACTCCTGCATCTCAGGGTCGGTTCGGTCGCGGTGAACGTGACTCGTGATGTAACTCGGCAGGTCATGTTCCGGCCAGCCCCATTCGACGAGCGTGGGGCTGAACAGCTCGAGCCGCTTCGAGGGCGTCTTGAATCCGGCGAGCGCGCGGTCGCCTTCCAGGATCGCCACCGGCTTGCCGTCCCGTCGAAGCGTCCCGTCGTAGTGCCTCTCGGCGCCCACGAGCGACTCCTCGGTCGCGGGGTCGCGAAACGAGCCATACGCCTTGCCCTTCACGAGGAACGCACCGAACTTCCTCATGTATTCGAGCGGAGAGAGGCCGTGTTTGGTTGCCTCCTCGGGCAACCCGGGAACTGAGTTCTCGAATATCCATCGGTAATATTCTTCAAGGGTGATCTTCTCGCCGGGGCGGTAAGGGGACTCGAAGTACCTTCGGATTCCAAGCGAGCCGTCGGGGTCTATGCGCCAGGAAAGCTCGATCCAGAACTCGCCCTCTTCCCAAACCTCGCCCGGGTTCGCTTCATAGGTGTGCTCGACGCGGCGACCGAGCCGCTCCATCGCCACGCGCCGCACAGGCTGACGAAACGAGATCCATTGCGCGGCGTGCGTCTCCTGACTCATCAAGTCGTGGCGCTCGGCGCCGTTCCCCATGGGAAGAACGTAGTCGGCGTACTGCGCTGTCTCGCTCCACACTGGCGTGAGCGCTGCGTGTAACCCGATCTTCTCTTCATCGCGCAGTACGCGCTCCCACATCATGCCGTCGGGATTCGTCCACACGGGGTTGTACACACGCGTGAAGTACACGTCTACCTTCCCGCGACCCTCCATCAAGAAGTGAGGAAGGAGATACGAGAGTTCGTGGAACGCGAGCGGATACTCAAGTGGGTAGAGCAACTCGTTCCAGTGCTTCTGCGGCGGTGGGGACGAGTGCGGCTTTGGCACGAACTTGTTGTCGGCGTTCAGGTTTGTCCCGCCTTCCGTCCCCACTGCGCCAGCGAGCGTCAGGAGGAACTGCAGGCAGCGGGCCACCTGCCATCCGCCGAGGTTGCCTGCGGCCGCGTTGCGCCAGACGTGCGCCGCCACGGCGTCGCCTGCCTCCGCGATCGCTCGCGCCGTGTCGCGAATCATCTGGGCGCTGACGTCGCACTCTTCCGCC
>JBFMFD010000021.1:0-22869 GCA_040752255.1 Armatimonadota bacterium
TGGAAAGGCGCTGCCGGTAGTCCTCGACGGGGAAGAGCACTTGCTCCTCGATGTGCGCGATGATCTCCGAAGCGATGTCGAGCCCCGTGGCGGCTTCAATGCCTTCGAGACCAGGCGACGAGTTCACCTCCATCACTTGAGGCCCGGTCGAACTCTCGAGCATGTCAACGCCCGCGATGGAGAGGCCGAGAATGTTCGCCGCGTGAATGGCAGTTCGCTCGTACGTGTCGTCGAGTTGAACCGGCTCAGTTTGACCACCGCGGTGGACGTTGCTCCTGAACTCCTGTCCCTGGGCGGTTCTTCGCATAGCCGCGACGACTCGGTCGCCGACAACGAACGCCCTGATGTCCCTTCCCTTGCTCTCGGAGACGAACTTTTGGATGAGCACGTTCTGCTTTGTGCTTTGCAGCGTCTCGATAATAGCCTCCGCCACCTTTTGGTTTTCGGCGAGGATGACACCAATACCCTGAGTACCCTCGAGCAGTTTGATCACGACCGGCGCTCCACCCACACGCTCAATCGCAGGGAGGACGTCGTAGCGGTCGCGGACGAACGCCGTGTCGGGAATGCCGAGCGAGTGCCGACTCAGAATCTGCATCGTTCGCAACTTGTCCCGCGAGACGGTGATCGCCTGGGATGTGGCGGACACGAACACACCCATCTGTTCGAACTGCCGAACGACCGCCGTGCCGAAGAAGGTAACGCTTGCTCCGATCCTCGGGATGATGGCGTCGTAGGTCGAGACCTGACGCCCCTTGTAGTAAAGGTCGGGCTCGTGGTCCTGAATCGAGATTGCGAAGCGCATCGTGTCAAACACTCTGACCTTGTGCCCGCGCGCCTTCGCCACCTCGACGAGGCGCTTCGTACTGTAACTGCGCGGGGCGCGAGAGAGGACGCCGATCTTCATCAGCCGTACTGTACCTGCGACACCGTTGGGAGAGGTGAACGATAGTGTCCATCTGGCTCGGGCTTCTGTTGGCGCTGGTGTTCGTGCTCTTGAACGGCTTTTTTGTTGCAGCCGAGTTCGCCGTCGTCAAGTGCAGGGCGACGCGCATGGAGGAGCTTGCCGGTATGGGCTCAGGCGCTGCCCGCCTGGCGCTGGGCATCCTCGGGCGCCTCGACGAGTACCTCAGCGCCTGCCAACTCGGCATCACCCTCGCCAGCATCGCGCTCGGGTGGATCGGAGAGCCTGTCATGGCGGCGCTCCTCGAGCCGCTCTTTCAGGCGGCGGGCGTTGACGCAAGTTATCGGGCTGGAATATCGTTCGGCGTGGGATACACGCTCATCTCGGCGGCGCACATCGTCGTCGGCGAGATGGCTCCGAAGTCGCTTGCCATTCAGCGCGCCGAGCGCATCTCGCTTTACGTCGCCTACCCGCTCCACTGGTTCTACGTGGCGTTCAAGCCGGCGATTTGGGTGTTGAACGAGGCCGCCTGGATTCTGCTCCGCGTCTCCGGGCTTAAGCGAACCGGGGAGGCGGAGCACACGCTGACCGAAGCCGAACTGCAAACGCTTCTGATGAGAACCGGGGCCGGCGGCGGGCCTTCCTCGATCGCCGCCGAGCTCGCCCGGCACTCGCTGGAGTTCGCCGGGCGCACCGCCGGAGATGTGCTCATCCCTCGCGTTGACATGGTGTACCTCGACGTCAATGAGCCGCTCGACGCAATCCTTGCCCGGGCACAATCATTTCCCTTCTCGCGCTATCCCCTTTGCGATGGAAGTCCGGACAACATCCTCGGCATCGTACACGTCAAGGACCTGTTCCGCCTGTCGAAGTCGAACGGCGACGTACGCTCCACTCTGCGAGCGGTACCGACCGTGCCTGAGTCAAAGCCGCTTGCGGAGTTGCTGCGCGAGTTCCAGCGCCTCCGTGTGCACATGGCCGTCGTAGTCGACGAATACGGCGGTGTCGAAGGCATCGTCACCCTCGAAGATGTCCTCGAAGAGATTGTCGGCGAGATTGCGGACGAGTACGACATCGAAGAAGCGGAGATCGTGCGCATCGGCGCTGACACGTGGCTCGTGTCTGCGAGGGCGCGCCTCGAGGACCTAAACGAGCAGCTCGGCACCACGCTGGACAGCCAGACCTCGGAGACCATCGGCGGATGGGTGTTCGACGAGTTGGGCCGGCCACCCCGACCCCGAGACGCGGTGCAGCACAACGAGTGGCAAGTCGTCGTAGACAAAATGGAAGGAAGGCGCATTCGGCAGGTTCGTGTTCGGCGCCTCTCCCAGAGTGCCTTGGAGACGCCTGAACAGCCGGCAGACTGAACACGACCGGTAACCGGAATGAGAATGAACGGACAGATCGGTGCGGATGACGTGAAGGAGGTCGTCGCTGAACTCGCGGCTGAGGTGACGAACGGCTACGTCCCCCGCATCATCGTCCGGGAGGCGTGGGACGCCAGCAGCGATGTCCCGATTCCGGAGCAGCAGATCATCAACGAGGCGTTCGAGGTGTTGATGGACGACCACCCTCCGCTCGTGCTGTACCTGGATGAACTGCTCGATATCTTCGACTTCGATGCGCGCGAGTTCAAAGCATCCGACCACGCAAGGCAGATGATTCTAGACATCCAAGCCCGGATCGAAGACGTGCTGAAGTCGCAGGCTTAGTCCCGCAGCAACAATACGGCACGCACCCACGTTGCGTCCGCGCCCGGGACCTTCAGCGGCAAGGCAACCAGTTCCGCCTCGCCCGCAGGCGCGCTCGAGAGGTCGAGGTTCTCGAGGATCGCGATCCCCGCCGAGATGAGCGCATGGTGGTTGGGCAGCGTCTTGCTCGCCGGCGGGTCAACCGACGGCGCATCCACGCCGAGCAACACCGCACCCCGCGACCGGAGCCACACGGGCATCCACTCTGGAATGACCTCGAAGCCCTCGTCGAAGACCGAATGCGGCGTTCGGCTGTTTCGCGTCTTGAAGAGCACCCTCAGGCCCGCGGCAAGGTCAAGGTTTCGAATCGCCTCCCACTCCTCAACCTCGATCACAACGGCGGCGCCGAGAAACGCCTCGAGGGAGGGTGGCTCCCCCGATGCGACGACATGGGCGGGAAGATCCACGTGCGTCCCGGCATGGGCACTCCCCCTTACGCAGGTCACTGTGCATGGGTCTCCGCGGTCGAGGTGCATGGTGAATTCGGCAGAGAATGGCACGTCCCCTGGGAACACGGCGGTCTCGGGGGTGAGCGGGCGGCTGATGTCGACGATGCGCATGGCTCTATGTTACGATCGTTCTCTTTCCCTCATGCTTGCGGAACGCCTCGCTTGACAAAACCTCGTCGGCGATCTCGAAGAATCGCTCGATGTCCCCGTCGGTGTTGTAGAAGTGCGGCGACACGCGTACGCCAGCCTTCGGTCGGTAGTCCACGAGGACATCCCGCTCGATGAGCGCCTGCGCCACTTCAAAGCCGTGCTCGAAGTCGAAGGCGACTGTTCCTCCTCGTCGGGCTGGGTCGCTGGCGCAGTTGGTCTTCCATCCTCGCCTCTCAGCTCCCTCGACGAGAAGCCTCGTCTGGCGCATGGAGTTCTCTCGGATCGCTTCAACGCCCATCTCGCTCACGATTTGCAGGCCCGGGCGAGCCGCGTAGAGTCCCGGGATGTTCGGCGTGCCGTTCATGAAGCGGTACGCCCCTTCGGTGAGCACGTGATGGTTCACGACGAAATCGAACGGTCGGGCGTCGGAAACCCAACCCGTCAGCCGCGGCCTCAATGAGCGAGCGAGATCGGGGCGGACATAAAGGAACGCGTTGCCCGGCCCGCCGCACAGCCACTTCAGCGTGCCGCCGATCGCGAAATCAACGCCCCAGTCGGAAAGCCGCACGGGTACGACGCCCGCGGATTGATACACGTCGAGGATAAGGTAGGCGCCGACCTCTCGGCATCGCTTGGCGATCGCCTCGGCGTCTTGAATGAACGCGGAGCGGAAGAGAACGTGCGAGACTGGGACGCAAACCGTGTGCTCATCGATCGCTTCGATCAGGCGCTGCGTGTCCACCGTGACGCCGTCCTCCGAGGGTACGGTATGCACTCGGTAGCCGATGCGCTCCTGCTCTTTCCAGAAGTACGACACGCTTGGGAAGTTCATGTCGGTGTAGACCACCTTGTTCCTCTGCGCAGTCGGCTCGAAGCAGGATGCAACGATCGCCTCCGTCGCCGTGACGTTCAGGTGCATGGTAATGCTGTCCGGCTCTGCTCCCACCAACGGCGCGATCTCGTTGGCGACGACGGCTGGTAACTCCCACCAGTCCTGCCAGGCGCGGACGCCGTCCGTGCCCCACCGTAGGCAGTACTCGTTCAGGGCGTCCTGCGCCCCGCGAGGCATCGCGCCGAGCGAGTTGCTGATGAGGTATGTGCGCCGACTCAAGATCGGAAAGTGGTCGCGCCAGTCTGCGGGGTTGAGCATGGAAATGAGGATAGCCGATTGGAGCCAGGGAGAAGGGGTCGGGTTTGCGCCTCGACCCCTTCTTGATCTGCCTACGACTCGTCGGCTCGTCAGTTGACGACCCAGAACGCCTTGTCGAAGCGACCGCCCCAAGCGATGAACGTCACGCCGAAGTCCAGGTAGCCGATGCGTGCTTTCATCTCGCCGGTGCCGCTCTGGACGAAGCGCGCCGGGTTGCCGCTGACGTTGACGGTGATCGTCGTGTCAGCGCCGGTGCCGTTGCGCTCATCCACAACCTCCCACTGTCCGGTGTTGTAGTTGAAGAGGGAGATGCGCGAGCGAACCGGAGAGCCGTCGGACGCTGTCTCGAGCGTGAACGACATGCTCGAAGGCGTCTGCGTGGGCGAGAGAGCCGTCAACTCGACCTCCACCGAAGGTCGGTTCAACTCCGTCGGTCGAATCGCTCCTACGGTCATGTATCCGTCGTCGCTAAACAGCAGGTTGGCGACGCCGCCCGAGATCAGCTGACCCATAAGGACTTCCGCAGTCTGCGCATTCACGAGCCCCGCCTGGCCGGGCGCCTTGGACAGGGCCTGGATGGCGGTCATGACTCCCGGCTTGTGCAGTCCGAGGCCGGTGAAGGAGTTAACCGGTGCGCGGTTGGCATCAAACCGGAAGTTGTACATGACGCCGTACTTGATCGGATTTGCGCCCTTCTGACCAAACGGCTCTCCCTTCCAGATGATGTGGTCGCCGGCAACCGTAGCGCGCCAATCGTTGGCAGCGTTCTGATCTATGTCCCGGAACGACACGTTCGTCACGTTTGTTCCGGGCGCGATCGGCACGGCGAAAGACTCGACTTGACGGTCAACGGTATGCACATAGACAGCGAAGTCGTAGTGATAGTTGCCTCCGCCGAGATCCAGCACTCGCACGGCGACGATGGCATCGCCCTCATCGTTCGGCACGGCGATGTTTCGCATGTCGCCCCAGCTCAGAATAACGGGGCCTTGCGTCTGCGCGCTCTGGTTCGAGAACGTCCAGTTCGAGCCGGTCCAACTTGCGGTGACGGAGCGCCAGGCGGCGTTGTTGTAGCGGTCGAAGTCGTCCTTGCTGATGTAGTACGCCTCCATGAAGAAGAGCGCTCCCGGGACGTTGAGATCAGCATCCAGCACCTCGAGGCGGTGCTCTACGGGATTGAACGTTCCACCGCGGCGATCCACACAGTCGTCCTGATAGCCTGCGAAGTACGAGCCTCGGCAGGTCCACCGGCCCGTGAGCGGGTTGATTTCATCCCGAGGGCCGAGCCACGTTCGGCTGCCGTTCAGGCTTGCACCGTACGTGTCCGTGCACCGCACGCCAAGCCACTGGCCGCTGCCGGGGTCTTGGCAGGTGCCGCAGCCGGACGAGTTTGTTGACAGGAAGCCATGCTTGACCCACGCGATGCCGATCTGCTCCAGGCGGCCGTCCTTCAGGCGATATAGTTGCTGGGCGATGACCGGGTGGCGCTCGTCCATTGGGCGGAACCACGGAATGTTCTCCGTGCCCACGTTGCACGAGGTTGTGGACATCGCAAGCCCGTTGACTCCGTTGGGGAACGTGCCCATTCGCCCGAGGGCGGTGAGGCTGCCCACGTTCCAGGTCATGACGTCCTTCACTCCCATCGCGCGAGCGTCTCCGCCGAGCGTGCTGCTCGGTTGCGGAGCGGGGTCGTTCGGGTCGCCGGCGATCATCTTGGCGACGCCGTTGACGTGCATCATGCCGATGATCTGGCCCGCGAGTTCCGGTCGGCCCATCCGGCGCGCCATTTCGGGCGAGAGCCTGACGTCCATACCGCCAAGCTCGAAGAGATTGCGGCTGCGGTCAAAGCGCACTTGCGCGTATTCGAGATACGCGACGGCGTCCTTCCCTACTTGGACGTAAAGGGTGTGCGGGTCTCGAATGTCGCGGAAGCGGATTTCGAAGTTCTGGAACGAGAAGTTCTTCCCCTCCCACCGCAGGTCGAAGCCGCCTTGATGGCGGAGCGAGCCGCTGAGGAACTCCTTCAGGGCGCCGCCTTGAACGCGGAACTCCAGATTGGAGCTGGGAGCAACTGCGAAGCCGACCGGGGACTCCGCGCCGGGCATCGGTGTGCCGGTCTGGCGGAGGTTCACGACCTCAAGGCCGAGGTCGCGAAGCATGGACGTGTAAAGGGTCATCGTCGTGTCTCCACCCACGACCTTCCACTGCTGGCTCGCGCCGGCGGCAAGCGGAAGGAGTGCGGCGGCGCACGCGAGGACGCGGATTCGTATGCGCATTACTGTAATTTCCTCCTCATTCCTGGGTTTGCTTCCGCCCGAGGGGGTACACTTGCGGGACACCCGCGGTCGGAGACGGTCACAGACAGTCTAACACATACAGACGGGGTCTGGCGGTGAATCTGCTCAAACAGCCGCATTCGACCATTCGGGTTGCCCCGGAACCTCGCAACAGTACCGGGTTTTGGACAGAAGAAGATGCAGACAACCACTGAAACGATTCTCTCGGAATTGCGGAAGCGCGGCATCCGCGAAACCATCGGCTCGCTGACGGACGCTCAGTCCATGCAGATGGCGGAGGAGTGGGGCGCGCACAACTACCACCCCCTGCCGATCAACGTCGTTCGAGGTAAGGGCGTCTTCGTCTGGGACCAAGCGGGCAATGAGTACATGGATTGCATCGGCTGCTACAGCGCCGTCTCGCACGGGCACCTCGCCGGACCGATCCTCGAGGCGGTGCGCAAGCAACTCGACGTCCTGACGCTCACGGGCCGCGCAGTCTACACGCCGGAGATGGCGGTGTTCGTCCGCGCGCTCTGCGAGTACACGGGCCTCGAGATGGCCTGCCCGATGAACACCGGCGCCGAAGCGGTGGAGACGGCGATCAAACTGGCACGGAAGTGGGCGCACAAGGCCAAGGGCGTTCCCGAGAACGAAGCTGAGATCATCGTCGCAGAGGACAACTTCCACGGCCGCACGATCACGATCGTTTCGTTCAGCACCGAGGAACAGTACCGCGACGGATTCGGTCCGTTCACGCCGGGCTTCCGAGTCGTTCCCTTCGGCGACATCGAGGCTGTGAAGGGCGCCATTACCTCGAAGACCGCCGCGGTGCTGATGGAGCCGATCCAAGCGGAGGGCGGCATCATCATCCCTCCCGAAGGATACATGGCGTCGTTGCGCGACCTGTGCACGCAAAACAACGTGCTACTGATCTGGGACGAGATCCAGACCGGCTTCGGCAGGACCGGCAAGCGCTTCTGCTGGCAGTACGAAGACGCGAAACCCGATTTGATTACGCTGGGCAAGGCGCTCGGCGGTGGCGTGTACCCCGTTTCCGCGGCGGTCGGCACCAAAGAGGTCATGGACGTGTTCAAGCCTGGCGACCACGGAAGCACCTTCGGCGGCAACCCTCTCGCTGCGGTCGTCGGCCTCGCGGCGATCCTCGACATGGAGGAGAAACAGCTTACCGAGCGCAGCGCCGAGTTGGGCGAGCGACTCATCGCAGGGCTTCGGAGCCTCAAACACGATTGCATCGAGGACGTTCGCGGGCGCGGGCTTCTCGTCGGGATCGAGGTGCGAGAAGGCACCGATACGGCCGCGCTCGCGGATGCATTCGTTCGGGAGCGGCTCATTACGAAGGAGACGCGCTCCAGGACGTTCCGATTCACCCCTCCTCTGACCATCGAGCCGGAAGAGGTGGACGAAATCGTAGTTAGGACGGATCGCGCCCTTGCTTCGCTCGCCTGATTGCGCCCCACAACAGGAGGAGATGAGCGATGTCGTCTATGAGCGCAGCCGAGCCTCTGGTTGAGATCGCTCAGCGGTTCGCCATCCAGGGTCACGCCGAGCAGATTCAACGCTTCGGGAGCGGACACATCAACGACACCTACCTCGTGCAATGCCGTGGCGGTTGTCAGCGCTTCTATATCCTGCAACGCCTCAACCCGAACGTGTTCCACCGCCCCGACGCCGTAATGCGAAACATCGAACGCGTCACAAGACACCTTCAGGCAAAGCAGGGCCAGACTCGGGACCGATGCGCCCTTTCGCTCGTTCAGACGCTGAACGCCGAAACCCACACGCTCGATCTCAGCGGGGCTGCGTGGCGGATGTACCTCTTCGTGGAGGGCACCGTCTCCTATGACGAGCCGCCAAACGTCGAGGTCGCACGCGAAGTCGGCACCGCGTTCGGCGAGTTTCAACGTGACCTGCTTGACCTGCCCGCGACATCGCTCGCCGAGCCGCTTCCCGACTTCCATCACACGCCGAAGCGATACGAAGCCCTGCTCGAAGCAGTGGCTGAAGACCGCGCAGGCCGCCTGTCGGGCTGTAAGGCTGAGATCCAGTTCATCACGGCTCGCGCCGCGGACACCTCCGTGCTCACCTCCCTGGCGGAGTCGGGCGCCGCCCCGCCGCACGTAACTCACAACGACACAAAAATCAACAACGTGCTCCTGGACATGGCGACGGGCAGGCGCAAGTGCGTGATTGACCTCGACACCGTGATGCCCGGGCTGACGCTGTACGACTTCGGCGACTTAGTCCGAACCGCAACCTGCACCGCGCCGGAGGACGAGACTGACCTCGCGCGGGTAACGATTAACCTCGAACTCTTCCGCGCTGTTACCGAGGGGTACCTGCAGGCGATCGGCATGCACCTCTCATCCGCCGAACGCGAGCACCTCGTGTTCGCGGGGAAACTCATCACCCTCGAAACGGCGATCCGATTCCTAACCGACCACCTGAACGGCGATCGGTACTTCAAGGTTCACCGACCGGACCACAACCTCGACCGCTGCCGAGCGCAACTTCGCCTCGTTGAAGAGATCGAGCGCAACCAGGCGGAAATGGAGCGAATCGTCCAGACCACGCTGCACGACCTCAAAGCTGCCGACCTACGGTAGCCGCACGCTCGAGTGGTCGCCGAGCACCAGGCGGAGCGTTCTGGGCGCGCCTGTCGCTCCCTCGACCGCAACACCTCGGCCGACGAGGCTTCCCGCAACGCGACGGTCAAGCGCGGAAAGTCGGGCGCCGTCCATGACGATGCTGTACTCGATCTCCGAACGCTCAACGACGCACTCGTTCGCAATGCTCGTGTACGGGCCGACGAAGGAATCGCGAATCATGCAGCCCTCGCCGATGATCACAGGTCCCCGGATGGTGCTTCGCTCAACGCGGGTCCCTCGCCCGATGGACACCGCGCCCTCCAAGACCGACTCGACCACCTCTCCCTCGCTCGCCGCATCCAAGTCGTCGAGCAGCAGGCGGTTGGCGTCCAGCATCGCCTCCACCGTGCCGGTGTCCTTCCACCATCCGGAGACGACTCGGAACCGGACGTCAAGCCCGCGCTCGATCAGCACCTGGATCGCGTCTGTAATCTCATACTCGCCGCGAAACGAGGGCTTAAGTGTTGCTATTGCATCAAAGATGACAGGGGTGAACAGATACACTCCAACCAAGGCGAGGTTCGACCTCGGCTGCTTCGGCTTCTCGACGAGCCGGACCACTCGCTCCCCCTCCAGTTCCGCGACGCCGAACTCCTGCGGGTTCGGAACTTCGCACAACAAAATGGATGCGTCGCCCTCGCCTGCCAGGAACTCGTTCACCAACTCTCCGACGCCGCCCTTCACCAGGTTGTCCCCTAAGTACACGATGAATCTCTCGTCTCCGAGAAACTCGCGCGCCGTCGCAACCGCGTGCGCCAACCCGAGCGGCGCGTCCTGGCGTATGTAGGTGAAGCGCGCGTCCCACCGCGAGCCGTCGCCAAGCGCTTCGCGAATCTCCGCCTCGGCGTCGCCGACGATGAACCCGAACTCATCAATGCCCGTCTCACGAATCGCCTCAATCCCGTATTCGATAACCGGCTTGTTCGCCACCGGCACCAGCTGCTTGGCGATGCTGTACGTGATTGGGCGAAGCCGCGTGCCCTTGCCGCCTGCGAGGATAAGCGCCTTCATCGAGCGGCTATGTTGGCACATCAAAGCACGAGTCGAGTCGTGCCGCTGATGTCGCCGAAGCGCGCGCACAGGCGCTTGGTTGGGACGCGCTGCCCAAACCTTGGGCTGAACTCGCCCTCCTCCACTCGCCAGGGCTGGAACCCCTCCGCCCGCAGCACAACCCGCCGCTCGCCCAGCGACAGCGTCGCCTCGAAGTCGCTGAGCGACACCTCGACTTCCGGTCCCAACACGAAAACAATCTCTGCGTCGTCGCCGGCAACTCTGTCCTCTATGACAACCTCGCCGTCCCCGAACGAGACGCTCCGCCAGTGTCGCTCGCCGCTGTGCCATCTCACCTCGAACCCCTCGCCCTCCTTGGTGACCTCCGCCTTCGCGCCCCAAAGGAACGGTCCCAGGTTCTCGCTCTGGTCCCTTCGTCCGAAGTTCACCGTGCTGTGCCACGGAGTGGAGCGGAACCTGTCCCGCGATGCCACATCCTCGTGGTAGGCGAACGTCCCCGGGTCGGCAATCACAGGGATGTCGCCGAAGTACAGCACCACCGACAGCGCGTCGGCGTGACCGTGCGCGGCAATGCTGCGAAACCCTAACGGCCCATGGTCCCACACGAGCAGGACATCGCCGCGCCTCCAGGCCGTGTAGCCGCCGTCTGCGAACACAAGCCGCCCGTCCGCCGCCGAAAGGACATCGCTGTCAGACG
Organism: Armatimonadota bacterium; assembly: GCA_040752255.1. GTDB lineage: Bacteria > Armatimonadota > Fimbriimonadia > Fimbriimonadales > ATM1 > J051. The sequence goes on from JBFMFD010000021.1 coordinate 11,058, forward strand.
CATCGCGCAGCAGCGAGGCCCAGCAGTGGGCGGTCGCGCTGACGCGGGGCGCGCCCAGCCAAACCGCGAGGGCGTTCCCAACCAGGTCCAGACGGCTGCTGCCCTCCGCCGGAAGGAGCACGCGCCCGTCGTCCTCGTCACCCACGGGCGGAAGCTCGCCCCCGGGTAACCGAACGGCGCGGGCAAACTCGAGCGACTTAGACAGCCGCTCGACCGCTGCGGGCGGTGGCTCGAGGCCTCTCTTTTCTCCGGCCGACAAGCCCACCAGCGCTAACTCCCACAGGAACGGAAGGTAGCGGAACGCCTGTTCGGCGGGCGTACCGTCTGGGTGGAATTGCTCTGGGATCGCGTCCCCTAACCCGCGCCAGGCGAACTCCAGCAGGCGCTCCCACGTTCCGGAGCGGCGGCCTCCCCCGCCTGCGAGGCACGACGCGACGACGACCAAGCCCGAGAGCTCCGCGACGAGGTGGTTGTTGCCGCTTGAGCCGATGCTGAGGTGCCCCCGTAGGTGCAGCGCTTGCTGCATACAGAGGCCCAGGGCGGCGTCGAGCGTCTCCCGACTCACGTCCCACCCCGCCCTCAAGAGCACGGAGAGCGCATGCAAGATGGTGATGTTCCTTACAGCCTGCTCGATCCCGCTCGCGTGGTGGATGCCATGGCCGATGGGGTTGCGGCGGCAAAAGTCCAAGAGCCATGATTCGACTCTCGTCGCGTACGCCGGTTCTTCTGTCAGGGCGTAGCAAACCGCGAGCGTGTGGAGGAACGTCAACCGACCCAACTCCCATGCGTACTTTGCGCCCCCGGCGATGTCCGCCCGCCGGTACTCGATTGTGTCGGCGGGATCGTCCGGCCACTCCTGTCCCGTCATCGGGTTGGCGCGCCAGTTCGGTGGGTCGGAGAGTTGAACCTCGCGGCCGAAGAGCGACCACCTTCCTTTGAGCAGCGACTGCCCCTCGCGCAGCGTGCCTACCAGCGAAGGGCACTGTCGAATCGGCAGCGACAACGCGGCGATTCGCGATCGAGCGGATGAGCTGTCCGAGTCGGTGATTAGGTTCCTCGCGGCTTCTTCGGCACTCCACCTCGCCCACTTCGGAGTGTATATTCTATCACGGAGGGCGATGGTTGCTCGATGCATCACCTCGCCCGCGCTCATGGCTTGCAGGCGACGCAGTCTCCAGGCGAGGCTCACCACGGGCGCTCCAGCAGCACGGTTTGGTACAGCTCGTCGCACGCAGCGGCGAACGCCTCTGCGGAGTACTTTTCCCTTGCATCGCACTCGTTCACCTCCCCCATTCGTGCGCGCAGGTCCCCGCTCTCCACAATGCGCTCCAGCGCGCCGAGCAGCGCCTTGCCGTCGCGCGGCGGCACCAGAAGACCGTTGCGCCCCTCGGCGATGACATCAGGGATTCCTCCAACCGCGGTGCTCACGATCGGAAGGCCCGCCGCCATGGCTTCCAGCAGCACCATCGGAAGGCCTTCGCTGTGGCTGGGAAGGACGAACACGTCCGCGTCTGCGTAGGCTCGCGCCAGGTCCTCGCCGAACAGCGGGCCAACGAAGCGCATGCGGTCTGCGTGCTTGAGCGTTTGGTGCAGCGCTTGGATTCTCTCGTAGTGACCCGGATACTGGGGTCCTCCTACGAGGGTGAGGATAGCGCCGGGGACGCGCTCCATCAGCTCCTCGCACGCAAGCAACAGTTCCGGGACGCCCTTCGGTTCGCAGATCGCGCCGACGTACAGGATATGCACTTGCTTCGCTTCCTGTCTCTCGTTCCGCGCACCCGCGGCTCTCACCTGGTCGAGCGCATGGATGAAGTCGGGGCTCACCGGATTGTAGATGACCTCGGTGCGGATAGGGAGTTCCAGGCTGTCGAAGAACTCCTTCCAGTACGGCGTGAGGCAGATCATCGCCGAGGCTCTTCCGAGGTGTGTGCGAACGTATCTCTTCCACAGCGGCCCGGCGCCGTTGTACCGCTGGTCGAAAAGCCCCGAGTGGTTGTGCATCACGATTCTTGCCCTGGTGACGGCGGCGGCTTTGCTGAAGAGGGCATCTCGCACGGTTGCCGGACGGTTGGATGCGACGGGAAGGTGGACGATATGCGGCTGGAACGTTCGCAGCACCCTCTTGAACTCAAAAAGGTACCTGGTCGCCCACAGGGCGTTCGCGCCGGTCCAGCGCCCCATCGTCTCCTTCGAGACCCTGCGTGACGTGTCGAAATGCCGGAGGTTGTAGCCTTCATTCAGGTTGCTGTTGATGAGGACCTGGGTAACCGTCTCGCCTCCGCCCGGAGGAGGCGGAAGAGGCCCGACAACCAGCAATCGAGGCTTCTCTGCCCCGAGTTTTTCGCTGACCTCGGCGGCTGGTTGGGTCGCTGACGGCGTCACGCGCGCGATTATGCACGGGGCGCGGTGTCATACTCCGGCGCGGCATGACGCATCCATTCGGCTCGCCCGCAGACCGCCCTCCTACGGCAGAGCGCTGTGCGCTCGTCGTGTGCGGCACTCGGCCGGACGCCATCAAGCTGGCTCCGGTGGTCTTGCGCTTGAAGGAAGAGCCCTCCATAAAGACGCTCGTCGTCGGCACCGGTCAGCACCGCGAGATGCTCGACCAGGTCCTCTCGGCGTTCTCGATTGAGTTGGACGAGAACTATGCGGTCATGCAGGAGCGGCCGGACCTGGCGCGCCTGACCTCTGCAATCCTTGAGCGACTCGACGAAACGCTGGAGCGAAGGATGCCCGCCGTCGTCGTGGCGCAGGGCGACACGACGACGACCTTCGTTGCATCGCTGGCTGCGTTCTATCGGCGGATTCCGTTCGCGCATGTTGAGGCCGGGCTGCGAACGGCAACGATTGACCGCCCCTTCCCAGAGGAGTTCAACCGAAGGGCTACCAGCCTGATGACCGGCCTGCACTTCGCCCCAACCGAGTGGGCGGCGGGCAACTTGCGCCGAGAGGGTATCCCCGAAGAGCGCATCCTGGTCACCGGCAACACCTCCATTGATGCTCTGAGGCTCGTGCTCGAACGGACGCCGAAGGCACCGAACCGAGAGGGGCGCATGCTGCTGGTTACCACGCATCGCCGCGAGAACTGGGGCGAGCCGCAACGACGCATCGCGCGAGCAGTCAAGCGCTTGCTCGAACGGTTCTCCGATGTCCATGCCGTTGTGCCGATGCACCGCAACCCGGTCGTCCGAGAGGTTCTGGAGGACGAGTTGGGCTGCGAGCGCGTGGAGTTGATCGAGCCGCCCGACTATCCGGGCTTCGCGTCTTTGATGGCCGCTTCGCACCTCATCTTGACGGACTCGGGTGGCGTCCAGGAAGAGGCGCCGTCTTTGGGCAAGCCGGTGCTCGTCTTGCGGGAGGAGACGGAGCGGCCTGAGGGGGTCGAAGCGGGGGCGGCGATCCTCGTTGGGACGGACGAGGACCGCATTGTGCTGGAAGCGTCCCGTCTGCTCGAGGACGAGGCGACCTACCGCGCTATCGCCCAAGTTCGCAGCCCGTATGGCGATGGGCACGCCGCGGAGAGAATCGTCGCAACGCTGCTCGATCGGTTCTTTCGCTAAGTGCTCTCCTCCGCGCGCAAGCGGGGAAACGCGACGGTGGCACACACGCGACCTTCGCTCATGCCGATCTGGAAGCCTCCGCCGACGGCGTGCGACAGTTCGGTTACGATCTTCAAGCCGAGGTGGCTTTCGCGAGCGAGAGAGAAGTCATCCGGGAGCGGCTGCCCATCGTTGTAGACCTTGAGGAACGCCTTCTCGCCCTCCACCCCGATCTCGATGTCAATCCCTCCATGCTTTGCGTTGCGGAAGCCGTGCTCGACGGCGTTCATCAGCAGTTCGTTCAGGATTAGCGCGATCTGGGTCGCGTGGTGGGGGCTCATTGGGAAGTCCTCTCCAGCGACCTTGATCCTCAGTTGCGCGCCCTTTCGAACGAAGGACTGCGCGCAGTGCTGGGCGAGCGCCTCCGCCACGGCGCGAATCCCGATGCGATCCAAGTCCTCCCGGCTCAACAGGTCGTGCACGCTCGCGATCGCCTGAATCCGGTGGATGCTGTCTTCGACAACCTCTTCGACCGTTGAGGCTCGGCGCTCAGCAAGTTCGAGACGCAAGAGGCTGACGATTTGCTGCAGGCTGTTCTTGACGCGGTGATGGAGTTCCTGCATCAGCGTCGTGCGAACTTGCAACTTCGCGTGCTCGATGGCGACGGCGGCTTGCCGAACGAGCGACTCCAAAATGCCCACTTCACTCCGGCTGAATCGGTGAACCTGATCGAGGTAGCACGTAAGAACGCCGATCGGCCTGTCGCGGAAGAACATCGGAACGCAAGCCATCGAACGCAACCCCTGCGCCTCCGCAAGGTCGGTGCCGATGTACTCTTCTGAGTTGAGAATGTCGTCGCACACCATGGTCTGGCCCGTCTCGATCGCCTTACCCGCGAAGCTCTCCCCCACCTGGATGCTGCGCTTCTTGCGATACGCATAGTGCTCAGATTGCGTGGCGCGCAGCACCAACTCCTTGCGCTCCTCGTCAAGAAGCCGCACGGTAACCACTTTGTAGTTCAGCCGCTCGGCGACGAACGACACCAGCAACTGCAGAATCTCCTCAAGGTACGGGCTGCCTGCGATCGCCTGGCCAACCTCTGACACCGCCTCGAGCCGCTTAGCCCGATGCTCGAGCGTCGCGACCCGCGATTGGTATCGGATCGCTTGAGCGATCTGCTCCGCGATGCTTTGCAAGATGTTCGCCTCGCCCGCGCTATAGTCATAGGGTCGAAAGGTGCGCACGTTCACCGCCCCAAGCAACTCTCCACCGGCAATCAGTGGAACGCACAGCAGGCTCTGCCAGCGGCGCTCCTCCAAGCCCGGATACTCGAGGTAGCGAGGGTCGTTCCACGGCTCGGAGTGAATAACCACCGGCTTGCGGTGCTGCACCGCCCAACCGGTGATTCCCTGCCCGACGGCGATGGAGACGCGCCCTGCCTTCTCGGGTGCGTCGGTGTCGGCGACGAGCGTGAGGCGCGAGCCGCCCTCGTCGAGCAGAAGGATTTGCGCCGTGTCGGTGTGGGTTACGTCGCGGATAACCTCGAGAAGGTCGTACAGCACCTCGGGGCCAGGGTCGCGTTGCTCGAGCACGCGCCCGATTCGTTGCATCGCCGTGATGACGGAGTCGCGCTCGGCGACTTCCTGCCTCAAGCGCTCAACCTCTTGGGCAATGCGCTCCTGGCCGTCCTTTGGTCGGGAACGTTGCGGCCAGCGGCGGCGCACTCGGTCCTTGCGGGGCATCGTCGCCCGAGTTTAGCCCAACAAGCGGCCGACCTGGTGGATCAGCACGGCAAAAACGTACGCCAGCAACGTCATGTACGTGAACATGAACACCGGCCACTTCCACGAATTCGTCTCGCGCCGAACCACCGCGAGCGTGGATGTGCATTGGCAGCAGAGAGCGAAGAACACCATCACGCCGATAGCTGTCCACGGCGTCAGCAGTTTCGAGCCATCGGGCCAAGTGGCGCGGGACAGGGCGTGCCGAAGGTCTACGCTCTCCTCCGATACCTCCCCTCCGAGCGCGAAGATGATGCCCAGCGCGGGCACGACCACCTCGCGCGCGGGGAAGGCGGCAAGGACACCCGTAGTCAGCCGCCAGTCGAATCCAGCGGGTGCGAACGCCGGCTCGATCGCTCGACCGAAGCGGCCCATGTAGGACTCGCGAATCTGCTGACTCTGCACGAAGGTCTCCTCAGTCACCGCCTCGCGCTCCGCGGCGGGCAGACGACTGTAGCGCAGACGGTACCCCTCCATCGCCCGCTCGTCTCGCGGAAAGTACAGCAGCGCCCATACGACAATGGTCATCAAGAAGATGATTCGTCCGGCGGTGTTGACGAAGATCTTGCCTCGGTTGTACATCGTGAGCGCGATGTCTCGCCATTTCGGCCATTGATAGGGGGGCAACTCCAGCACGAACGGCAGACGCTTCCCTTTGAACACGGAGCGATTCAGGATGAACACGATCGGAATCGCCACAAACGCCCCCACCATGTGCATGCCGAAGAGCGCCACCCCCGCCCACACCGGCCCAAACTGCGGCTCGATCACCGCTCCGATGAAGAGGATATAGACAGGCAGGCGCGCGCTGCAACTCATCAGGGGCGCAACCAGAATGGTCGCCAAACGACTCTTCGCGTCCGGCATCACGCGAGCAGCCATGATGCCGGGTATGGCGCAAGCGAAGCTGGAGAGCAACGGCACGAACGCCCGTCCGTTCAGCCCGCACCAGCCGAGCAGACGATCCATCAGGAACGACGCCCGGGCCAAGTAGCCGGTGCCTTCCAGGAAGGCGATGAAGAAGAAGAGGATCAGGATTTGAGGTAGGAACACCATCACCGAGCCGATGCCCGTAATCACGCCGTCCACCACGAGCGACTGCAAGGCGGGCGCACCTGCCAGAAGGGGCGACACCAACTCGCCCAACCACCCGAAGAACCCGTCAATCGCATCCATCGCCGGCGCAGCGAACGAGTAGATGGACTGGAACATCACGAACATGATGCCGAGGAAAGCAACAAGCCCGAACACCCGGTGCGTCAGCACGTAGTCCATCCGATCCGCCACAGTCCAGCGCTTGCCTGGTGTTCTGTCAACGAGAACCGCGTCGGCGACCTCCGCAGCCCACTCGTACCGCGCCGCGATGTCTGGGTCGCCTTCGGGTGCAGCCTCTTGTAACGCTGCGCGCAACTCTGGGATTTCGTCAACGCTGCGGCGCAACTCGCTGAATCGGTCGCTGAGGCCTTCGACGACCTCGGACGGCGCGACGTCAACGCCACTCCGAGCGAGGCGCTCCTTCAACTTCTCGATTCTCCGGCTGAGGAACTCCTGGTGCCGTCGGCGCGCGGGACGCGCATGGATGAGGTTTGCCTCGACCGCGTCAAGGAGTTCGCGAACACCTCGACCCTTGTGCGCCACCACAGGGATAACGTCAACGCCCAGCTCCGCCGCGAGAGCATCCACATCAACCGCCCGACCGCGCCGCTCCGCAACATCGGTCATGGTGAGCGCAACGACGACCGGAGTCGGGCCGTCCGCCAGCTGGCTAAAAAAGAAGAGGTTTCGCTCCAGGTTGTCCGCGTCCATGACGCACACGAGCAGGTCCGGGGCGCGGTCAATGCTCCCGCTGATCGCTTGGACGGCGACCACTTCATCCTCCGTCGTCGCCTGGAGGCTGTACAGCCCCGGGATGTCCACAATCTCGAGCTCGGCGTCTCCGGAGCGAACCTTGCCCGACACCCTCTCCACGGTGACGCCCGGATAGTTCGCGACGCGTTGATGCCTGCCGGTGAGCCTGTTGAAAATCGAGGTTTTGCCCGAGTTGGGGTTGCCCACGAGGGCGATGATCGGGGTGCTCGCGCGGGTCTCGGTGGTCGGAGGGAGAGGCATCTTGGCTTTCAGGCGGTGGGCTCCAACACGAAGGACGCAGCCTCCGCGCGCCGCAGGCAGAGTCGGTAGCCCCTCAGGGCGATCTCAATCGGGTCCCCCAAAGGCGCCACTCGTACCACGCGGAAAACCGTCCCCGGCGTGAGGCCCAACTCCTGGAGCCGCCGAATCTCGGGCGTTTCAGTTAAGATGGCAACGACCCGGACGGTCATGCCGGGTCGGACGTTGGCGAACCTGAGGACGCCGAGGCTTTCATTGACCATTGTGTCAAGATTACCCCATCCGCACGGCCTTGCGTATGACAGGGGTCATACCCGCAGGGGAACGGCCCCGCGCGCGCCTATGGCCGAATCGCCTCCCAAAACAGGCGCACCGCGACGAACAGGAGCAGCAGCGCGAACGCCAACGCGAGGAGGAACCGGAAGCCTGCCCCCTCGGCCTGAACGATCCGGCCGCTCTCGTCTCGGTGTTCGGCGAGCAGCTGCGCTCCCCCCACCAACACCACGAGAGGTATCAGCAGAACGACGAAGCAGCCCCCGACGCACGCCTTGGACCGCCGCGCGCCGTCATTTTGGCGCAGCCGCGCCCGACGCCACCGGGCTCGCTCCACGCGGAGAGACCGCACCTCGGAGGAACGAGTTGAACAGCAGCGGGAACGTGTCGAGCGACTGACCGCGATACTGCACGCGGAAGCCGAACAGCACGATGTGCCCTTCGCCCAGCCGTACGTCCACGATGGCGGGCTTGCCGCTCAGGTGCTCCTCACCCAAGAGGAAGCCGCTGAGCAGAGGGTTGCCCTCGCCGTACCGGGCAACGACGGAGGCATCCAGTCCATCGCCCAACTCGAACGCTCGGCTCCTCGCAAAGTACGCGACCGATTCGACCGGCATTCCGTAGCCGACTGGATGCGTCCGGTCTACGACGATGCGCAGGATCGAGCCGGGGCAGAAGAACGTGTCAGCCCGAAGCCCGTCGAGCGCATCGCTGATCGGAAGGCCCATGTTTGCGGCGAGTTCAGACGCGCCATCCATCAACACGACCGTGCCGCCTTCGCGCACAAACCTCTCCAGCCGCTGCAGGCCCTCCTCTCCGATGCCGCCCGCGTACTCCTCGAACGTCCGCGACGCGGGAGTGCCGTTCAGGATTGAGGACGCGCCCTGATCGGCGAACACGATGACGTCGAACCTTCCCAACAGTCCGTCCGCCCGGAAGTCGGCGTTGTGGATGCTCGTGTACTCCACGCCGAACTTCTCCAAGATGAAGCGCGTCCAGCCCTCGTCCATGTTTCCGATCCACGGCTGGTAAAGCGCGATGCGTGGAGGCGTGAAACGCGTCGCACCGGAGGGAAGGAACTGCGGCAGAGGCTGCGGATCCAGAAACCGCTCGGCGGCTTCGGCCTCGATCGCCGACTTCAACTCTTCGCCTGTGCGGCTGCCTCGATGCAGGATGATGGTGCCGGGCATCAGGCCGGCGACCTCTTCGTACACGACACCGATGGTGAAGCCCTGACGCCCCAAGCGCAGCGCCGCGGGCACGTTGTCGACTCTGCCGGGGGGAAGGACGTAGGCAGGGGCGTCCGGCAACGGCGCGGCCGTCGGCTTGGGCGGCTCGTTCAGTTCCGTGAGAGAAGCCTCGAACGGCTCGTCCACCTGCACCGCATTCACGCCCATCTGGAGAGGCGCCGTCCACCCCGCAACATCGTATGGCGGCTCGGCAGGGCCACCCGGATACAGGAACCGCCTCGGGTAGCGCTGCACCTCCATGATGTCCTTGAGGTGGCTACGGTACGGCTGGGCGCAGGGAAGCACAATCGTGCCGGCGGGATATCGCTTCCCGTCGGCTGTGAAGGGCGTCTCAGCTTGATACGCGCGCACGCCGGTCGCCATGAGGCTTTCCAGCAGTTGCCGCACCCCCTCCGGCTGACGTTGGTCGGGAGGGATCACCCATGCGAACGGACTTCCCTGCGCGCCCAGGGCCATCGCCTTGCGCGCAAGGGTGCGCTGGTTTTCAACCCACATCTCGCGGTGCTTCGAGCCCAGTTCAAAGAGAGCCCAGCAAGCAACCTTCTCGTACTCCACGATGTCGCGCAGCGTCCACCGGCCGCCCGGCCAGGGGTCGGGGAAGTTCACATACGGTTCGTAGGAGGGCAAGCCCCTAGTTGCGCCGCGCAGGCTGTCGGGGCGGACGTCCACGGGGCTGGCAAGGTCCGCGCTGGCGACCTCCGTCAGCACGGCGACGATGTTGTGCCGCTGCGGGGTCGTCCGCATGCCGCCCTGCCACCAGTTGTCGTAGATCGCCCCCCAAACGACACCCCGCTTGTCGTTCATCGCAAGCGCAGCCGCCATGTGCGCGCCGATGAGAAAAATGCCCTGCGTAATCCGCGGGTCTATGTTGGGATTCGTCGGATCGTGGAACGGCGGCACGAACATGCGGGCAGTGCTCCCGCCCATTTGGTGAACGTCGTACACGATGGTTGGAAACCCGACGCCGTAGAGATAGCGCGACACGTTCTTCGTCTCCTGTTGCGAAACGAGCCACCAGTCGCGGTTGTTGTCGTGCCCGACGTACTTCTGGTAGAGCCACGGCATCGGCGCGCCCTCCTTCCCCGCCGCTCGCGTGCGGTCATACCACTCTTTCACCTTGTCCAAGCCGTCCGGGTTGGCGCAAGCGACCAGTTGGATGACGCAGTTGTCCAGAACTTCGAGCACCCGTTCGTCGCTCGATGTTGCGAGTTCGTGAAGCAACTCCATGCCCATCTGCGAAGCCGCGACCTCGGTGCTGTGCATGCTGAGGTTCACCAAGATGACCGTCTTGGCTCTTGCGAGGTCGGCGTCACTCGCGGTACCTTCATGCAAGCGCCGCTGTATCTGGAACTGGCGGTCAACCTCGCGGATGGTCTCCGGCGAGGATATCTCCGCGACTATCATTTCCCGGCCTTCGGTAGAGCGACCGATCGAGCGGACGTTCACCCTCGGCGAGCGCTCACCCACCAAGCGGCAGTAGCCGAGGATGGTGTTCCAGTCGGCGAGGCTGTAGTCCGCCCCGACGCGATGACCGATAACCTCCTCCGGCGGCGGAATCGCCTGAGCGAGCGCGCTCCCGACCCCCAGGACAAAAGCAGAGACGGCAAGTAGGATACGTAGCCATGCCCTCATGCCGAACGATACTACCTGCCCGAACGGTCTCGCTCGGGCACGCGCGCCGTGCCGAACAGTTCGATGAACCCATTGCTGATGCGCACCTCTTCGATGGTCATCGCCGTGTTGAGGCGCAGGTCGCGGTTCTCGTCAATCACAGGGTTGATCGCCTGGAGGAATCCGCGAGCCGTCGCGGCGTCGGCGCGCATCCCATCGAGGACGACCCGCGCGTTCTGCAACTCGAGTTGGGTGCCGTTTCGTTGCCCAATCTGTGCGAGCACCAGGAACTCCGCCTTCACGAAGCCGAAGTCCCCCTGACCCGATACCAGGATCTTGCCTCCGTCGAGGCGCACGCTGACGCGATTGATGTTGCGATACTTGTGCAGAATAAACCGCTCTAGCGCACGCTCGCCCACGCGAACATAACCAGGGCCTTCGCCCGATTCGGTGAGCCTCAAAACCCTCTGGGAGCGCGCCAGCCCGAAGTCGTAGCGGCACCTCGACAGCCTCGCGCGCAACTCCTCAACCTGCAGGCCGCGTAGATTGAAGTCATGAAGGACGATTTCGAGGCTGCGAATCGTCCCGGTCTTTTGCAGGTCCGGCTCGGTGAACAGCGGCAGCCCCTGAACCGCAAAGCCGCGCGCTGTGATGGACACGTGGGACACCTCGCCCCGGAGCGACTCGACAACCCCAAGCGGCGTCACCTCCACGCTCACCACCGTCTCGGCCGTTTGCTCCAGGTGAGACCCGACCTCGGTGGCGGCCTCGCGCTCAAACCGGGTCAACTCCGCCTCCGCCAGCGCACCGGCGCCCGCGAGAGCAGCGAACAAGCCAATCAGGAACACTTCGCCACCACCACGGGGGTCCAAACGTAGTAGAACAGGGACACGAAGATGACACGCGGCGATACCAACCCGCCTGATGCCGCCCTGCCGGGGTACCGGGCCGTCCGGGAGGGAGTGGGCGTCCTCGATTGCCCACAGGACCTCGCGCTGAGCCTCGCGGGCGAGGATAGGCGCACCTGGCTCCACGGGCAAGTTACCAACGATGTGCTCGGCGTACACCAGGGCGGCTCGACTGCTCTCTCCGTTCTGAAGCCCACGGGGCAGATTGTGGCCAACGGTAGGCTTTGGAACGCGCCGGAGTCGCTCGTGCTTGTGTTCCCGCACACGCCCCCGCACCCACTCCTTGAGAGGCTCGAGATGATGATCATCCTCGAAGACGTCCAGGTTGACAACCTAACCGCGGA
>JBFMFD010000022.1:0-22695 GCA_040752255.1 Armatimonadota bacterium
ATTGCCCCTTCGCGTGATCCTGAACTCATGGAACCCACCTGGTGGGGCGTCCGCCGTTCGAGTCGGTCCGTCGTGAAAGCCTGCTTGGATGATGTTCATGCTCCTGCGCGCAGAGCGTCTGAAGCTCATCCATGCGGTTACTGGTGGATTCGGCGGAGGAACACCCGTGATAATCACCGACATCGCCTGCTCCTGCGGGGCGTCCGACCAGCCGACAACAGCACGCAATTCAAAGTCACCGAATGATCCTAGTCTGGCTGTGATCCACTGTTGAGGGGAAAAGCCCGCAAAGCCATAGACCTCAAGCAGGCTGTCATGGACGGAGTAGAACATGTCCCCCTTCGGGTTGCCGAACTCCCAGTGCGACCCCAGGTCCTCGCCGTCAAAGTCGTCAAAGAACCTCTGCCCAGCACCCGTCGCGGGCACGAGGGCGAGGGGGAGCAGGAACGTCAGGTATCTCTTCATCATTCTTTCCTCCTTGTGCCTTCGTCATTGGAAGGCGTCGCAGCGTCGAGCCTTTCGCGTTCCGACCCGTGGGCATCTGCCGCGCCGCCGGCAAGCAGCCGCAAGGGTCCGACATAGAGCCTGCCGTCGCGAAGCAAGTAGACAGTCGGGAAGTGCATACGGGGTTCCCCTTCTCTCTTCATCGGGGGTTCCTCCTTTTGCGTTGCTGCAAGCCTTGCTCGGAAGGCTTTTCGGCTCCCGAAGCGTCACGCGGCGAGTGCTCTGCGTCCTGTGAATCGCCCGCCGGGGCAGAGCCCGGGAACCAGTTAACCAACACGCGGCCGTCCGGCAACGGGTAGACCGTGTGCCAATACAACCCTGTGCCCGTTTCGCGAATCTCGTCAAACTTGTCCATCACCGTCAGTATACAGGCACCAGGCCGAAAACGGAACGCAAAAATGGGGGGGGTAAAGTCTGGCATATTTACGGGCAAAACCAGTCTTCTAGCAGGCCCCCGCCGCCCCACCCGAAGCGCAAGAGCGTCTCGCGGTCCACGCCGGAGCAGCGACCGGGGTATACTCGGCGCCTCTCTACCGTCACCGCCCGCCGGGTTGGGAAGCGGTCTACCCTAAAGTAAACGAGGTGAACTGAACATGGCAAGAGTCAAACGCGGCATCATGCGCCACAAGCGGCACAAGAAGGTCCTCGAGCAGGCCGAGGGCTACTATGGGCGCAAGCGCAGGACGTTCAAGAACGCCCACGAGCAGGTGATGAAGTCCGGCCAGTACGCTTTTCGCGACCGGAGGAACCGAAAGCGGGACTTTCGACGGCTCTGGATCGCGCGAATCTCCGCCGCCTGCGGGGCGAACGACATCAAGTACTCCCACTTCATCCACGGGCTGACGCAGTCCGGAGTGCAGGTGGATCGCAAGATGCTGAGCGAACTAGCCATCCACGACCCCGAGGCGTTCGCGGCTCTGGTCGAGCGCGCCCGCGCCGCTACGGCTTGAGGGCGACATCGCTCTCGCCTGAGCGCGCTACCCCTGGAGCAAGGATGGTTTGCTACCGACACCCGAAGGAAGAGACCACCCTTCGCTGCAGCAAGTGTGAAAGGCCGATCTGCGCGCGCTGCGCCGTACTGACGACGGTCGGGTACCGCTGCCCCGAGTGCGGGCGCGAAGCGTCCGCCACGCGAAGCATCCCCGCGCCTCAACTCGCCCTCGGCGCCATCGTGGGCGCCGGAGGTGGGTTTCTCGTCGCTCGGTTCCTGCCGCTTCTCTTCCCTCTCTTCATGCTCTTGCTCGCGCCGCTGGCGGGAGGAGCGGTCGCCGAGGTGACGCGGGCGGTTATGGGAAAGCGCGTCAGCGCGGTGGTCGGCGCGCTCACCGCCGCAGGCTTCCTGTTCGGCGCGGTGTGGGGCGCTGTCGCCGTGGGCATTGCGAACATCGGCGCCGACGAGGCACAGAGCGCCCTCAATGCCATTGACATGTGGCGGCTTGCCTTCTCCGCCATCGCGGGCGGAGTCGCGTGGTACCGGCTGGTGTAACCATGAACCCAATCGAAGAACTGCGAACGAGGGCGAAAGAGGAGATCGAGCAGGCCGAGCAGCTCGATGCGTTGCGCGCGGTCGAGAGCCGATACCTCGGCAAGAGCGGTGAATTCACCGCGCTCTTGCGAACGGTCGGCACGCTGTCACCTGAAGAGAGACCAGCCTTCGGTAAGGCGGTCAACGAAGCCAAGGAGCAGTTGCAGATTCTCGTCGAGGAGCGGCGCGCCCAACTAGAACTCATCGAGGAGAAGCGCGCCGCCGAGCGCGAGCGGATTGACCTGACGATGCCCGGTCGGCGCTTCCGCGTCGGGATCCGGCATCCGATTACCCAGGCGGAGGAGCGCATCAAGGCGGCGCTCATCGGCCTGGGCTTCGAGTTCTTCGAAGGGCCCGAGCTCGAGGAGGCAAAGTACAACTTCGAGGCGCTCAACTATCCGCCCGACCACCCGGCGATGGACGACCAAGACACGTTCTACGTTGACGACCATCGCCTCATGCGAACGCAGTGCACCGCGATCCAAGGGCGCGTTTTTGAACAGAAGCAGCCGCCGCTGCGCGTGTTCACCGTTGGGCGATGTTATCGAAACGAGGCGGTGGATCGAACCCACGGCCACACGTTCCATCAGGTTGACGCCTTCATGGTGGACGAGGGCATCAACATGGCGCACCTGAAGGGAACACTGCGCGCCTTCGCAAGCGCGATGTTCGGCGCGAACACCCGCGTCCGGTTTCGGCCCGACTACTTCCCTTTCGTCGAGCCGGGTGTGGACTACGCGATCTCCTGCCCGTTCTGTGAAGGCGAAGGATGCGCCGTGTGCAAGGGAACGGCGTGGATCGAGCTCGGCGGCGCCGGCCTGATCCACCCGAGCATCCTGCGCGCTCACGGCATCGACACCGAGCGGTGGACCGGATGGGCGTTTGGACTGGGCGTTGAGCGGATCCCGATGATGCAGTACCAGATTGACGATCTGCGCCTGTTCTACGACAACGATTCACGGTTCTTGGAGCAGTTCCGAGCATGAGACTGACTCACGAGTGGGTCTGCGAATATGTGGAGACTGTTGCGTCGCCGCAGGAGATCGCCGATACGCTGACAATGCTCGGCCACGAGGTGGAGGCGATTGAGCAGTCCGACCTCGGCGCGGTGCTCGTCGTCAAGGTCACGCCCAACCGGGGCGACTGCCTGTCGGTCTTGGGCATCGCGCGCGAACTCGCCGCCTCCGACCCGATGCGGTTTCAACCCACCGAGTTGATGCGAGAGGCGATCAGAGGATGGGCTCTCGGCGACGAAGAGACGCCTCTCTCTGCAACTTCCGTAAGCATCGAGACGCCCGACCTGTGCCCGCGATACGCCGCGAGGGTCTGGAACGAGGCGCCGATGCAGGCATCCGCCGATTGGATGCAGGCGCGCCTAATCGCGTGCGGAATGAGGCCGATCAACGTCATCGTTGACACCACAAACTACGTGATGCTCGAACTCGGGCAGCCGCTGCACGCCTTCGACCTCGACCTGTTGCGAGAGGAGCGCATTGTGGTGCGGACCGCCCGCCCCGGCGAGAAGATGCACACCCTTGACGGCATCGAGCGAGAGTTCTCCACTGACATGATGCTCATCTGCGACGCCGACAGGCCCGTTGCCGTTGCCGGGGTGATGGGCGGCGAGGAGACCGAGGTTACGCAGGAAACCAAGCGAATCCTCCTCGAGTCCGCGCACTTCAACCCGGCGTCTGTACGTCGAACGAGGAGAGCGCTCAACCTCCCCACGGAAGCGTCGCACCGCTTCGAGCGGCACGTAGACCCGGAAGGCGTCGTTCGCGCTCTCAACCGCTTCGCCCTGCTGCTGTCGCAACAGACCGGCGTCGCCCAGGAGCCTGGTGTCTGCGACCTCTACCCGGGCCGGAGCGAACCTCAGCCCGTCTCCGTACGTGAGGCGCGATGGAACCTGCTGCTCGGCATGGAGGTTCCGCGAGCAGCGGCAGCCGCAAGCCTGAACAGCCTCGGGATGCGCGTCGCCGAGACCGAGGATGGCCTGACCGCGACTCCGCCCTCGTGGCGCGCAGACATCGCCATCGAAGAGGACCTCGTGGAGGAGATTGGCCGGCTGGCGGGCTATGAGAACATGCCCGAGCGGCTGCCGGAAGGCTCGACTCCCCAAGGAGGGGAGAGCGCCTTGCCTTCGCTTCGTACCCGCGCCCGGGACGCCATGCTCCGCCTCGGCTTCGTCGAGGTCGTCACGCATAGCCTCCGCGCACCCTCGCCGCTCGACGCCGCTTGCGAGCCTATTCAGCTGCGAAACCCCGCATCGCCCGAAGTTTCGGTCTTGCGGAACAGCCTTCTGCCGGGCCTTGCCGAAGCGGCGCGCCGGCAGCACGACGACTCGTTCTTCCTCTTCGAAGTCGGTCGCGTGTTTCTTCCGGAGGCTGAGCGCGTTTCCGTTGCCGGTTTGATGCGGGGCCGGTTACTGCCTGAGCATTGGAGGGGTGGGCACACCGCGGAAGTGGACATCTTCACCCTGAAGGGCGCGCTGCATGAGGTTGGCGCTAGGCTGAATCGTCTGCCTGCTTTTGAGCCGGCGAACGACGAGCGGTTTCACCCGGCGAAGCAGGCACGGGTCATAGTCGGCGATCAGGATGTCGGCGTGATGGGCGAACTTTCGCGCAGGCTGGTTGAAAGCATGCACCTCCAGCCGAGCCTTTTCGCCTTCGAGTTGGACCTCACTTCCCTGCTGGAACTACCCGAGGTAACGCCGCGTTACAAACCGTTCAGCGCGTTCCCGCACGTTCGCCGCGATATAGCCGTCGAGGTTCCCAAGGACGTTCCGTACGGGGCAATCGAGCGTCTCATCCGAGAGTCAGCGGGCGACTTGCTCGAAGAGGTGTGGCTCTTCGACGTGTACGAAGGAAAGGGCATCGAAGAGGGCAAGCACAGCCTGGGCATCGCCATGACGCTTCGGCACATGGAGAAGACGCTCACGGACGAAGAGGCTAACGAAGTGCGTGAGCGAGTCCTTCACGCGCTTGCGTCTCTTGGCGCGAAGCAGCGCTGAGCGACAGCTCCCACGCGAGGATGAAGAGCCAGACGACCAGGATCGTGCGCATCGCCATGGGAAGGTGGTAGTAGTGCGCGAGGAAGTGTTGGAACGACATCGGCGCGTACGCTCCGGTTGAGACAACCAAGCCGAACACAAGCGGGAGCCACTGCCGTCGCGCCTTCACCCACGTCAGCGTGTTTGCGATGATTTGAGCCACAGTCGCGTATGGGAGCGGGATGAGGAAGAGCGCGACTCCGATGCTGAGATTCGACCAAAGAATCACGACATCCCGGCTTGCGGGGAACAGGAACCGCACGATGCCCCGCACACCTCCGACAACGCCGCGAGATGCCTGCAACCGATAGCGAGTATCCGGTGGCAAGTAAGCGCGGTGGAGGAACACATAGAGTGCCGTCAACAGCCACGCAACGCCGTGGAACCACCACCGCACGTGCACGCCTTGAACGGCGAGCGCGATACCGCAAGCAAGCAGGATCCCCGCAACAACCACGCACTGCTCGTAGGATAGGAACGCGCCCACCAACGCGACAATACTCACGACGCACCACTTCGCCTGTCGCTCGCGCTCGAACCGACAGTATGCCGCGGCGGTTAGTAGCGTGATGAGAGTGAGGATTGTGGACGTGCGTCCTGGCGACCAGCCGAGCGCTCGGTATGAGAAACTCTGACCGGTGACGTCGGCGTCGGCGATCTCCGCGCCAAGCTCGCGGAACGCGTACGCGACGACCGCCGCCACGACGACCCATCTCAGCAGCCCGGCTCGATCCTGGAAGAGTGCGCGCACCACCAGGCTCAGCGCCGTAAGCCAACCGATGGTAGCCAAAGGGACGGCGTCCTGCACGCCTGCTTGCCACGCTGCGAAGACCGCGCCGCAAGCAACCGCGGCGCCGGGGCGACGAAAGAGTTCCCACACAAACCACACCACGAGGAACGAACAAGCGACCGCGACAACTTGATTGAAGATGAGAAAGCGCACCAAGTTCTCGCCGAAGAGCGCATGATCCAACTCGAATGCGAGGCTGGGCAGCGGGCGGTAGAAGCCGTTGTACAGCGGCCAGTCGCTCACGAACCACTTCCAAGGGTTGCCCGCCTCTTGGATGCGCTGCACCATGATCACGGCGTCGTGGTGTTCGGTTCCCTCTTCGAACGGTATCGCGCGCCCGAAATGTCGCAGCCCATAGGCATGGAACGCGCCGATGAGCAGGATTGCAAGAACCCAATGTGTCCGCGCCACGAACGCTCTACGCCTCTTTGAGCGCGTCCTCGAGGTCTTGGAGGATGTCGCGCACGTCTTCGATACCCAGGCTCATCCGCAAGCCTCCGGGATGGATGCCGGCCTCTGCCTGAGCCTCTGCCGGAATTGAACTGTGGGTCATTGATGCCGGATGCTCGATGAGCGTTCGAATCTGCCCCAGGCTTACGGCGAGGGTGATGTCGAGGGCGTTCTCGGCGATGTGATTCACCACACGCACTGCTCGCGCGTACGCCTCTTCCGGCTCGCCCTCCATCTCGAAGTACAGCAGGCTGCCGGGCGCGAAGTTACCGTCAATGTCCCTCATCTGCTTTTGCGCCAATTCCCGCTGCGGGAAGCTGTCCAGCCCTGGATAGAGCACGCGCGATACCTTCGGATGCAACTCAAGGAACTCCGCAACGCGCTGCGCCGATGCCTGCTCTCGCTCCATCCGAAGCGCCAGCGTGGGCAGCCCGAACGCTAGAATCGCCCAGGCAGCCTTCGGGGAGATTGACCCGCCGAAGTCCTTTCGAAACAGCAGCAAGTCGGTCTCCGCCGAGCGGGGACCGATGACCGCTCCACCCATGTCCGCACCGAAGCCGCTAATGTGCTTGGTTAGGCTGTGGACCACAAAGTCAACGCCCGCATCCAGCGGGCGTTGGCAGAACGGGGAGGCGAAGGTGTTGTCCATCACCACGACAATACGATCCTCCGGCGCGCGGCTCTCGTTCACCTCGCGAGCAACCTTCGCGACCAACTCCATGTCGACAAGGTCCATAGTCGGGTTGCACGGCGACTCGAAGTACAACACGCGTGTTTCCGGCAGAATCGCTCTCCGCAGCGAGTCCTCGCAGTTCAAATCAACAAACGCGTGCCCCACCCCGAAGCGGTCCAACCAGCGGGTGATTAAGCTGTACGTGCAGCCGTAGATCGTCTTGTGCGAGACCACATGGTCGCCGGCGCGGAGGTGCGCCCCGAGCACAGCCGAAACCGCAGCCATGCCGGTGGCAAAACTCACCGCCGTCTCACCGTTCTCCGCGAACGCCAGCGTCTCCTCCAACAGGCCTTGGCACGGGTCGTCGAGCCGAGCGTAAATGTAGATCGGGTGCTCAGTGTCGCGATCCAACTCTGGGTTCGCGAACTGCTCGAACCCCCTCGCCCCGCGCTGGGCCGACCTGAGGCGAAACGCGGTCGTGGTCGTGATCGGCGGGAGGATGTGGTCGTCGAAGTCCCATTTCTCGGAACGGAACTTGCCGTGAATCAGAACGGATCGGTGGCGATACTTCGGGTCCATGATGCCGACCATTATGGGCACACGCGCAAACAGACGGCACATAATGCGCACTTCAATGGAAGAGCGCCGCTACACGAGGCACTTTACACCCGGCGAGGCGAACGCCGTACTGCCGTTCATCGCTCCCTTGTTGCTCAAAATCCGTACGATCATGGCGGACCTCAAAGCCTGGGAGCCGGAGATACTCCGCGCGCTCCGCGGACAACGCGGCAACGGAACACCGATGGCGCCGGAGGTTGTTGACGCGCTCGGAAAGCTGCAGGAACTGACCGAAGAAGTGGAGTCCTATGGATGCATCCTGAAGGACCACCAGCACGGCATCGTGGACTTCCCCGCCCTGCTCGACGGACGAGAGGTCTTCCTCTGCTGGCAGTACGGCGAGGAGACCGTGCAGTATTGGCATCCACTTGACGAGGGCTTCGCTGCCCGGGCGCCGATCCAGCCCTAGGCGCGAACGTTCTCGCTCATCCGCTTGCCGACCATACCGGCAAAGCGGCTCAGTGCTGCCATCATGTCGCGAAACGTATCTGCGTCCACAGTTTGCGCCGCGTCGGACAGCGCGTGGCGAGGGTCGGGATGCACTTCGACCAGCAGCCCATCCGCTCCGGCAACCAGCGCGGCGCACGACATCGCGGGTACGTACTTCGCCACGCCGACGCCGTGGCTCGGATCAACGATCACGGGCAGATGCGTCTGCTCCTTCAAGACGGGTACCGCTGCAAGGTCGAGCGTATTGCGCGTGTACGTGCGATCCAGCGGCACGACTCCGCGCTCACACAGAATCACATCCGGATTGCCGTTCGAAAGAACATACTCCGCCGCGAGCAGGAACTCGTCGAGCGTCGCCGCAGGGCCGCGCTTCAGCAGCACGGGCTTTTTGCTCCTCCCTGCCTCGATGAGCAGCGGGAAGTTCTGCATACTGCGGGCGCCAATCTGAAGAATGTCAACGTATCGGCCGACCGTCTCGACCATGTCCGGCGACATCACCTCAGACACCGTGCAGATGCCGACTTCTTTGCCGACTTGCTGCATGATGCGTAAGCCCTCTTCGGCGAGCCCCTGGAAGGAATAGGGCGATGTCCTCGGCTTAAACGCCCCGCCACGCAAGACGACGGCGCCGCAAGCCTTCACGGCCTCAGCGGCGGCCTTCATCTGCTCGTACCCTTCGATGCTGCACGGCCCAGCCATCACCGTGAACGCATCGGCGCCGATCTCCACTTCGCCGACGCGCACGATGGTGTCGGAGGGGTGGAACTCGCGCGATGCCAGTTTGTACGAGCGGCTGACGTGAGTGACCTGACTGACGCCGGGGAGGATCTGCAGTTTCTGCGCCAGCGGCTCGCGGAGGTCGGCGGGTATGGCAGACGGGATGCCTACCGCCATCACACTCCCCGGCATCAGGAGGGTACTTAGCCCGTGCTCTTCTATCGTCGAGCAGACCGTCTGGATCTGCTCCTCGGTCGCCCCCGACTTCATCACGATTACCATGGCGCGGGAATCCTCCGGATGGTCTTGGGCATGCGCATGAAGCGAATGGGCAGGCCGACGAAGTTGAAGACGTCGCGGTAGAGGTCAACCGCGCCCTCAACAACCTCGTTCGGCCGTCGGCGGCGCAGCACCATGGCGATGTCGTAAACCCAATAGAAAAGCATGCCGGTCAGCACAACGAGCAGCGTCAGCCCCTCGGAGAAAGAAACATCGGTGAGTGCCGCGGCTCCGATTAGGAACGAGCAAGTTACCGGCCAAACCAGCACGAACGCCCCGAAAAGGCTCAGGTCGCGCCGAGACGCCCATAAATAGACCAGCAACGCGGCCGCCTGGATAAGGAACGCCGCCGCGAAGGTGTTGACAAACAGCGGGAAGCTGTCGTGCATCAGGGATGCCCACAGCGACCCCCAGGCGGTGACCACGGCGATGGTCGCCAGCAGAATGAGCGTTTGCGCCCACGCGGGCCGCTCGCGGCTGAGCGCGAGGCCGATACATAGCACGATCGTCAGGATGTACAGCAGTTCGGCATCAATCGTCGCTGCCAGCCAAGTCTGAACCCTCGGTTCGAGCCAGAGCCGGAGCGCGCCTGCGACCAGCGTGAGCGAGAGCAGGTGTACCGTCCCGACGGCCCGGATGAACCGGACCGCGGTGAAGTGCCCCTGGTCCGCCGCGTTGCCGCTGACCGTAACGGGCTCTGGAAAGATGGGCGCAACAACGCTCCCCACAAGGGCCGCATTGTACCGGAGGGCAGCTATCTCTGCTGAGTGCCTGCCAACTCACCCGCTCCGGATGCGCAGCGTGCGGCCGTTCACACTGAGCGTGATGCTGAACGTGCCGGCGCCGGCACCGCCCAACATCTCGCGCTGCTCCGCCGTCAGGTCGCCCGGAGTCAAGTAGCCTTGCTCCTCGTGCTTCCGCCACTGCTCCTCGGTGATGCTCTCGAACAGGCGGGAGATGTTCGGCGTCTCGAACCGGAAGAAGCGAGGTGAGTCGGGGCCGAACTGCTCGAATCGGCGCAACTCGGGCGGAAGCGCCTCGCGGAACCGCCGCAGGAACTGCTCAAGCCGTTCCGGGTCCACGATCTCCGGCAGCTCGGGAGCGTCCCGCCGGAACTCCTCCAGCCGCTTCCTCAGCTCCTCGCGGTCGAAGGGCGGCACGTCAGGGCGAGCGCCCCTTAGCCCGTCCAGTCCACGGCGAACCTTGGGCTTGAAGGCGTACACTTCGCCACTCTTCGTCCACGTCCCGTTGAAGACCTGTTCGAGGGCGCGCAGAACGTCGCGGAGGGGAACCTCCTTGACGTTCAGGGTCACCTTGGCGTCTCCTGCCGAGGTGGGGTCGGCGACGAAGTTGACGCCGGTGCCCGCAAGCCAGCGGAGTACCTCCGAGAGGGTGGCGTCCTCGAACTGTGCCGAGACCCTCTGGTCAAAGGCGCTTGCGGCTAGCGGGTCCTGATCTGACGGCATCGTGGCGCCGCCCTGCCCTTCGCCGGGCGAGTTCTGGGCGATGGCGAAGACCGCGAAGCCTGCCAACACAAGCGCCAAAACCGCGAACAGAATCCAAGACTTCCTCATGTTCATGCCTCCTACTAGGGAATAACGCCTCGGCCCCGGCTCTCGGTTCCGGCTACAGGCGTAGGGTGGCTCGGAGTTTGGGGTCGAAGCGGTCTCGCAGGGCATCCCCTACGAAGTTGAGCGCGAGAATCGTCAGGCTGAGCACGATGGAAGGCCAGATGATCATATGCGGCGCGCTGCGCATCCACTCCCGCCCCTCCTGAATCATCAGACCCCAACTGGGCCAGGGCGGCGGGACACCGATGCCAAGGAAACTGAGCGCGCCCTCGGCGAGGATGACCATCGCCATGCCCACCATGGCAATAGCGGAGATTAGCCCCCAGAGGTGCGGAAGGATGTGCCTCAGAATCACGTGTAGATGCCCTGCGCCCAGGGCGCGTGATGCGGTGACGAAGTCCTGCTCCTTCAATGAGAGCACCTGGTTCCTCACGATGCGCGCGAGCGCCGGCCAGCCCACAACCGCCAGTGCGGCGAAGACGGGGAAAACATCAATCAGAATCTTCGGCACCTTGCCCTGCAGCCCGAAGTCGCCACCCCGGAACACGCCCATGATGAGAATCGCCAACAAGATGTCGGGAAATGCGAACATGCCGTCGGTGAAGCGCATCAGCGTCGCGTCCAGCCAGCGCCTGCCGTACCCTGCAAGCGTGCCGATAATCAGCGCAACAACGATCGCCGTAGCCTCGACGGCCATCGCCAGCACAATGCTGATTCTTGCGCCGTACGCGACGCGGGTGAACGTGTCTCGCCCGAGGTTGTCGGTTCCGAACCAGTGCTCCGCGCTCGGCGGTTGGAGCTTGGGCCCGACGGTCGCGGTCACGTCGTAGCGCATCGGCGCGGCGACCGCGATGACGACGAGCGCGATCAAGAACACCACACTGAGGATGACCGCAATGTTCTTCATGCGCTCTCCCTTATCCGTGGGTCCAGCATCGGAAGCACCACGTCCACGACCAGGTTCACCAGGATGAACGTAACCGCGAACAGCAGAACGACCGCCTGAATGATCGGATAGTCGCCCTTGTAGATGGCGTCAATCGTCTTCTGACCAAGTCCGGGCACGCGAAAGGCGGTCTCGACGATGAACGAACCGGTGAGCAGATAGCCGAAACTGGTTCCGATCGCGGTCGCGACCGGCACGAGGGTATTCCGCAAGGCGTGATGGAACACCATGCGCGTGAACGGCACGCCTTTTGCCAGGGCGGTTCGGATGAAGTCCTGGCTGAGCGTGTCAATCATCGCCGCCCGCGTCAGCCTGGTGATCACGGCGGCAGGCCTCGTCGCCAAGATGACGACAGGCATGAGCATGTACGGAATCAGCTCCACGAACGACATCTCTGCCGCCGTTACCGAGGGCCACGTCATCGGCAGCACCTCCAACTTCAGGGCGAAGATGAGGATGAACAGCGGAGCGAGCACGAAGTTCGGCACGCAGATGCCGAGCGTGGAGAACGCAACCGCAAGGCGATCCGGGAAGCGGTTGTGCCAGATGCCCGCCACCATTCCCAACAGCACTCCGAAGAACGCCGCCAGAACGATTGCAAGCGCAGCCATCTGAAGGCTTCGCCAAGCGCGCGTTCGAAGAATGTCGCGAACGTACGTGTCCTGGTCTCCGAGCGGATACCAAGACTTGCCGAAGTCACCGCGCAACGCGTTCGTCGCAAACTCCCAGTAGCGAACGAGGAAGGGGCGGTTCAGCCCGAGGTCCTCGCGGATCCTCTCGACGGTGGCGGCGTCGCCGTGCTCTCCGGCGAGCGTCGTCGCCGCGTCGCCCGGCGCGAGTTCTGCGATGCCGAACGTGATGAACGAGATGAAGACGAGCGTCGGTATCGCCCAGAGAAGCCGTGCGCCGATCCGCTTCGCAAGCAGCACCCAGGGCGATACGCGACGGTCGCGAACGCCCTGAACCTCGGCGGCGCTACTTGCTGAAGACAACGTCGGTCTCGATGTGCGGCAGCGGCCCCATGAGCGAGCGACGGATGCCGGTAACTTCGGGCCGTATCAGCTCAATGTCTCGCTGGAAGTAGATTGGGATCCAGATGGCGTCCTCCACGACCGCAATGCGCTCCGCCTCTTGATAGAGTCGGAAGCGCTCATCGTTTTGCGTTAGCGGCAGGCGGTCAGCGGTGTCGCACAGTTGGTCGAACCTCGGATTGTTGTATCCGAGCGTGTTCTCGCGCGCCTTCGAGTGCAGCATGAAGGAGAGGAAGTTCTGTGGGTCGAGGTAGTCGGCGTGCCATCGCAGGTGGAAGAACGGGAGCTCACCCTTGTTGCGCTTCTCAAGGAGCGCCTTCCACTCCATCGGCTGGAGTTCGATGCTCACGCCTAGGTTCTGCATCAGATCCTGCTGGACGTGCTGCGCAACAATCCGCGTGTCTGCCCTGTCCGCGCGAAAGTACATCGGCATCACCGGGAAGGTCTTCGGGTCGGAGTAACCCGCCTCGGCAAGCAGGCGCCTCGCCGCCGCGGGGTCGAACGGCAGCCCGCGGAAGTCGGGGTTGTGACCGGGTATGTTGGGCGGGACGATACCGTCCGCCCGCTGGTTGATTCCGTCGAACCCCTCTTGGATGATCCGATCCTTGTTGATCGCCATCGCGAACGCCTTGCGAACGCGTGCGTCTCGGAACGCCGGCTCCTTCACCGAGAAGCCGAGATACCAAATCGCCGGGCGATCCACGATGTGCATCTGGTTCTTGAACTCCGGATGCCGATCTACGTACTGCTTGTCCTGTCGCTCAAGTTGGACCCAATGCACCTGCCCGCTCTCATAGAGGGACCGGCGCGTGTTCGGGTCCTGGACGATGAGCCGAATGACCTTCTGGAGCTTCGGCGCGCCCTTGTGATAGTCGTCGAAACGACGCAGAACGACCTGCTGGTCGGCAACCATCTGCTCGACGGTGAACGGGCCCGTTCCGACCATCCTCTCCGCCGACTGAATCGGCTCCATGCCGACCACATCCTTATCCACGATGAAGTAGCACGCGTACTGAAGGTACATCGGCCAGTACGCCTTCGGGTCCTTGATGTGCACGCGAATCGTGTAGGGGTCAACGATTTCAACGCCGGAAAGCCCCTTCGCCTGACCAGACCAGCACTCCTCGAAGCCCACAATGTCGGCCATGTAGCCCTCTGCAGTCGGGCTGAGGATAGATGGAGTGGCCGCACGGTCCCAGCTGAACTTCACATCCTCGGCGGTCATCTCCCGGCCGGAGTGCAGCTTCACGCCCTTCTTGAGGTGGAACGTATAGGTTAGACCGTCGTCCGAAACCTCCCAACTCTCGGCGAGGTTGCCGACGAGTTCATTGTGCTCGTTGTACTCGACCAGCCCCTCGTACACTTGCGTGAGGACTTCCAACGTGTCGCCGTCCTCGACTGTCGCCGGATCCAACTTTGTCGGATTGTTGGGCATTGGGTACACGAGAACGTGATCCTCGCCCGCCTTCGCCGAGTTGTATTTCCCTTTCGAGCACCCAACAACCGTCAGGGCGCACACCATCAGAATCGTGAAACAGACCCGCATGCCCCTATGCTGGTTCGAATCGCCTCTCTGAGTCAAGCCCAAGCGCGGTTTTTGCCGCCTCTTTCGCCTCCGCGAGCAGGTAGAAGCTCCCGGTTACGAGGATAGGACGCCCCGGGGAGAGGCTCAGCGCCTCAGCGAGACCATCTTCCACGCTCGCGGCGAACCCTGCCCCGTGGCGGGTTGCCAGGATTCGCACCTCATCAGGCGGCAGGCCCCGAGGGTGCAGCATTGGGCAGGCGATGACAGAGGGCAGCCGCGCCGACAGCGTGGCAAGCGTCGCCTCCGCGTCGTGCCCGGCCGCCGCGCTCCAGATCGCGACTTCAACGCCGCAACCAGCCAGAGCATCGAGGACCGCTTCCATCGCCGCGGGGTTGTGGGCGCCGTCGAGGAACAACCTCGGTGGGTCCCCCAGGGGTTCCAGCCTCCCCGGCAGCCGGGTTTTGGCGACCGCTTCCCGCACCGCACGCTCCTCGGGCGTCCACCCGCCAGCGTGGATGGCGCCGATGGCAAGGGCGACGTTTGCTCGTTGGTACTTCCCCACCATCGCGGGGCGCAACTCGCCGAACCGGTCAACCGGCGTCTCCACCCAGAGGGCGCCTGCCCCGTCATCGCCGTACCGTACTTCTGCGCCCAACTCCCATAGCGGCGCGCCGACCGCGTCGGCAACCTCGCGAACTACGCGCGCCCCCGCGCCGGCCCCGCAGACGACCGGCAGCCCGGGCTTCACGATGCCCGCCTTCTCGGCGGCAATCTGCTCGACCGTGTCGCCGAGGTGCTCGCGGTGATCGAGAGAGATGGACGTGATGACGCTGACCACCGGGTCAACAACGTTCGTCGCGTCCAGCCTCCCGCCTAAGCCGACCTCAAGGGCAACCGCGTCGCACGCACGCTCTCGCCAGAACAGAAACCCCATCGCAGTCTTGAACTCGAACTCCGTCGGCCCGCCGTACCCGGTGCCTTCCAGCGCGTCGGAAATCGGCGCGAGCACCCCGGTAAGGCGTGCCACATCCTGCTCAGGGATCATCTCTCCACAGATCTGGATGCGCTCACGAAAGTCGTACACATAGGGGGAGAAGTACCCCCCTGCGCGCAGCCCCATCTCACAGAGAATCGCCTGGATATACGCGGTGACGCTGCCCTTCCCGTTTGTCCCCGCCACGTGAAGGAACTTCTGACCGTCGTGAGGGTTATCCAGGCGGCGCAGCAGTTCGCGCATCCGGTCAAGCCCCAACCTCCACCCGCGCTTCTCGAGCGAGGAGATGTACGCAACCGCCTCCGCGTACGTCCAGTCGTGGGCGCGCTCGGTCACACCCGTCCCAGCGCGACTTCCGCCATCCGACGCGCAGCCTCGGCGAGCCTCTCGCCCGCAACGTCGCCGCGAACGGTGAGGCTCATTCGCACGTAGCCCTCGCCGTTCTCGCCATAGCCGGTGCCCGGAATCACCAGCACGGAAGCCTCCTCAAGCAGCCTCTTCGCAAAGTCGGCCGAAGTCTCGCCGGTCGGAACTCGTGCCCAAACGTAGAACGTGGCTTTCGGCGGCTGCACCTTCCAGCCGGCGGAGTTGAGACCGCCGACGAGCGCGTCCCGCCGCTTCTTGTAGAGGTCCATCGTTGCAGAGTTGTCCCCTTCAAGCAGGGCGAACCCCGCTGCCTCCGCGACAGCCGGAAACTGCTTGCTGTCAATGTTGTCTTTGAAGCGCCCGAGCGTTCCCACAGCCGAGGGAGAGCCACAGGCGAAACCGATGCGCCAACCGGTCATGTTGAACGGCTTCGAGAGCGAGTGGAACTCAACGACGTGCTCGCGGCTGCCCTCGACCTGTAGGGCGGCAGGGGCCTTGTAGCCGTCATACACGACCTGGGCGTACGCCATGTCGGACACGAGCAGGATGTCGTACTCCCGACAAAACCGCACCGCATCCTCAAAGAAACCGGCGGTGGCGACCGCACCCGTCGGGTTGCATGGATAGCATACGAACATCATCTTCGCCCGCTTAGCAACTTCGCTCGGGATGTCGGCGAGGTTTGGCAGGAAGCCGTTCTCCTCGAGCAGCGGCATCGAGTGGATCGTCGCGCCCGCCATCTTCGCATGAACGCGATAGACGGGATACCCCGGGTCGGGCACAAGGACGACATCGCCCGGGTCGCAGAATGCCCAAACGATGTGCGCAAGCCCCTCCTTGCTACCGATGACCTCCAGCATCTGGGTCGCCGGGTCGAGAGAGACGCCGTACTCGCGCCCGTACCACTTCGCCGCCGCCTCAAGGAACGGCTTCCAGCCTCGAGGGGACTCGTCGTAACTGTGGGTTCGGGGGTCATCCGCCGCTCGCTGCAGGGCGCGGATGATCGGTTGCGGTGTCGGCTGGTCGGGGTCGCCGATTCCCAAGTCAATGACGTCCGCGCCCGACGCGATCTTCTCCGCCTTGATTCTGCTGATCTCAGCGAACAGGTACGGCGGGATCGCGTCGAGTCGCTTGGAAGGGGCGGGCATGGCGCAGATTCTACCGCCCGCTCGCCCACCAGAGCAGCAGTCCGACCGCCACCGCGACGTTCAAGCTCTCGACGTCGCGGTGAAGAGGAATCGTCAGGCGCTCGTCGGCAAGATCGAGGACCTCCGGCGGTATCCCCCTTCCCTCCGAACCGACGACAAGGACCGGCGCGCCCGCACCTCTCTCACCCTCTTCAGCGTTCGCCGCGCCGCTCCTTCCAGAGAGGTCCAGTCCCCCGCTTGGTACCGCCGCGAGCACCTTGCGCTTCGCCTCCTTCGCTTGCTTTAGGAACTCGACCAGGTCGCCCCGCGCCAGCGGAACCTTGTGCAAGCAACCCGCCGCGCCCTTGCGAACCGCGGCGGTGACCCGCGCCGACCCGAAATCCGCAACGAAGACTCCGCTTGCGCCCAAGCCCGCTGCCGCGCGCAGTACCGCGCCCAGGTTGCCCGGGTCCTCTATGCCGCAACAAGCCACCAACGACCCATCCGCCGCCAGCAACGAAGACGCGGGCGCGTAGACGAACGGGCGCACGTGAGCGACCACGCCCTGATGCGCAACCCTGCCGACCACGGAGATCAGATACCGCTCAGGATGCCGCGCAACAGGAATGCCGCGCTCAAGGGCGAGAGCCTCCAGGCGGGATGCGTCGCCGCTCTCGCCGTCGAGGAGAACGAGGCGCTCGACCTCACCCGCTCGCAGCGCTTCCTCGACCGCATGGAGCCCGAAGGCGAGGCGCTCGCTTCGCGACACCTTTCGCTCGCGTTCGGCTCCCCTCGCGCCTCTGGTCACAGAGAGAGTATAACACGCGACCATGAAGCGAAACCACCTCTTTCTGTTGAGCCTGTTGCTGTTTTGCGCATCGGTTACCTTCGCCTTCGTGCGCCAAGGCACTACGTTCAGCATGAAGGACCCGAAGGGGGTGAGTTCGATCCTGTTCACGCTCGACTCGCCCTATGAACCGCTGAGCGGCATCGCCACCGGAATTGACGGCTCGGTCGCGTTCGACCCCGCCGATGTCGGAGCGACGCGCGGCGAGGTAGTTGTGCGAACCGACTCGCTTCGCATGACCGTTGACCGCATGACGGATCACCTGCACTCGGAGCGGTGGCTCGATGCCGAGCGGTACCCTGAAATCCGATTCCGATTCGACGCTCTCAGGAACGTGAAGCAAAACGCCGCGAGAGTCGAAGCGATTCAGGCGGGCGCCGCGGGCGCTTGGTCTGCGGAAGCGGAAGGCGAACTGACGTTGCACGGAGTAACGAAGCGCATTACCGTACCGGTTTCCCTTACATGGTTCCCAGGCAAACTGCAGAGCCGCGTCGCCAACATGCAAGGCGACCTGATGGTCGTTCGCTCCGACTTCAGCATTCGACGAAGCGACTTCGGCATTGACGGCGGGCTGCCGGAGACGATCCTTGCCGATAGGATTGACCTGAGGGTTCGCATCGTCGGTGTTGCGCCAAAAGATGGCGTGGGAACCTACGCTCCGGCAGAGGCGCGCAACTAGCGTGTCCGCCTTCACCGCGCTCGTAACCCCGTTCGACAGCCGGTATCGAGTTGACGAGCCGGCTCTCGTGCGCCTGCTGGCGTGGCATGAGGCGAACGGGATGGACGGCGTGGTGATCGCCGGCACCAACGGAGAAGGCCCCAGCCTGAGCGGCGCCGAGAAGCGCGACCTCTTTCAACTCGCGTGCTCCAGCGCCGGGCGGCTCCGCATCGTCGCTGGGCTGGGAACCTGCGCCCTCTCGGAGGCGACCTGGCTGGCGAGACGCGCGGCGGAGGCGGGCGCGGAGATGTTGCTCGTTCAGGCACCTTTCTACTTCCGGTCGGCGTCGGAGGCAGGCATTGAGGCGTTCTTCGAAGCCGTGCTTTCGGAGTCCGCTCTGCCCGCGCTTCTCTACAACCACCCAATGACCGGGTTTACGCTCGCGCCTGAGATGCTGACGCGCCTCGCCGAGAAGCACTCCTCTCTCACAGGCGTCAAAGACAGCAGCGGCGACATCGAGCTCTTCAGGCGATACCGCCAAGCGTTGCCCGGCAAGATAGTGCTCGTCGGCGACGAGCGGCTACTGCTGCACAGCCTGCACGAGGGCGGGAGCGGCACCATCAGCGGCCTCGCAAACAGCATGCCGCACCTCATCTCCCGCCAGGTGAGAGAGCGTAGCGACGCGCTGCAGCAGTTGATTGACGAGGCGGTCGAGCGATTGAAGCGTTACCCGCAGCCGGCCGTGCACAAGTGCGTGCTGAACTTGCTCGGGCTACCCGGTGGGACGTTGCGGCCACCGCTCGAGCCGCTCGACGGCGCGGGAGCCGATGACGTGAGGGGTTTCCTCGCAGGATTCGCCGCCCCACCTGCGGCGTGATCGCGGAGCCCTGCTCTATGCCGCTTCGTCGTGCGCGGAAGCAGGGGCCTGCTCTGCGTCGGCATCGGTCGCCTCGGGGCCGGCGGCCTCCGGCGTGTCGTCACCGTCCGCGCCTCGAGGGGAGGGCTGGTTGCCCTCGACATCACTCAAGAAGTCGTAAATCTGCTCGACACCCTGCAGAATGCGCGCGAAGGAGATGCCGACCTCAAAGCCGCCGTCCTCATACTCAGTGCCGGGCACGACCCGAACAACCTGACCGATGGCTACCGTCGGCTCGTTCGTTCCGAAGTCTATCTGGAGGTGCACAAGCGTCCCGCATGCAAGCGGCGTGCGGCCGCGCACGCGCACGCCGGTGCGACTCGCGTTGATAACTCTCCCCAGGCTCTTGCGCGTTTCCTTCGCGCCGTCTTCGCCAACGACAACATGGGAGACGACTGCCGCGAGGTTGGCTTCTTTTCGGGGCGCACGTCGCTGGTCCATCCGCTCGCATCGCAAGCCGTGCACGTGAAGGTGGAAGCCGTCCTCCTCGTTGAGGATCTTCTCCAACTTGCCCCAACAGACCGACTTCTCGTCGCCGGGATGGCGCACCATGACGGCTGCCCCCGGTCGAAGGTGTGCGGCGTCTTCGCCGCCCAGAAGCACAACCACTCCGTCGTTCACCTCCGTGACCTGGACATCGAACGCCTCGATGTCCTCAGCGCCCGCCATGGCGACCTGTAGCGACTGCCCGGTCTCAAACGGTAGCCCGGCACTCATCCTGATTGGATTGTCGGCTCGTTCGCCCCTCGATTTGAGGGCTACTTGGTGGGAGGCATCGGCACCACCGGCACCATCAAGGTTCGCCTGACCCCCTGAGCCTCAAGGGTGAGAATCGCCATGCTGCCTGGCTCAAGCAGGAAGAGGTAGGTCGCCACATCCAGAGCCGACCGCACGGTCGTGGTTCCTACGCGTACGATGCGCTCGCCCGCCTTGACGCCAACCGACGCCGCCGGACCACCGGGCGAAGTCGCGGTGACAACCACCTTACCGCCCTCCTGTTCTGCATATCGGATGCCGACGTATGGGTGGCGGGACGCCCCCTTGGGATCAAGCATGCCTGCAAGCGCGCGGCGAACCGAAAGCGAGGTAACCGAGAAGGCGACAATCGGCTGTGCAGGGCCGATCGCCGTCGTCGAAGCCGCCAGCGAGGCGGTGCCGTTCAGAGAGGAAGACAGCACGGCGATAAGGCGCCCTTGCGGGTCGAATACAGGTGCGCCGGATATCGTCCCCTGCATCGCCTCGAGTCGCACTTCCGTCAGCGGAGAGAACGCGCGCGCCTCGCCGACCAGTCCTGGGATGTTGACCCTCGTAACGGCTGCGCGCGCCGGCCCCGACGGCAGCATCGCCAGCCCAACGCCCAGCGGCACGGAAGGCGCGACTGTAGCGAACGCGACGCCCGTGAGAGGAGATGTCGGTCGCAGCAACGCAAGGCCGGTTACCGCGTCTATGCGCTCGATGCGCGCCGGGAAGGTGCCCGCTGCGGCGCGGAGAGTCAAGACCTTTCCGTCTACAAGCGGCACCACGTCCGCACTCGTCAAGCCCGCGCCGTCCGCTGCCACGAACACCATTTGCGCGATGGGTTCGTCATCAGCGAGCACCGTTGCGACACGGAGGCTCACGTAGGAGAGTAGCCCTTCGCTCAGAGGCGGAGCGAGGCTTCCCTGCTGGCCGGAGAGTCCGGCGAGAGCCACGACGAACGCGCTAACCACCGAAGGCGACTCCGTCCGTGCCCTCGAATTCCACCGCGCTGCCGTTCGCGCCGATCACCACCACCGTCGCTTCACCGGGGCCCATGTCGTCGCCGACGGCGCCCTTCGCAGCGTCCGTTGCGGGCTGGGTGATGGCCGTCTCGGGGACAACGCCTGCTTCATCCTCGCTGTGGGACTCCGCCGCCGGGTCGTGCGAGCGTCCCTGGGGAGCGGGGCGGTCGGATGCTGCCTCAGGCTGCGGCTGTTCCGAGATGTCGTCAATCAGCGCGGGAACCCACTCGTGAGGGGCGGGAAGGTCGTGGAGCGCGATCGTCAGCGTTGGCTGTTGCGGGGTGAGGTTGTCCTCCCCGGAGCCAACGGGGAGGTTCGCCGCAAGGACGGCGAGAACTCCAGCCAGCGCGACGCCACCGCCGGCGAATGCCCAACCCCAGCCGGCTGTCCGCCTTGTCGCCGACTCGCTCAAGATGCGCTCACGCAGCCGCTCGCTACTCAGCGAAGGCGCGGGAGGCTCAGGGACGGCGCGCGTCGCGTCGCGGACTCGGGCGTGCTCCTCATAGAGAGCGCGGAGCGCCGGGTCCGCCTCGATGCGCCTCGTCAGCGCTTCAGCCTCGCTCGCGTTCAGTTCGCCGTACGCGAGCAACAGAATCTGGTCTTCAATTCGCTTCTTCATTCTTCGTTCTTTGCCTCTTCAGTGTCGACTTCCCCAAGCAGAGGAGCGAGTCGTGCCTTGAGCGCTCGGCGCGCCCTCAGCACTCGCAGTTTCGCCCCGCCCGTTGAGCACCCGAAGACCTCCCCGATCTCGTCGTACTCCTTGCCCTCAAAATCGCGCAGGATGATGGCGGTGCGGTGGTGCGAAGGCAGCGCCATCACTGCTTCCCTGACCAGAGCCGCGGTGCGGTTCCGCTCCATCTCTTCCACCGGGTTCGGCGACACGCCGGACATCGTCATCCACTCGAGGGCGCCCTGAGCCTCTTTCTGCTCAAGCGAAGCGCGGCGCTGCGCCATGCGCACCCGGTCCGTGCAAAGATTCATGGCGATGCGGGTAATCCAAGTGCTGAACCTAGCCTGCTCCCTAAACCGATGCAGGTTGTGAAAGGCGCGAACGAACGCCTCCTGGGTGATGTCTTCAGCGTCATCCTGCTTGTGGACCATCTGATAGATGAACCGGTACACGGCAAGGCGGTGGCGCTGATAGAGCACCTCGAAGGCTGCAAAGTCGCCCTCGCGGGCGGCTTGAATGAGGGCGTCGTCGTTCGTCTCCACGCCCGCTGAGCCTTGCACAGGTATGGCTGCGTCCATCTTTCGGTCCGGTTTCCTCTTCGGTGTCATGATTCAGACGCCTCAGGGCAACGAGCGTTACGCCGCCGTCCAAGCGAGGCTACCCGCCGTTTCGCTGGGTAGCGCGCCGGGGTGCCTTCCGATAGAATACGACCCCTGCGGGGGCTCCTCGCGCGAAACGCACACCATGCAAGACGAGATTACCGCCGTCCTTCGACTCGACGCCGTTGAGGCGGCGCCCCTTGTCTTGGGCCTGGAGCTCGTGGTCGGCGGGTGCTCAGGCCGAATCGTGGAGGTCGAGGCCTACAGACAAGACGACCCCGCCAGCCACAGTTTTCGCGGGTTGACCCCCCGGAATGCCCCCATGTTTCTTTGGGGTGGCCACCTCTACGTCTACCGGTCGTACGGCGTGCACTGGTGCATGAATCTGGTTACGGGGAAGGAGGGTGACGGCCAGGCGCTTCTGATTCGTGCGTTGGAGCCTCTGCGAGGAGTGGCTGCCATGCGGCGACGGCGAGGCGAGGTGTCCGACCTGCGGCTGTGCTCGGGCCCGGGCAACGTCTGCCAAGCCCTGGGCGTCGACGGCTCACTCTCGGGTGAGCCGCTTGGCAGGCGGGTCCGCCTGTGCGGGCACCCGGGCGCGGCGACAGCGGTGTTGACTACTCCGCGGGT